>JAJDOK010000017.1 GCA_022340185.1 Salaquimonas sp. | reverse complement strand
GAAATTGACCTTCCATCTCGTTTCGACGGAAATGTCCGCGCAGGACGCGCTGACGGGTCGACCGCCGGCGGGAACGGAAGTCCTCTATGATGATGATGCCGATCCGCCGGTACCCTATCTCATCGAAAGCAGGGCAATGGTGGAGGGCGAGGACCTGACCGACGCCCAGCCGGGCTTCGACCAGCGCACCAATGAGCCGATCGTCACCTTCCGGTTCGACACCAAGGGCGCAACCCGCTTCTGCCAGGTGACTTCGGCCAATGTCGGTCGTCCCTTCGCCATCGTGCTCGACGATGCGATCATTTCCGCCCCTGTCATCCGCGACAAGATCTGTGGCGGATCGGGACAGATTTCCGGCAATTTCTCCGTCGAGGGCGCCAACGACCTTGCCGTACTGCTGCGCGCCGGCGCGTTGCCGGCCAAGCTCGATGTGATCGAGGAAAGAACCGTCGGGCCGGGTCTCGGCGCCGATTCCATCGATGCCGGCGAAACCGCCTCCATCGTCGGCGCGCTCGCGGTGATGCTCTTCATGATCATCGCCTACGGTTTCCTCGGTGTTATCGCCAATCTGGCGCTGGTCGCCAACATTGCCATGATCGTCGCCGTGCTTTCGATCCTCGGCGCCACGCTGACGCTGCCCGGCATTGCCGGCATCGTGCTCACCATGGGCATGGCGGTGGACTCCAACGTCCTGATCTACGAACGCATCCGGGAGGAAAAACGTCTCGGGCGAAGTCTCATCCAGTCCATCGACGCCGGCTTCAAGCAGGCGCTCGCCACCATTCTCGACGCCAACATCACCACGCTGATTGCCGCCGTCATCCTGTTCTATCTGGGATCGGGCCCGATCCGCGGCTTTGCCGTCACGCTGGCCGTCGGCATCATCACCACCGTGTTCACCGCCTACACCTTCACCCGGCTGTTGGTGGCCCTGTGGGTTCGCTACCGGCGACCGACCAAATTGCCAGCGCGGCTGTTCGGCGTGATTCCCGACGACACCAAGCTGCGTTTCATGCACTACCGCCGGTTCGCCTTTCCGTTGAGCGGCCTCACGTCGATTGCGTCCATCGTCCTGTTCATTATTGTCGGTCTCAATCTGGGCATCGACTTCAAGGGCGGCACGCTGATCGAGCTGAAATCGAAGGCGCCTGTCGCCGATGTCGGCGAGATTCGCAGCAGTCTGAGCGAACTCAATATCGGCGAAGTGCAGGTGCAGGAATACGGCGCGCCGAACGACGTGCTGATCCGCGTCGAAAGCCAGGAAGCCGGGGATTCGGCCGAACAGAGCGTCGAAGCCAAGGTCCGCTCCGTGCTGGAAGAAAATTACGATTTCCGCCGCGTCGAGGTGGTCGGTCCAACGGTTTCGGGCGAACTTGCCCAGGCGGGCATCATTGCCGTCGTCGCCTCGCTGATCGCGATCATGTTTTACATCTGGCTGCGCTTCGAATGGCAGTTCTCGTTGGGCGCCGTCATCGCCACCCTGCACGACGTTATCCTGACCATCGGCATGTTCGCCGTGTTGCGGCTTGAATTTTCGCTGTCGTCGATTGCTGCCATCCTGACGATCGTCGGCTATTCATTGAACGATACCGTCGTCGTCTATGACCGCATTCGCGAAAACCTGCGCAAATACAAGAAGATGTCGATACCGCAATTGATCGACCTGTCGATCAACCAGATGTTGTCACGCACCATTCTGACTTCGGGAACGACGCTGTTGGCGCTTTTCGCGCTCTATTTCCTCGGTGGCGAGGTGCTTGCTTCCTTCACCTTCGCGATGATCTTCGGCATTTTCGTCGGCACCTATTCGTCGATCTTCGTCGCCGCGCCCGTGCTGATCCTGTTCAATTTGCGGCCGGGCCAGATAGCGAAAACCGAGGAGAGCGAAGAAACCGTAAGCGCCGGTACGACCGAAGGCATTTAGCGCGGAACCGGACGCACCTTCATAGGCAAGACATGGCCGGATCGCAAAAGCAGCAGGAACCGCCTTCCACCGGCGGGTTCGAATTGCGTCCGGCCCACTATCCGGGCCGGGCGCCGATCGACGCCTATGGCAATGGTGGTTTCCGTTTTGCCGACATGAGTCACCATGGCAGCCTGCTCATGCTGCCGAGCGGAATCTATGCGTGGAACCTCGCGGCACCGGCCGATCTGACGCTTGAATCCTTCTCACAGGTGATCGCGGAAGCCAGCGACGTGGAAGTGCTGCTGGTCGGCACCGGCAGGGACATCGCCCCGTTGCAGGAAGTCTGGCGGCAGAAATTTCGCGAATGCATGATTTCGGCCGATGCGATGGCGACCGGCGCGGCCGTGCGCACCTACAACGTGCTGCTGGCCGAGGGCAGGGCGGTCGCCGCCGCCCTCATCGCAGTCGACTGACGGCCGAATGACGGACGCTCATCTATCCCATTGCCTCGATCTGCTCAGACAGGCCGATCCGGACCGCTATCTCGCCTGCCTTTGGCTGCGGCGCGAATGGCGCGGCGCGGTCGCCGCGCTCTATGCCTTCAACGCTGAGATCGCCCGCATCCCATCGCTGGTCTCCGAACAGATGCCCGGCGAAATCCGCCTGCAATGGTGGCGTGAGGTGATCGAAGGCAAACGCGAAGCCGGCGACCATCCGGTCGCTGTTGAATTGTTACGGACAATTGCGAAGCACAATCTTCCGACGCTCGCCTTCGGCACCTATCTGGAGGCGCGTATTTTCGATCTTTATCACGATCCAATGCCTGACCAGGCGTTGTTCGAGACTTATGCCGGCGAGACGGCGAGCGCGCTTCTGCTGCTTGCAGCGCAATGTGCTCAGGTGGAACAGGATACGGCACTGGCCGATGCCTGCGGCAATGGCGGCGTGGTGCAGACCGTGATCGCCGTATTGCGCTCGCTCGCCCTGCACCGGCGCGGCAAACGCTGCTATGTGCCGAAAGACATGCTTGCCGCCGCCGGTTTGACCGTCGAAACATGGTTCGACGAGGCGCCGGATGAGCGCCATCTGGATGCGATCCGCGCCCTGATCGGCTGGGGGCGCGAACATCAGGTGAAATCACGCGCGGCTATTGCCAAACTCGATGTTGATCTGCGGCCTGTCTTCCTGCCGCTTGCGCCGATTGAGGCGATGCTGGACAAGGCGGAGCGGATCGGTTTGGACCTGTTCGATCGGCCCCCCGACATCTCGCCGCTACGTCGGCAATGGGTGATCGGGAAGGCCGCGCTCAGCCGAGGCCCTTGACGAAATCGACGAGCAGGTCGGCAGCTTGCTGCCACTGGCTCGCCAGCATCAGATCGTGCGGCGCGCCGTCGATGATGTGGTGGACCCCGCTATAGGCCTGCGCCGTTGCGTGCTGCGATGCGGGCGAGAACAGGAAATCCTTTTCTGCGCCGACCACCATGACTGGGATGCCGGGGTCGAATCGCCACGCCAAACCCAGTCCCAGCATGTCGAGATAGCCCAGATAGGATTCATCGCTAAGCTTCGCCGCAAAGGCGTCCGCTTCGGCCTGTGTCACATCGGCCTCGAGGAAAAGCTCCCTGGCGCGGCCCGCTTTGCGCACGATCGGATAGAGCGTCCAGCGCAGATTGGCTTCGGCGAAGATCAGCGGATGGCGCAGCGCCACCTTGATCGTCGCCGGCCACACGCCGTTCCACGGCACGGTGGCGAGCAGGCCGGCGCCTGCGAGCTTGCCGCTCGCACGTTTCATGCAGTGCTGGGTGACGAGACCGCCCATGGAATGGCCGATGACCACAGGCTTTGCTTCCATATTCTCCACGACCGACAGCACGTCGTCGGCATAGTCTGCGATGCGGTTGAAGCGCATCGACTTGACCGGCGGGCTCTTGCCGTGTCCGCGCAGATCGAGCGCCATCACGTCGATACCGTTTTCCGCGAAATAGTCGAAGAAATGCTCTTGCCAGCACCATGCGCCATGCCACGCGCCGTGTACGAACAGCACTGGCGGATGATCGGACCTGCCTTGCGCCTGCTTGCGATAGATTTCAAGTTGGTTCCCAGCCATGGCCAAGCATGGCCGCAATTGAGGCCTTTGACAATCGCGACAAGGATGGCCAAGGCCGTATTGGGACAACCAGGGCATGCGATCTGCGCTTCACGCTACCTCGCTTGCCTTGCCTTTGACGTAAAGGTAAGAGTACTGGCATGTCGTTGGAGGTTCTCGTCATCATGGTCGTGGCCGGCGTATCGCTGGTCTTTGCGGTGGTCGCCTGGTCGGGGGTGTCGCATCCCGTACTGCTCGACAGCGAGGATCAGGCACGCGACCTGTTGCGCAGCGAGTTTCCGGAGGCGAAACTGGGCGAAGGCCTGTTGTCGGGCGACCGCAAGGCGGCCTTCTTTCGCTGTGGCAATGACCGCATCGCCGTCGCCGCCGCCTTTGGCGACCGTTTCGTGCTGCGGCTTTATGAACGCTCCGCCTTTCGCCATTTGACGGTGAAGGAGGACGGCGGGGCGAATGTCCGCTTCAACGATTTCACTTTCCCGTCCTTGCGGCTGCGATTTGCCAGCAAGGCGGACGCCGGCAACCTTTCGGGCTGGCTGGAGGAGAACCATGCCTCACTTTCCTAGCGTCACCCAACTCGCGATTCCCTTCTTCATCGTCGCCATGCTGGCGGAGATCGTCTTTGTGCGCTTCTTCAAGGGCAAGGGCGAGTTCGAGACGCGCGACACGCTGACCAGCCTGATGATGGGCGTCGGCAATGTGACGATGGGCATCGTCTTCGGCTTCATCTCCTATGGCATCTTGATGTGGTTCTGGCAGTTCCGTTTCTACGATCTGGGCGTGTCCTGGTGGGTCGGCCTCGGCGCCTTCCTGATCGACGATCTCAGATATTACTGGTACCACCGCATCGCCCACCGCATGCGCTGGTTCTGGGCCGAGCACATCAACCACCATTCAAGCCAGCACTACAATCTGTCGACGGCGCTGCGACAGAGCTGGACCGGCAGCTTCACCGGCGCGGTTCTGTTGCAGGTGCCGCTGGTCCTCCTCGGTGTGCATCCCGCCTTCCTCGCCTTCGTCTATGGCTTCAACCTGGTCTACCAGTTCTGGATCCACACCGAGACGATTGGCAAATTGCCGGCCTGGTTCGAGACGGTGCTGAACACGCCCTCGCATCACCGCGTCCACCACGCCACCAATCCGCGCTATCTCGACGCCAATTATGCCGGCACGCTGATCATCTGGGACCGGATGTTCGGCACCTTCGTGCCGGAACTGGAGGAAGACCCGCCACGCTACGGCATCGTCAAGAACATTGGCACCTTCAATCCGCTCCGTGTCGCCTTCCACGAATGGGTGGCGATGGCGAAGGACGCCTTCTCGCCCGGTCTGACCTTCGGTGAGCGCCTGCGCTACCTGTTCATGCCGCCGGGCTGGAGCCATGACGGCAGCCGCAAGGGCTCCGATGATCTCAAGGCCGATTATGTGCGTTCAAACCCGACCCATGCCGGCATGCCGGGCCTGCCGGGCGAGGAAGTTCTTGGCGAACGACTGGTGCCCGGAGAGTGAGCGAACACGGCCCGACCGGCAGACTGGGCGCGGCGGAGATCGTCGATCTGCTGCGTCTCGAACCGCATCCCGAGGGCGGTCATTTCCGCGAGATGTTTCGCGATTCCCGCGAGCACGACAGCCGCAGCGTTTCAACCGCCATCTATTTCCTTTTGAAGGCCGGTGAGGTTTCGCGCTGGCATCGCGTCGACGCCGCCGAAACCTGGCACTTCTATGCCGGCGCTTCACTGGAACTTTCAACAAGCGAGGCGGTAGGGCAGGTCGAGCGGCAGATTCTCGGCAACGATCTGACGGCCGGCCAACGCCCGCAGATCGTCATTCCGGCGGATTGCTGGCAGATGGCACAAAGCCTGGGCGACTGGACGCTGGTCGGCTGTACCGTGGCGCCGGGGTTCGAATTCGCCGGCTTCGAGATGGCGCCCCAAGGATGGGTGCCCTAGGACCGCCCGCAAGCCCCCTGTTTGTGGGCAGTGCAGCAATTGTCTGGTCAGTGTGCCGCCGAATCCCTATATCTTGGGGAAGCAATGGCAAAGAGGCAGTAATGCAAGTATCGGAAACCACGGGTTTGTCGGACAGTGATCGCGAAATTGTCGCCTTGCTTGAATCGGCGCTTGAAAGACTGCGGATCGTCTCACCCGCCAGAAAACGGGTGCGCGGCCACGTCGAGGCAGCGCTGACATGCTATCGCGACAAGCGCGAATCCATTCCGCCTTCGGAACTGAACTCCGCCAATGACGGCTGATCGCTTTCACCGCGGCGCAGTCTGATCGAGGCCAACCGTATCGCTGACCGTTTAGGCGTGGAAATCTCCCCTCCGTTTCCTGCGTGCAACCTGCAAGTTGTGTCGCGCCGCTCCGACTGGTGCTAACAGCGCGCTCGTGACGGGGCGAATATCCACTGGAGGGATTGAATTGAAGAATCTTCCTTTTGCCTTTCTGGCATTCGGCGTAGCGTGCGTGATCGTCGGCATGGCCTACGGCATCCACATGGCGGTCGAGCAGAACTTCGCCACCGCCCCGGCGCATGCCCATCTCAATCTGCTCGGCTTCGTTCTGAGCGCTATATTTGCCTTCTATTACCATCTCGTGCCCTCGGCGCAGGGCCGGCTTGGCTGGATCCATTTCGTTGTCCATGCCGTTGCGGTGGTGCTGATGTTTCCCGGCATCATCCTCGCCGATACCGGCCATGGCGATGAACTGGCCAAAGCCGGTTCGGTGCTGGCGATCATCGCCATGCTGATCTTCGCCTGGATCCTGTTGCGCAACCGGGTGCCGCAAACGGCGCGGGCCTGATGGTCAAAGCCGTGCCCGGTGGCGGAGGCCGGACACGGCGCTTCTTGTCAGCACTCTGTCATGAATGCTGCTAACATCATGTAATCATTGAGGAAAATACCTGAACGGCCTTGCCGGTTTGCGAATCCTATGCTGCAATGCACATATTCTGGCGACCAGGAGGGTGCAGCATGCAGGCAAGCGAAGCGTTCAGGCGGCAGATCGACGGCTATGGGCTGACGACGGCGCAGATTTATTACCGGATGCCGGATTGCCGCTCGGTGATCCAGGAATTCGTCTGGCAGCAATACGACCTGTGGCCGAAATTCCCGAAACTGAAGAAATTCCTCAGCTTCTGGGAAGAAGAGATCGAAGGGCCGCTCCATTCGGTCACGGTTGCCCATCAACGCCTGATCCGCCCGGCCGAAATCCGCGCGATAGACGGCGAATTCGTGCTGCACTGAACCGTAATGCTGCCTATTCGGCCGCTTCATTGGCGATTGTGCCGGCAAGCCATGCCTTGCAATCGGTGAGCGCGCGTGCCGACAACGCCCGTTTGCGGGCGAACGTCTTTTCCTTGCCCTTGTAGCGGCTGCCGTCGGCCGGCTTCGGCACCTCGACCGACGGAAACAGTCCGAAATTGATGTTCATCGGCTGGAAGGAGCGGCCGGTATTGCTTGTGCCGTCCTCATCGAAGTTGACATGCCCGCCGGTGATATGCGCCAGCAGCGCCCCGAAGGCCGTCGTCGGCGGTGGCGGGGCGATAACCGGCAGGCCGAGCAGTTCGGCCGCCGCGAAGCGCCCTGCGATCAGGCCCATCGCCGCCGATTCCACATAGCCTTCGCAGCCGGTGATCTGGCCGGCGAAACGTAGTCCGGGCCGGCTTTTTAGCTGTAGCGTCTCGTCGAGCAGCGCCGGTGAATTGAGATAGGTGTTGCGGTGCAGCCCGCCGAGCCGCGCGAATTCTGCGTTCTCCAGCCCCGGAATCATGCGGAAGATGTGCGCCTGTTCGCCATGTTTCAGCTTCGTCTGGAAACCAACCATGTTGTAGAGCGTGCCGAGCGCGTTGTCCTGGCGCAGCTGCACCACCGCATAGGGCTTTTCGTCGGGCTTGTGCGCATTCGTCAGCCCCATCGGCTTCATCGGCCCGTGGCGCAAGGTTTCCGGCCCGCGCTCCGCCATCACCTCGATCGGCAGGCAGCCGTCGAAATAGGGCACATTCTCCCATTCGCGGAACTCGGTCTTCTCACCCGCCAGCAGTGCGGCGATGAAGGCTTCGTATTGCGCCTTGGCAAGAGGGCAGTTGATGTAATCCTTGCCGTTTCCTCCGGGTCCGACCTTGTCGTAGCGGCTCTGGAACCACGCAATATCGAAATCGATCGTCTCGAAATGGACAATAGGCGCGATGGCGTCGAAAAAGGCGAGCGATTGCTCACCATTTTCCCTCGCGATGGCTTCGGCCAGCGAAGGTGCGGTCAGCGGCCCGGTAGCAATGATCGTGCGCGCCCAATCGGCCGGTGGCAGGCCGGTCACTTCGCCGCGCTCGATCTCGATCAGCGGATGCGCCTCGATCGCCTCGGTCACGGCGGCCGAAAAGCCGTCGCGGTCGACGGCGAGCGCGCCGCCGGCGGGCACCTGATTCGCGTCGCCCCTGGCCATGATGAGCGAGCCGGCCAGCCGCAATTCGGCGTGCAGCAACCCGACAGCGTTGGTTTCGGCGTCGTCGGAGCGAAAGGAATTGGAACAGACCAGTTCGGCAAGGCCGTCGGTCTTGTGCGCCGGCGTGCCGGTGAGGGGACGCATTTCGTGCAGCGTGACCGGCACGCCCAGATTGGCGGCCGCCCATGCCGCTTCTGACCCGGCGAGCCCGCCGCCGACAACATGGAGTCTTTTGGATGTATTCGACATGGCGCGGAAATAGCGCCTGGGAAGCCGTCGGGCAACCGTCACGGCTGTTCCGGCGCAAAGAATCAAAACGCCCGCCATCTTTCGATGACGGGCGCTTTAGGTGGAACCGGCTTGGGAGGAGGAGATGCCGGTTCCGTTCCTTCCGGGATTGGGAGGAGGGAGGACCCGGAAGGAAAGCTGTTTTCGTAGATCGGGCTCTTAGCGGGCGCGGCGTGCTACGAAATGAATATCGGCGCGGCTAATACCGAGATCGGCGAGTTCGCGGTTGGAAAGCGCGTTGAGCTCGTTGATCGTACGGCGGTAGGAGCGCCAGTCCTTGTATCTACCGATGATGTCCATTGTTGACCTCGTGAAGAGTCTGGCGTTTGAGTTAGGGTCGTTTGACCGCGTTACGATTTGAATATAGTTTTTTTCGAGCCTCGAAAAATAGCGGATTGTGCATAGCACCAATGCAAATTGTGCAATGCACAAAATGCGGTTTGTGATCTGAACGCAACAAACGTATCACTGAATTGTCAAGAAAAACGCCGCCGTCTGACGAAGACGTAAGCGTACACCATGCGCCATGACTGGCACAGGGTCCAGGCAGTGATATGCGTCAAGCGCAAGGCGTGTCGGCAACAGGTTTCGCGCCCGCCAGTCACCTCCGGACGGCGGCGAAATAGCGCCGGGGGGCGACGCCCAGCATGCGCCGGAACATGGTCGTGAAGGCGGGCACGCTGTCATAGCCGAGGTCGAGCGCCACGGCGGTGATCGTTTCGCCGGCCGAAAGCCGCGGCAGCGCGGCCATCAACAATGCCTGTTGGCGCCATGTCGACAGCGACAAGCCGGTCTGGCGCCGGAAGTGGCGAGTGAAGGTGCGCCGGCTCATGCCGAGCGCGGACGCCCAGCCATCAATGTCGCTGTGCGGCGAGGGAGCGGCAAGAAAGTCATGACAGAGCGCGGCCAGCCTCGGGTCGGCCGGCAGTGCGAGGCCGAGCGGGCGCTCCTTCAAGTTCGGGATCTCGTGCAGCAGGCATCCCATGATGTATTGCGAGCGTCCGTCATCGACC
The DNA here is from genome assembly GCA_022340185.1 of Salaquimonas sp. Classification (GTDB taxonomy): domain Bacteria; phylum Pseudomonadota; class Alphaproteobacteria; order Rhizobiales; family Rhizobiaceae; genus BOKV01. Next base: position 4,158 of record JAJDOK010000017.1, on the reverse strand, counting down.
GGGGTGCGTGGGCCACCTGTCTCGTCATCGATGAACAATGCGCTCGCCGCATTGATCAGGCTGCGCATCAGCGGCGTCGGCGCGGCGACGTGCAGGTGTCGGGGCAGACCGGCGATTGCGTCGGGCTTGACGTAGACCGATCGCATCTCGACATCGCCGTCAATGTCGACGGCATGCACGGTTCCCGCCGGGATCCAAAGCGCGTGCTCCGGCGGCAGCATCCAGCGCCCCGCCGCAGTCGTCACCGTGACGACGCCGCTCATCGCATAGAGCAATTGCGAACGGCTGTGGCTGTGTTCGCTGACATGGTCGCGGTCGTCATAGCGTGTCGGCCGGACGATGACCATGTCGTCGCGGTTTTCCACCGCCGCCCGCCATTCGCCCTGAATGTTGTCGGCAAAGGTCGGTGTGGCGGTTGGCAGTCGGTTTTCCCTGAAGGTGGTCGTTCCGGTCATTCTGGCCCACTCGCGAAAGAAATGGACCAAATCACGAAAGACGGCCGTTCGCAAGAACGCTATTGGATAGATCGCCGTCGCCAATGACCTTGCCGGAGATGCCCGCCTTGACCGTCGCACCCGTTCTGCAGCGCCCACCCGCCGAAGCGAGCCGCACCGTCTTCGCCGTCGTGCTGGCGCTCGGCCTGTGCCACTTCCTCAACGACATGATGCAGTCGATGCTGGCGGCGATCTATCCGATGCTGAAGGCGAATTATTCGCTGAGCTTCGGCCAGATCGGCTTTCTGACCTTCGCCTTTCAGTTCACCGCCTCGCTGCTGCAGCCGCTGATCGGCGCCTATGCCGACAAGCGGCCGCTGACCTTTTCGCTGCCGGTCGGCATGGCGTTCACCTTCTGCGGCCTGATCGCGCTGGCCTTTGCCAATCACTACGTGCTGCTGGTCGCCGGCGCCTGCCTCGTCGGCCTCGGCTCTGCCGTCTTCCACCCCGAATCCTCGCGCATCGCCCGCCTTGCCTCCGGCGGGCGGCACGGCACGGCGCAATCGCTGTTTCAGGTCGGCGGCAATGCCGGCACGGCTTCCGGCCCGCTACTTGCCGCCTTCATCGTCGTGCCGGCCGGCCAGACCAGTGTCGCCTGGTTTTCGCTCGCCGCCCTCGTCGGCATCCTCGTGCTGACCCGTGTGAGCTTCTGGTACGCCCACCATCACGTCAGGGCGAAGCGTGCCAGCGCCCGGCCGGTAGCCCAATTCCCGAGGAAGACCGTCGTGCGGACGATTGGCGTGCTGGTGGCGCTGATGTTCTCGAAATTCGTCTACATGGCGAGCATGACCAGCTATTTCATCTTCTTCCTGATACACAAATTCGGCATCGGCGTGCAGGCCGCGCAGTTCCACCTGTTCGTCTATCTGGGCGCGGTGGCGCTCGGCACGGTCATCGGCGGACCGATCGGCGACAGGATCGGCACCAGGCGCGTGATCTGGATCTCGATCCTCGGCATCCTGCCGTTCACGCTCGCCATGCCCTATGCCGATCTCACCTGGACGACCATCCTGTCGGTCATCATCGGCATGGTGCTCGCTTCCGCCTTTCCCTCGATCATCGTCTTCGCGCAGGAAATCCTGCCTGGCCGCGTCGGCATGGTCGCCGGCATGTTCTTCGGCCTTGCCTTCGGCATGGGCGGCATCGCCGCCGCCGCGCTGGGCCAGCTTGCCGACGCGACCTCGATCGAGTTCGTCTACAAGGTCTGTTCCTTCCTGCCGGCGCTCGGCCTGCTGGCCGTGTTCCTGCCGAACATCGACAAGGATGTCGGTAAGGAGGTGGGCAAGATGGAGGAAGCGGCGGTGAAGTCTGCCTAGAGCAATTCCAGGAAAAGTGGATGCCGGTTTTCCGTCCGGAATTGCGTCAAGACAACTAGCTGCCGACTCGCGCCATCAGCGCCTGCGCGCCGAAGGGCGCGCGCACCTTGCCATTGGTGATGAAATAGACGAACACGTCGCGCGGCTTGACTTCCGCCTTGCGCGCCGGATCGGCGTAGGAAAGGCCGTCGGGCTGGCCGCCCGCCGCCCATTCCTTCGCCCGTTCCGCCCACAGATCGAGCGCATCTTCCGTGTAGCAGGCTGCATTGTCGTCCGAACCTCTCTGCAGACGCGAATAGACGAAATCGCCGGTCACATCCGCGATCTCGGGATAGTCGGCGTGGTCGGCATGCACGATCGTCACGCCGTATTTTTCCGCCAGCGCGACGAATTCCGGCACGGCGAATGAAATATGACGCGGCTCGACGGCATGGCGCAGCGCAATGCCATCCTGCTTTTCGGGCAGCAGCTTCAGAAAACCCTCGAAATCATCCGGGTCGAACTGCTTGTGCCCCATGAACTGCCACAGGATCGGCCCGAGCTTGTCGCCCAGTTCGCTGATGCCCTGGCCGAGGAACTTGGCGAGCGATTCACCTGCTTCGCTCAATACGCGGCGATTGGTGATATAGCGGCTGCCTTTCAGCGAGAAGACGAAGCCCTCGGGGCTTTCTTCGGCCCATTTGACGAAGGTCGGCGGCTTGAACGTCGAATAATAGGTGCCGTTGACCTCGATGGTCGGCACCTGGCGGCTGGCATAGCCGAGCTGTTTCTTCTTCGACAGGCCGGCCGGATAGAACGACGTGTCCCACGGCTCGAACGTCCAGCCGCCCATGCCGGAACGTATTTGACCTGCTCGGATTGTGGCTGAATTCGCCATAGCGGTTCGCAATTCCCTCGTTGATGCCGGACGCCAGCCTATCACCGTACCGGCTTGCGGCCACCCGGAACCGGCACGAACGGGTGGTTCTGCTGACGTCACTTGTCAGGAATGAATTGTGCAGTTTCGCCGCCAGGTCAGCCAGATCAGTGATTGCCGCCGCTATAGGGCCGGCAGGTATAGCCGATGGCGCATTTCGGATTGTCCTTGGTCGGCGCGCGCATGGCCTGTGCCACGCGGGCGCGGCAGCCGGAGGGAGAGGCGTACACCTCACCATAGACACCCGGTCCCGTCGTCATAATGACCGAACCCGATTTGCCCACCAGCGCGGTTGCCGCCGCACAGCTCATCGAGCGCGAATCCGGGCGGGCGAGGGCGGGTGAAGCGAGCGCGGTGAAAAGGATGACGGCAAGCACGCCAGACGCGTGCCGTTTTAACGCGGGCAGGCTTGATGCGGGCAAATGCAGCGATCCGCGGGAAGTCATGGCGATCCTCCTGATCCCGGCCGATCCCCGCGCATCGCGCGGCAATACCGGGCGCGGAAATATCTGGGATAACGGCAACCCGCCGGCAAGTGGAAGGGAGCGGAATTCCGGTCACCGCACGAAATGTTGACCGGCAAGCACCATTCCCCGCTTCAAAGGACGTTTTTCTTCATGTCGACGATGGTCGGATGACTAAGCGCACCAAAATCAACTGGTTACTCCGCTACCTCGACCTTCCCCTTTAGGCGCTCCGCGAACGCCGAAATGGCGTCGGGCGCTTTGGCAAGAAAGGTCTCCAAGATTTCGTGGAGTGTAACGCATTTCGACGAGTCATCATCGAAGAATAGTCCATCTTGATTGAGCAAGGGTCGCTGCCCCTGGACCCACGAATTACCGTTCGTAATATATTCTGGCCTCTCAGGGCGTAGCGCGACGGTCGCAGCACCATTCTGCGCTATAAGTTCTACCGGGCCACCGAAGAACATCTCCTTCAGTTCATGATCGGGAGGGAGGATTCCGAAGCGATGAAAGTCGTGAATCCGGATTCGTTCGATGAGAAAATAATACGGCAGCATTGGTGCAATTTGTTCTTCGAGAGCTTTTCGATCAGCATTCAAATTGGAGTCGTATGAATTCCCCACCTCCTGCTTCTCGGCCGCTTCCAACATAAGTTCTGTGATCGCGCGGCACGAGTAGATTGCCGCGAGCATAAGACGGTACTTAGCCCTGTCGTCCACCTGATCTCGGGCCAAGCCGAGAAAGAATTCTGCCCGCTCGAAATGTTCCGCGATGCCCCGCATTCTGGGACTTACAGCCGAAAATGCTTTCTTTTGCTGTGCCATTTCCTCACTCCGCCGCCTCGGTCCTGCTCCCCTTCGGCCTCCTTGCCAGCATCTCCTTGAGGAACTGCCCCGTATAGCTGCGCTCGACGCGGCAGATGGCTTCGGGCGAACCCTCGGCGACGATCTCGCCGCCGCCATCGCCGC
>JAJDOK010000128.1 GCA_022340185.1 Salaquimonas sp. | reverse complement strand
AGACGGCGCCCAAGGTCGCCAAGGCCGGCGCCAATGTGCTGGTCGCGGGCAGTGCGGTGTTCAATGGCCCTCATGGGGGCGGCACGGAAGAAGCCTACCGCGACAACATCGCCGCCATCCGCCGCGCGGCGGACGGGGTGTGGATTTAGCCTTCAGGCCGAAATGATCGAGCCGGCGGATACTGCCAGGCAGAGCTTGCGGGCATGGGTGGCGATGGCGGTATCCTGCGCGCCGGTGCCGGTCAGGTCGCAGACGGTGACATCGCTGTCGTGACGCCGTGGACGAACCGCGCCCGAAACTACTTCGCCCAGTTCCGGCGGCGTACCTCCTCGCCAAAGTCCGGCTTCGATGGCAGTGCGCAATTCGCCGAGCTTTTCGCACTGGCTTACGCGGTCGCAGACATAAGCATCTGCCTGTATCAGCGCGCGCGGATCGATCTCGTTCTTGCCTTCCTGGTCGGAACCCATGGCGGTGACATGCAGGCCGGGATGCAGCCATTCGGCCTGCAGCACGGGCTCGCGCGAGGGCGTCGTCGTGACGACAAGCTGGCTTTCGGTGACCAGTCTTGCCGGATCAGCCTCGGCTGCTGCCTCGATGCCGAGACCGTTGGCAAGGTCGGCGGCGCAGGCTTCGGCCCTGGCCATGTCCCTGCCCCAGACCAGCACTTTTGAGAAGGGGCGAACCAGGTGCGCAGCCTCCATCTGCAGTCTTGCTTGCACGCCGGTGCCGAAAACACCGGCCGTCTCGACAGTCTGCGGCGCCATGTGGCGAGCTGCGACCGCGCCAGCGGCCGCCGTGCGGATATCGGTCAGATAGCCATTATCGAGGAACAGCGCCTCGACCAGTCCGGTTCTGGCCGAGAACAGGATCATCAGCCCGTTGAGGCTCGCCAGACCGAGCTTCGGATTGTCGAAGAAGCCGGGACTGACCTTGATCGCGAAGCCGTCGAATCCCTGAATATACGCCGTCTTCACATCGACCTCGCCATTGGCCTTCGGTATTGCCATCGACAGGATAGGCGGCATCACCACCATTCCCTCAGCAAGCGCGGCGAAAGCCTGTTCGACGACATCGATGACGGCGAGGTCGAGCTTCACTGCCTGGCGCAGTTCGGCCTCGGTGACGATTGCGATGTCATGCGCCATGGCTCTGTCCCCTTACCTTCAGATCGCCCAGCGCCACGTCCATGCCGTTCACGATACGGGTAAAGACAACCATGTCGACATTGCGCCCGGTGACGACGGCAGCGACCGGGCCTTGCAGTTCGCCGAGCTTGCCCGCCAATTTGCCTGAGAGCAGCGCAGCGACTCCGACAGCGCTGGCGCCTTCGGCGATGATCCGGTCTTCGTAATAGAGCGTCTGCATGGCGCGGTAGATTTCCTCCTCGGTGACCAGCAGTGTGTCGTCGAGCAGGTCGCTGCAGAGAGCGAAGGACAGGCGGTTGTCGAGGCCGATGCCGCCGCCAAGTGAATCGGCGAGGCTCGCGACCTCCTCGACTTCGACCGGATGGCCGGCAGCGATCGATTGATGCATGGCCGCGCCGCGATCCATGGTGATGCCGATCACCTTGGTCTTCAGGTTGATCGCCTTGACTGCTGCGGCGATGCCGCCGGCGAGACCACCACCCGAGAGCGGCACCAGTACGGTGTCGAGGTCCGGCCGATCCTCCATCAATTCCAGGCCGATGGTTCCCTGCCCGGCGATGACGAACGGATCGTCGAAGGGCGAGATCTCGGTCAGGCCTTCGGTTTGGCAAAGGCGCTGGCTTTCCGCGAGCGCATCGTCCTGGCTCGCACCGGCGATGCGGACCTCGGCACCAAGCGCCTTGATCCCGTCGATCTTGACCTGCGGCACCAGCGAGGACATGCAAATGATGGCGGGAATGCCGCGCGCGCGGGCGGCATAGGCGACGCCGCGGCCGTGATTGCCGGTGGAACAGCAGGTGACGCCTCGCGTTCCCTCAGGCAAGCTGAAGACAGCGTTGGCCGCGCCACGCAGCTTGAAGGCGCCGATCGGCTGGGTGATCTCCAGCTTGAGCAGGAAATCGTGGCCGGCGAGTTTGGACAGAAAGGGAGAAGGCACGAGCGGGGTGCGTGTGGCTACGCCGGCCATGGTCTGCCTTGCCCGAAAAATATCTGCCAGAGTGATGCTCATTCTCACCCACTCCCATTCGAGGGAAACAAGGTCAAGGGCAATGCCGGCACTGCGAGTCGTCGGCCATTCGATAAGGTTGCCAAATACGTTCCCTCGTCTAAGGTCGGCTGTCGTGCGAAAAAGGAGTCTGCATGCCTGCCCAGCAACTTCCCTTCTCAAGAGAAGAATATGACCGCCGGCTCGCCAAGGTCCGTGCGGCGATGATGGCGAAGGACATCGACATCCTCTTTGTCGAGGACCCGTCCAACATGGCGTGGCTGACCGGTTATGACGGCTGGTCGTTCTATGTCCATCAGGGTGTCGTTGTCTTCCACGACGCTGACCCCGTCTGGTGGGGGCGTTCGCAGGACTCCAATGGCGCGGTGCGCACCGTGTGGATGGCAGACGAAAACGTCGCCTGGTACGCCGACCATTACGTGCAGTCGACGGAGCGCCACCCGATGCAGACGCTCGCTGCGCTGATCCGCGAGCGCGGTTATGGATCGAAACGTATCGGACTGGAACTGGAGAACTACTATTTTTCGGCGAAAGCCTATCTCACGCTGCAGGACGAATTGCCGGACGCGCAGTTCATCGACGCAACCGCTCTGGTCAATTGGCAACGCGGGGTAAAGAGCGATGAAGAAGTCGCCTTCATGCGCAAGGCGGCGCGTATCTCCGAGAAGATCATCGACGGCATTGTCGAACGCATCGAGCCGGGCATGCGCAAGAACGATCTCGTCGCCGAGATCCTGGGTGACGCGGTGCGCGGCGTCGGCGGAGCCAATGAACAAATTTGGGGAGATTATGCCGCCATCGTGCCGCTGCTGCCGAGCGGATCGGATGCCGCCGCGCCCCATCTGACCTGGGACGGACGCAGCATCGAAAAGGGCGCTGCGACCTTTTTCGAGATTTCGGGCTGTTACCGGCGCTATCACGCGCCGTTCTGCCGCACGGTGTTTCTGGGTCAGCCGCCGCAATTCCTGCTCGATGCCGAGGCGGCGCTTGTCGAAGGACTGGAGGCGGGGCTCGATGCAGCACGTCCCGGCAACCGGGCCTGCGACATCGCCAACGCGCTGGCTGCACCGCTCGAACGCGCCGGCATCGAACGCGGCGCGCGCTGCGGCTATCCGATTGGCCTGTCCTATCCGCCGGACTGGGGCGAACGCACCGTCTCGCTTCGCGCCGAAGACCAGACCGTGCTCGAACCGGGCATGACCTTCCACTTCATGCCGGGGCTATGGATGAAGGATTGGGGGCTGGAGATCACCGAACCGATCCTGATCCGCGAGGACGGGCCGGCTGAATGTTTCTGCGACCGGCCGCGCAAGCTGTTCGTTAAGGATTGAGACGATGGCGCTGATCGACGAGGCCAAGGAAACCCTGGCCGATCTCATCTCCTTTCCAACCGTTTCGGCCGATTCCAATCTGGAACTGATCACTTACGCCGCCGAGCGGCTGACGGATGCCGGCGCAACACTGTCGATCATGCGCGACGAAGAAGGCCGCAAGGCCAATCTGTTCGCAACGCTGGGTCCGGAGATCGATGGCGGCATCGTACTGTCGGGCCACACCGATGTCGTACCGGCGGATGGCGAATGGACGTCGGATCCGTTCGCCATGCGCGAGGCCGACGGCCTCATCTACGGGCGTGGGGCCTGCGACATGAAAGGTTTTCTTGCCGCCGCGCTCGCCATGGCACCGCACTACGCGAAAGCCGACCTGAAACGGCCGATCCATTTCGCCCTTACCTATGACGAAGAGGTCGGATGCCTCGGCGCCCGCCAGCTTGTCGAGGAACTGAGGCAGATGACAGTCAAGCCCTCGGCGGTGATTATCGGCGAACCGACCGGCATGGGCATCATCGAGGGACACAAGGGTTGCTACGAATACACGACCGAATTCACCGGTCTTGAGGGCCATGGTTCGCAACCCGATCTCGGCGTCAACGCGGTCGAATATGCGGTGCGCTACATTGCCAGGCTGATGGAACTGGGTGAATCCATGAAAG
>JAJDOK010000108.1 GCA_022340185.1 Salaquimonas sp. | reverse complement strand
GGGTATGCGTCGGCCATCACATTCGGCCGGTGATCAATCGCGATAATGCTACGGAATAATTTTACAGAAGGTTTACCAAGGACGGTTTTGTCATGGCTGTTTGATCGTGTAACCAGAATCTGCGGGTTGCGGCGGCGATTCGCTTAAGGGTGGGGGCTGCCATAAGCGGCAGACTGGTACGAGGGCAATTCATACGAGGGACTGGGCACATGCCGAAACTTCCAGATGTCAGCGCGCTTGATCTGGCGGCGCTGTTGAGCAGCAAGGTCTGCCACGACGTGATCTCGCCGGTGGGTGCGATCGCCAACGGGCTGGAACTGCTCGATGAGGACAGCGACGCCGAGACGCAGGAAATCGCCATGCAATTGGTGCGCTCGTCTTCGGCGAACGCCTCGGCCAGGCTGCAGTTTGCGCGCATCGCTTTCGGTGCGGCGGGTTCAGCCGGCGCCGACATCGATACGGGGGATGCCGAGAATGTCGCTCGCGCTTATTTCGACAACGAGAAGAAGACCAATCTGGAATGGGTCGGCGAACGCGCGCTGATGCCGAAGAACAAGGTCAAGCTGCTGCTGAACCTGCTGCTGGTCGGGCTTGCCGCAGTGCCGCGAGGCGGTGTGGTGAAAGCGGTGATCAACGATGCCAGCAGCGCGCTGTCCTTCACCGTGACCGCGACGGGCACGGCGGCGCGCGTACCACCGACCTTTCTCGATCTGATGAACGGCACGTTCGAGGGCGCCCCCGATGCCCATGCCGTCCAGCCGCTCTACACGCTGAAGCTGGCGGAAGCGGTCAACATGGCCGTCAGCGCTAGCATCGACGGTGAAAGCGTGACGATAAAAGCCGGCTAAGCAAGGCAGGGCGGGTCAGCCTGTGGTACCCACTGCTGGTGTCGATAGCTACTGCTTTATTCAAAGGCATCCAGCATGGATTCAATCGGAAGAAACAAGGTTCGGCTGTCGACCGGATATTCGATGAACTCCGCGCATTTCATATAGAACCGCCTCGCTTTTTCATCCTTGGCGTGGACCAGTACCGCGCCAATACCGATGCTTTGGGACGCGATGGCAATGCGATGCAAGGCATCGGACAGGATATCGGCGCCAAGGCCGCGACCGGCATATTCACGATCGACTGCCAGCCTTCCGATTACCGATACCGGGATCGTGTCGGGCGCATTTCGGCGCAGCTTGTTGGGAGCCGCCGCCCGCTCTACCGCGCCGGCAGCAATACAAAAGTAGGCCACGACGCGATTATCTTCGCAGACGACGTAGGTGCGGGAAAACCGACTTTCGTTCTTCAATGCCCGATGCCGCAGCCAGTCGTTCAAAACCGGTTCGCCGCAGTTGAAGGTTGAAATGTCATGTTCAGCGATTAGTGGAACAGGAGCCGAAAGTCGGAACTCGGGTCTGCCTAATGGCTCTTCTATTTCCGCCATGCCGGAACCCGGCGCAATAGCGATCGCAGTTTCGGTCCCGGCGCGGGGGGATTGTCGAGCGCATGCATGAATGCGTCGTAGCGATCCGTATCAAGCACGAACAAGCGTTGATCGAGCAGTACGTCGATTGCCTGGCGTCGGGCGCTCTCAACCATGAACTCGGTGCGTGTCTTACCAAGGACCGCCGCGGCTTCGTCAATCAGCCGGCGGGTATTGGCCTCAATGCGCAGATTGATACTACCCTTTGTATCGTTCGTCACAGAACGCTCCGCGACCATGGCGGTCGCAGAGGCCGGGCTTCGTGAAGGTGACGAACGGATTTTCGACATATACGGGAATCTGGACACTTGTAACCACAATGTCAATACGGCGCCTCACCCCGCTTCGGCGTATTCCTCCATCGGCGGACAGGTGCAGACCAGATGGCGGTCGCCATAGACATTGTCGACGCGGGCGACCGGCGGCCAGAACTTCGAAGCGAGGCCCAGGCCTGCCGGATCGGCCGCCAGGCTACGCGGATAGGCGTGCGGCCATTCATCGGCGGTGACGGCGGCAGCTGTATGCGGCGCATTGTGGAGCGGATTGTCTTCGCGCGACCATTCGCCGGTCTCGACGCGGGCGATCTCGGCGCGGATGGCGATCATCGCGTCGATGAACCGGTCGAGTTCTGACTTCGGTTCGGATTCGGTCGGCTCGATCATCAGCGTGCCGGCAACCGGCCAGCTCATGGTCGGCGCATGGAAGCCGTAATCGACCAGCCGCTTGGCGATGTCGTCGACGGTTATCCCGGCGCTCTCCTTCACCAGCCGCGTGTCGAGGATGCATTCATGCGCCACGAAGCCATTGCGGCCGTGATACAATACGGGGAAATGCCCGTTCAGCCGGTGGGCGATGTAATTGGCGTTCAGGATCGCGATCTCGCTTGCCCGCTTCAGACCGGCCGCACCCATCATGCGGACATACATCCAAGTGATCGGCAGGATCAGCGCCGAACCGTTCGGCGCGGCGGCAACGGCGTGATCGCTATCCTGGCAGATGTGGCCGGGCAGGAAGGGGATGAGGTGGCTTGCCACGCCGATCGGACCGACACCCGGTCCGCCGCCGCCATGAGGGATGCAGAAGGTCTTGTGCAGGTTCATGTGGCAGACATCGGCGCCGAAATCGCCCAGGCGGGCGAGGCCGACCAGCGCGTTGAGATTGGCGCCGTCGAGATAGACCTGTCCGCCGTGGTCGTGGACGATCTCGCAGATCGCGCGGATTTCCTCCTCGAACACGCCATGGGTCGAGGGATAGGTGATCATCAGCGCGGCCAGGCGTTCGGCATTTTCCGCCGCCCTGGCAGCGAGGTCGTCGAGGTCGACATTGCCGTTGTCGTCGCACTTGACGGCGACCACCTCGAAACCGGCCATGTGCGCCGAAGCGGGATTGGTGCCATGGGCCGAGGTCGGGATGAGGCAGATGTCTCGGGTCTTGCCGCCGCGTGATTCTTGATAGCGGCGGATGGTGAGGAGGCCGGCATATTCGCCCTGGCTGCCGGCATTGGGCTGGAAGGAAACCCTGGCGAAGCCGGTGATCTCGCAAAGCCATTTGTCGAGATCGGCGATCATGGAATCGTAGCCGGCGCGATATGCGGCCGGCGAGAAGGGGTGGATTTCGCCCAGTTCCGGCCAGCTTACCGGCATCATCTCGGCGGCGGCGTTGAGCTTCATCGTGCAGGAGCCGAGCGGAATCATGGCGCGGTCGAGCGCCAGATCCATGTCCATCAGCCGGCGCAGGAAGCGCATCATCGCCGTTTCCGAGCGATTGGCGTGGAAGACTTCCTGAGTGAGGAAATGTTCATCGCGGACAGAACGCATAAGCGGTGCTCCGACTTCACCGGCGAGCGCGACACCAAAGGCGGTGCAGAGCGTTTCCATGTCGGAATCATCGACGGTCTCGTCGAAGGCGACCGAAAGCGTGTTTTCGTCGATGCGGCGCAACAGCAGACCGGCCTCGCCTGCCTTGGCAAGGATTTCGGCGGTGCGCGCGCCGGTCTCGACCGTCACCGTGTCAAAGAAATTTCCGTTCTTCGGCTTGAATCCTGTCGCCGCCAGCGAAGCAGCGAAGCGGGCGGTGAGGGCGTTGATCTTTTGCGCAATGGCGATCAGGCCCTGCGGGCCGTGCCAGATCGCGTAGGCAGCGGCCATGTTGGCGAGCAGGGCCTGTGCCGTGCAGATGTTGGACGTGGCCTTTTCTCGACGGATATGCTGTTCGCGCGTCTGCAGGGCGAGGCGATAGGCCGGATTGCCTTGCGCGTCGAGCGACTGGCCGACGAGGCGACCGGGAATGAGGCGCGTTAGCGCCTCGGAGACCGCCATATAGGCCGCGTGCGGCCCGCCATTGCCCATCGGCACGCCGAAGCGCTGCATGGAGCCGACGCAGATGTCGGCGCCCCATTTCCCGGGCGCATCGAGCAGGGTCAGCGCCAGCGGGTCAGCGGCAACGACGATGAGTGCCCCTGCGGCCTTCGCCGCTTCCACAAAAGGCTTGGGATCGGTCAGCTCGCCAAGGCTGTCGGGCCATTGCAGGATAACCGCCGCAGTTTCGGCGTCGATCTCATCACCGACTTCAATGCTCATGCCGAGCGTTTCGCAACGCGTCTTCAGCACATCGAGGCTTTGCGGATGCAGCGTGTTGGCGACGACAATTCTGCGGCGTTTGTCGCGATGGTGGCGCAGTGCGATGCCCGCCGCTTCGGCGATTGCGGTGGCTTCATCGAGCAGCGATGCATTGGCGACGGGAAGTCCGGTCAGCTCGGCGACCAGCGTCTGGAAATGGAACAGCAGTTCGAGGCGGCCCTGGCTGATCTCGGGCTGGTAGGGCGTGTAGGAGGTGTACCAGCCCGGATTTTCGAACAAATTCCTGAGGATCACCGGCGGTACGCAGGTGCCGTGATAACCCTGGCCGATGAGGGATTTGGCGCGCGGAACACCTTCGAACTTCGCCTTGAGTTCGGCGAGCGCCTCGTATTCGCCGGCGCCATCGGGAAGATCGAGCGGCCGGTCGAGCCGGATGGAGGCGGGCACGGTCTTGGCGATCAGCGTCTCGACCGAGGGCAGGCCGAGCGTCTTGAGCATGTCGCGGATATCGGCCTCTTCGGGACCGATGTGCCGATTTGGAAATTGCTGTACTGGATGCATTCTCGTCTCCTGCTTCACCGGCCCCGAAATCAGCCGATCGACGCCAGATAGGCGTCGCGGTCCATCAGCGCCTCGACCTCGCCCGGATCGGAGAGCTTCAGTTTCATCAGCCAGCCACCGGCTTCGGCCTCGCGGTTGACCAGTGCCGGGTCGCCCGACAATTCCTCGTTGACGGCGACGACTTCACCGGACACCGGCGCATAGACGTCGGAAGCCGCCTTGACGGATTCGACCACGGCGGCTTCGTCGCCTTTTTTCAGAGCGCGGCCTGTTTCGGGAAGTTCGACATAGACGAGGTCGCCCAATTGTTCCTGGGCGTGGTCGGTAATGCCGATCGTGGCAGTGTCGCCGTCGACGGAAATCCATTCATGGTCTTCGGTGAAGCGGATGGTGCTCATGGTCGTTGTCCCTCAAGGTGGAGTTAGCGTTGTTCAGCGTTTGTAGCGATGCGGTACGAAGGGCAGGGGGGTGGTTTCCATCTCGATGCGCTTGGCGCGCACCTCGGCAAAAAACGGTTCGGCGGCGTCGGCAATGACGAGGCCCAGCGCGACAGGATGGCCGCAACTCGGACCGAAGCCGCCGGATGTGGCTTCGCCGATCCGGTTGCCGGAAGCGTCGAACAGTTCGGCATGGGCGCGGATCGGCGCCGATGGACCTTTCGGTTTCAGGCCGACGCGCTTGCGCTTGCGGCCTTCGGCGATCTTCGCGGCAAGGGCATCGGCACCGATGAATTCGCCATCCGTGCGTAATGGTTTGGGAATGGCCCAGATAAGGCCCGCCTCCATCGGCGTGATGTCCTCGGCCAGGTCCTGGCCATAGAGCGACAGACCTGCTTCGAGGCGCAGGCTGTCGCGCGCGGCGAGACCGATCGGCAGTACGCGGGTATCGGCGAGCAGCTTGCGGGCAAAGACCTCGCCGTCAGCAAAAGGAAGTGCGATCTCGAAACCGTCCTCGCCGGTATAGCCGGAACGCGAGACAAAACTGCCATTGGGCCAGCCATCCTTCGGTTCCATCGCCTGCATGAAGGCGAGGGCGGAAGCATCGAGACCGGCGGCGGTCAGCACGGCTTTGGCTTGCGGACCCTGAAGGGCAAGGAAGACGCGCTGAAGCGGCTCCACCTTGACGTCGAATACACCTGCATGGGCACTGAGATGGGCAATGTCCTTGTCGGCGCAGCCGGCATTGCAGACGATGCGATAGCGCTGCTCGCCCAGTCTCGTGACGATCAGATCATCGATGATGCCGGCTTCCTCGTTGAGGAAGAAGGTGTAGCGGCCGGCGCCGATTGCCTGACCGGCGGCGTCATAGGGGCAAAGACGTGAAATGAAACCGGCGGCGCCAGGACCCGTCACGTCGACATGGCACATATGCGAGATGTCGAACAGGCCGGCATGTTCACGTGTGTGCAAATGTTCCTGGAGGACGCCGGCGCCGTAAAAGAGCGGCATGTCGTAGCCGGCGAACGGACCAAATTTGGCGCCGAATTCGGCGTGCAGGGAATGAAGCGGAATCTGTTTCAAATGTTCAGGCCCTCGGACAGGTTGCGTGTCACGCATGCAGACCGACCGCCCGCGTCTTGTTCGCGGGAGAATTCAGCCTGCCCCTCTGTCCTTGGCCTGAGAGACTTGCACCGATGACGGAAAATCCGACACGGCGCTTACACCTTCGGCGCGGAATCCTGCCGTTTGGAATGCGTCAACCAACCGAAGAACGTTTCGGTCGAAATCTGCCGGCAAAACCCGACTTTCCAGAGTGCCTACCACAATTCATGGCCGGGTCACGGTCCTTTTGCCTGAGAGATTATGGGCGTTTTCACCTTCGGCGGCGGCCGGAACCCTGTCGACCGCTCTCTCCCACGACCCGTTCCGGTTGCCCGGAAGGTTGGCGACTTTATGTCGCGATTCCGCTGTGATGTCCAGCGAGGCATTCGCGGCGGGTCCGGTTGTCCGGCACCGCCGGGGCCAGCAGAAAATGAACGGACCGCCTCGCCTGTTCCGTTTTCCGTCAGGGGCGTTGCCGGAAAGGGAAAGGCTTGGCGGTCCATTTGCCGGGTCCTGTCAGGGGCGTTGTCAGTCCCCGGCAAATTGGTTGTTGAGTGCTTGCAAATCCGGACGGAAA
>JAJDOK010000015.1 GCA_022340185.1 Salaquimonas sp. | reverse complement strand
GCGGAAGCCTTCCTGATGTGCGACGCCGACATCCTTGACCGTGACATCGTTCTGGAAATCGAGCCAGGCCCTTGCCCCCCATTTGGCCTTCGATTCGGCGACATGCCAGATCGGTGAAATGCCGTAGGGCGCGTCCTCGGCGTCGGGCACGCTGACGGAAGGTTGCTTGAAGCCCAAATCGGCAAGTGCCTCGTTCGCCCGTTCCGTGCCTTGCGCCAGGGCGCCATGGGTAGAGAGCGCGCCGGCCGCGCTGCCGGCGACCAGCAATCCCTTCGGCGTGTCCGAACCGGGAACGAAACCGGCGATGCGATCGTTCCACACCGGTCTGCCGCGCTTGTGGCAGGTCAGATTGACGACCGGGTTCCAGCCGCCCGAAACCGCCAGACAATCGGCCTGCAAGGTGACCTGTTTGTCATTGGCATTGAGAAGGGAAACCGAATTCAGCCCCTTGCGGCCCGAAGTGCCGGTGACCCGGGCACGCGTGAAGACCGGCGCATCGGCCACCATTTCGCGCAGATGCGCGACCTCGTCGGCGCTGCGCGTGTCGATGACCGCACCGACTTCCGCGCCCCTTGCAATCAAATCCCGCGCGGTCAGCCAGCCATTGTCGTTGCAGGTGAAGAGAATCGTCGACTGGCCGGCCTTCGCCGCGAACCGGTTGGCATAGGTGCGCACCGCCGAAGCGAGCATCACGCCCGGCCGGTCATTGCCGGCAAACGCGATCGGCCGCTCGATGGCGCCGGAAGCAAGGATCGTCCGCTTCGCCACGAACCGCCACATGCGCTGGCGCGGCATGTGATCGCTTGTCCTTGCCCGATGGTCGCCGACGCGCTCCAGCGCGCCATAGGTTCCGCCGTCGTAGACGCCGAATACCGTGGTGCGCGTCAAAACCCGCACATTCTCGCATTCTTCAAGTTCCGCGACGGTCTTGGCGGCCCACCCGGCCGCCGGCATGGTTGCCACTTCCAGGTGCTCGGCATTGAGCCGGCCGCCTGGCAGGAAATCCTCGTCGGCCAGGATGACCCGTGCGCCTGCGCGCGCCGCCACGAGTGCCGCCTGCAGGCCCGCCGGCCCGGCGCCGATCACCAGCAGGTCGCAATGCGCCGTCGCCTTTTCGTAGATGTCGGGATCGGCCTTGCCCGACAGCGAGCCCAGTCCGGCCGAACGCCGGATCAGCGGTTCGTAGACCTTTTCCCAGAAGGCCGCCGGCCACATGAAAGTCTTGTAGTAGAAACCTGCCGCCAGAAATGGCGACAGCAGGTCGTTGACCGCCGCGACATCGAAGGAAAGGCTGGGAAACCGGTTCTGGCTCTTCGCTGCGAGTCCGTCGAAGAGTTCGACTGTCGTCGCCCTCGTATTGGGATCGCGCCGCGCGCCCTCGCCCAGTTCGACGAGCGCATTCGGCTCCTCCGAACCCGCCGTCAAAATGCCGCGCGGACGGTGATATTTGAATGAGCGCCCGACCAGCTTCACGCCATTGGCGATCAGTGCGGAAGCCAGCGTGTCGCCCGCAAAGCCACTGTAGCGATTACCGTCGAAGGTAAACGAGCGCGCTTCGCCGCGGTCGATCAATCCGCCGGTCTCGAGACGATTGGAGGAGGAGGCGTTCATGCATCGGCCTCCGGTGCTTCATTCGAACCATCATCACTGGACTTGCCGCCGCTTGCAGCCTCGCGCCGCGCCAGCGTATGCGCCGCCGCCGTCACCGCGCCGCGCACCTCATGGGTCAGCGTGTTGCGTTCGACGACGATCCAGGAGCGGCAGCCGTCCGAGTGATACCAGTGCTCCTTGTGCCATCCGGCCGGATTGTCGCGCAGATGGACGAAAGCGTGAAATGCTTCTTTCGCGCCTGGAGACGCTGGATCGGGGCGCACCACGGTGGCATCGCCGCGATAGGTGAACTCGCCGCTGTCTCGCTCGCCGCAAAGGGGGCAGGGAAGTCGCATGGGTTTCTAGCGCTCCTGCAAAGCCAGTCGAACGCCGAGCGCGCAATAAACCCCCCCGACGATCTTGCCCTGCCAGCGCACGATGGCCGGGTGTCGGCGCAGAAAGTTGCCGACACCGCCCGCACTGACGGCAAAGACGAGGGTACTCAAGAGGCCGAGCAATACGAATACGACGCCAAGCTCCATCAATTGCAGCGCAACCATACCATTCTCCGGCTTCACGAATTGCGGCAGAAAGGCGAGAAAGAACAGGGCGGTTTTCGGATTCAGCACCTCCGCGACAATGGCCTGCCGAAAGGCAGCGGCCGGACCTATTGCGACGCCAGACGAGAAAGTTTCAACATTTGTGCGTTCAAGGATGGCTCGAATGCCCAGATAGATGAGATAGGCGGCGCCGAGATATTTGATAACATTGAACAGCAAAGCCGATGCAGCGATGAGAGCCGATATCCCGACAATCGCCATGGCGGTATGCACCAGATCGCCAGCCGCTATGCCGGCACCAGTGGCGATCCCGACTCGACTTCCCGAACTCATCGCTCGCGCCATGGTCAGAAGTGTGGCGGGGCCGGGAACGAATACGAAAACCATGACGATACCGACATAGGCAATCAGCGTGGTCTGGTCGATCATGGCGGTATCCTACCTGTTTTCCCGGTATAGCTTGGCCATCAGTGCAGATTGGGCTGCGCGCCCGTTCTTTCCTCGTCGAGCAGATAGCCCTTCTCGAAGCGGTCGAGACGGTAGGCGACCGCCACCGGATGCGGCTCCTCGCGGGCGATCAGATGCGCGAAACAGAATCCCGAGGCCGGCGTCGCCTTGAAGCCGCCATAGCACCAGCCGCAATTCAGGAAGAACCCGTCGATCGGTGTCTTGTCGATGATCGGCGACCCGTCCATCGTCATGTCCATCACACCGCCCCAGTTTCTGAGGATGCGCGCGCGCCCGATCGCCGGCATCAGCGACATGCCGGCCTCGCAGACATGTTCGATCATCGGCAGGTTCCCGCGCTGGGCATAGGAATTGTAGCCGTCGAGATCGCCGCCGAAGACGAGGCCGCCCTTGTCCGATTGGGAAATGTAGAAATGTCCGACTCCGAAGGAGACGACGCCGTCGAGGAACGGCTTCAGGCCCTCGGTGACGAACGCCTGCAGCACATGGCTTTCGATCGGCAGGCGAAGCCCGGTCTTGTGCATGACGCGCGTCGTCGAGCCGGCGACGGCAACGCCTACCTTCTTCGCCTTGATCGTGCCCCTGGTCGTTTCAACGCCCTTAAACACACCGCCCTCGATCACGAAGCCGGTAACCTCGCAATTCTGGATAAGGTCGACGCCTCTGGAGTCCGCTCCCCGAGCGTAGCCCCACGCCACCGCATCGTGACGTGCCGTTCCGCCGCGCCGCTGCAGCAATCCGCCCTGAATGGGAAACCGCGCGTTGTCGAAATCAAGGAAGGGATACATCTTCCTGACCGCCGCCTGGTCAACGAGTTCGGCGTCGACGCCTTCCAGACGCATCGCATTGCCGCGCCGCGCAAAGGCGTCGCGCTGGCCGTCGGAATGGAACAGGTTCAGCACGCCGCGCTGCGACATCATGGCATTGTAGTTGAAATCCTGTTCCAGCCCTTCCCATAGCTTCAGCGAGAATTCGTAGAACGGCGTGTTGCCGGGCAGGCCGTAATTGGAGCGCACGATCGTCGTGTTGCGCCCGATATTGCCCGAGCCGAGCCAGCCCTTCTCGACGACCGCAACATTGGTGATACCGAATTCCTTGGCCAGGTAATAGGCGGTCGACAGTCCATGCCCACCGCCGCCTACGATCACGACGTCATACTCGGCCTTCGGTTCGGGCTCGCGCCAGACCGGCTTCCAGTTGCGGTTGCCGGAAAGCGCGTTGGTCACGATGGAAAGCGCGGAATAGCGCATTGGACGTTCCCGAAATGCCCTGAATTGTTGCTTGTCGACAGGGTTGCTGGCGAGATTAGCCACAATGGCTGCACCCGCGTCAACGGGCGCGCCGAAAACGGGCGGATCAGGATAAAAAACGGCCACGCCTCGCCGACACGCCGGCGCGCAATTGCCATAAGGTCAATTTGCCGCTTTAAAGCAGGGCGCAAAGTCGGTTAGCTTAGGGGCAAGGGTACCTGTTCAGATGAACGAAAAGCGTCAGGATATTCACAATTCGGATATTCCAAAACTCTGCCGTGCCTGTGAGGCGCGGCATCAGGGCATTTGCGGCGCGCTCAACAATGAGCAGCTTGTCCACCTCAACCGCTATTCCTCGCAACGCAGTATCTCCACCGGTACCGAGCTAGTCGGCGATGAAGAGGAGATCTCCACCTACGCCAATATCCTGTCCGGCGTGATCAAACTGGCGAAAACCATGGCCGACGGGCGACAACAGATCGTCGGCCTGCAATTCGCGCCAGACTTCCTCGGTCGCCCCTTTCATTCCTCCAGCCATGTCTCGGCTGAGGCTGCTTCAGACGTCAAGATTTGCGCCTTTCCGAAATCCCTCGTCGAATCGATGATCGCCGAACAGCCCGAACTCGAGCACCGCCTGCATCGCCAGGCCTTGCGCGAACTTGACGAGGCGCGCGAATGGATGCTCACCCTCGGCCGCAAGACCGCCGCCGAGAAGGTGGCGAGCTTCCTTCACATGATCGCGCGCAATGTCGATCCCTATCGTGACCCCGACGAGGCAGGTCAAGCCGTCTTTGATCTGCCGCTGACACGCGCGGATATCGCCGATTTTTTAGGCCTGACCATCGAGACGGTAAGCCGGCAGATGACAAGGCTCAGAAAGGCCGGCATCATCGGCATCGAAAACAACCGCCACGTCACCGTGCCTGACATGGAACGGCTGGATCGCGCCGCCGGGAACTAGACGGCGGACTGGCGGTCGAGTTCGCCGAGCAGCAAATCCGCCAATTCGCGCGGTGTCTCCCCCGCACCATAGACCTTTCTGGGATCGGCCATGCGTGCCAGTTGCTCATAGGTTTCCGCCGAAAGCACGACGAGCGAGGCACGTCCATGCTTGGTCAGCGTAATCGGTCGCTGCCTCGCCTCATCATGATAGCGGCCGAAATGGCGAATGAATTCGGCCGTGGATACGGAACGGGATTTTGATTCGGATTTATTTTCCATAATTCCTGAATAATACAGAAAATGTGGAATTTCAAATTCTGCCCGTCAAACCCCGCTCGAATGACGCGCCTTGCCTTTGCCCAGATACGCGTCGAACCATGATGCCATGGTGCGCGCGAAGGGCCGACCTTCCTCGGCAATGACGAAGCGGTCGCCCTCACTGCGGAAAAAGCCGTGTGCATCGCTTGCCGCGCGTGCCTCCGCTTCCATGATGACCGCCTCGGCGGCTTCACCGAACTCCTCGCGCAGTCGGGCGGACGAAAAGCCGAATTCGCACATCAGCATTTCGATGACGCGCGCCCTGAGCCTGTCGTCGTCGGTCAGTTCCACGCCTTTCGCCACCGGCAATTCGCCCTTCGCCACCGCCGCCATGTAATTGCCGGTGGCCGTGATGTTCTGGACATAGCCTTGCGGCAGGCGCCCGATCGACGAGGCGCCGAGCCCGATCAGCACTTCGCATGGATCGTCGGTATAGCCCTGGAAATTGCGCCTGAGCCGACCTTGCTGCTCCGCCTGCGCCAGCGAATCTCCGGGACGGGCGAAATGATCGATGCCAATGGCGACGTAGCCGGCCTCTTTTAGCCTTTCCTCCGCGAGCCTCGCCTGTGCATAGCGTTCGCCGATATCCGGCAGTGACGCCTCGTCGATCATGCGCTGATGCGTCTTCATCCACGGCACATGCGCGTAACCGAATAAAGCGATGCGGTCGGGCTCGAGCGAGATGACCTGCGCAATGGTTTTCTCCAACGACCCCTGGCTTTGATGCGGCAGGCCGTACAGCGCGTCGACATTGATCGAGGAAATACCGACATCGCGCAGCATTTCGACGACGCGTTTGGTGTCCTCGAAGGTCTGGATGCGGTTGATCGTCTCCTGAACCTGTCGGTCGAAATCCTGCACGCCGATACTGGCGCGGTTCATGCCGAGTGCCTTGAAGCCTTGAATGGTCTTGGCAGTGACGTCGTTCGGATCGATCTCGACGGAAATACGCGCATCGTCCGCGAAGTCGAAATGCTTCCGCAGTTTATCGCCCAAGGAAGCGAGATCGTCCGCCTTGAGCATGCTGGGCGAACCGCCTCCCAGATGCAGTTCGTGCACGTTCAGCCGCTTGCCCGCAGCCGCTGCAACCAGTTCCACCTCGCGGTGAAGCATCTCCAGATAACGCCCGACCGGATCATAGCGCAGCGTCTGCTTGGTGTGGCAGCCGCAGAACCAGCACAGCCGGTCGCAAAAAGGCACATGGACATAGACCGAGACCGGCGAGTCGGCACCGATTTCGCCGAGCCATCCTCGATAGGCCGCCGCATCGACGCCGTCATGAAAATGCGGCGCCGTCGGATAGCTCGTATAGCGCGGCACCGGCGCGGCAAACAGGCGCACCGGATCGCTCCGGTCAATGGTCTGATCGGGTCTGGCGTGTATGGTCATTGTCCGGCCTTCACGGAAGTTTCGAGGATCGGCGCGATATGTTCGCGCTCGAAAGCGATATGGCGGCGCACGCCCCCGAAGAAACCGCGCAGCATGTAGCCCATCGCCTCGGCATTGCATTCGCCAACGCACATCGCATGGTCGGTCAGCACCGCGGCGAGCTCATCGGCGTAGCTCTCGTCCTCGACGTGCTCCTGGTAGAGCCGCTGCAGGCATTCTTCCAACGCGACGTCATCGGGACGCATCGCGCGCAGCACCGGCCACAGTACCAGATCCTCGAATTCGTGCGCATCGTGCATCGTCGCAACCACCCGCCGCGCCGCCGCAAGGCATTCCTTCGGACCGAGACGGTCGGGCAGCGAATCAGCGATGGCTTCCAGTTCCTCGCAAAGATGCAGCTTGTTGGCATGATGCGCCCGCAGCACGGCGACGAGTTCGCCGACATCCTCGAATCCGGACGGCGGCTGCGGTTCTGTCCCGTTGTGCTGTTGCGACATCTTGCCCTGCATTTGTCGGCTGCTGCTCCAATTTCCCTGCCTATCAGGCAAATCCCTCTGCTTTTTTGTGAAAGCCTCCCATCGGCATGGCCAAACCACCTTGACCCAGATCAATGCGACAAGCAGGCTCGCAGACAATGTACCGGCCATCGGCGTAAAAGGTATGATGACCACAATGAGTCTACGTTTTACGGGTGGGAAACCGATAAGGGTCCGGGGATAACCGGAGCCAATTTGAGGACTGAACCATGAAAAATGCAGCCGAAATGATCGTCGTCATACTGGCGGCATTCCTCGCCCTGATGGGCGTGGCATTTGCCCAGGACGATCTCTTCCGCGCCCATGCCTGGGTGCTTTTCTTCGTGCTGGCGATCGCCGCGATAGTCCTGCTGCGCCGCGTCCAGGTGGCGCCGGCTTCGGCCGAACCGGTCGACACGTCCGGCTATATGGACGGACCGATCCGCTATGGCGCGATCGCCACCATGTTCTGGGGGATCGCCGGCTTTCTTGCCGGCGTTCTGATCGCTTCCCAGCTCGCCTGGCCCGATCTCAACATCGAACCCTGGTTCAATTTCGGCCGGTTGCGGCCGTTGCATACTTCGGCGGTGATTTTCGCCTTCGGCGGCAACGCGTTGCTTGCGACATCTTTCTACGTCGTCCAGCGCACGACGCGCGCGCGTCTGTTTGGCGGCAACCTCGCCTGGTTCGTCTTCTGGGGCTACCAGCTCTTTATCGTGATGGCGGCGACCGGCTATCTCCTCGGCATCACCGAAAGCCGTGAATATGCCGAGCCTGAATGGTATGTCGATATCTGGCTGACCATCGTCTGGGTCTGTTATCTGCTGGTATTCCTCGGCACGATCTTCAAGCGCAAGGAACCGCATATCTACGTCGCGAACTGGTTCTACCTGTCGTTCATCGTGACGATCGCGATGCTGCATATCGTCAACAACCTGTCCATGCCGGTATCGCTGCTCGGCGCCAAGTCCTACTCTGCCTTCTCCGGCGTGCAGGATGCTTTGACGCAGTGGTGGTACGGACATAACGCCGTCGGCTTCTTCCTGACGGCGGGCTTCCTCGGCATGATGTACTATTTCGTGCCCAAGCAGGCCAACCGGCCGATCTATTCCTACCGGTTGTCCATCGTGCACTTCTGGGCGCTGATCTTCCTCTACATCTGGGCCGGTCCGCACCATCTGCATTACACGGCATTGCCGGATTGGGCGCAGACGCTCGGTATGGTCTTCTCGATCATGCTGTGGATGCCTTCCTGGGGCGGCATGATCAATGGCCTGATGACGCTCTCGGGCGCATGGGACAAGATCCGCACCGATCCGATCATCCGCATGATGGTCATCGCGGTTGCCTTCTACGGCATGTCGACCTTCGAAGGTCCGATGATGTCGATCAAGGCGGTCAACTCGCTCAGCCACTATACCGACTGGACCATCGGTCACGTTCATTCCGGCGCACTTGGATGGGTCGGCATGATCTCCTTCGGCGCCATCTATTATCTCGTGCCGAAACTGTGGAACCGCGAGCGCCTCTATTCGCTGAGAATGGTCAACTGGCACTTCTGGCTCGCCACGCTCGGCATCGTCATCTACGCGGCGGTGATGTGGGTCTCGGGCATCATGCAGGGCCTGATGTGGCGCGAATACGACGCGGAAGGCTTCCTCGTCTACTCGTTCGCCGAATCCGTCGCGGCCATGCATCCCTATTACGTGCTGCGCATGTTCGGCGGTCTGCTCTACCTGATCGGCGCGCTGGTCATGGCCTACAACATCACCATGACCATCCTGGGTCACGAACGCTCCGAGCGGGCGATCGGCGCCCCGGCGCCTCAACCGGCCGAGTAAGGAGGGGATCCCATGTCGATCTTTGACAAACACGAAAAAATCGAAACCAACGCGACCCTCCTTCTGGTGCTTTCCCTGCTGGTGGTCACCATTGGCGGCATCGTCGAGATCACGCCCTTGTTCTATCTCCAGAACACCATCGAGAAGGCGGAAGGGGTTCGCCCCTATTCGCCGCTCGAACTGGCCGGGCGCGACATCTACATCCGTGAGGGTTGCTATTTGTGCCACTCCCAGATGATCCGTCCGTTCCGTGACGAGGTCGAGCGTTATGGCCATTACTCGCTGGCCGCCGAGAGCATGTACGATCATCCCTTCCAGTGGGGATCGAAGCGTACGGGTCCGGATCTGGCGAGAGTCGGCGGGCGCTACTCCAATGAGTGGCATGTCGAGCATCTGATCGAGCCCCGCTCGGTCGTGCCCGAATCGATCATGCCGAGCTATTCCTTCCTCAAGGATACGCCGCTGAAGATCGAGAACATCGCCGCCCATCTTGTCGCCAACCGTCGTGTCGGCGTGCCCTACACCGACGAGGATATCGAGAACGCGGCAGCCGATCTCGCGGCGCAGGCCAACCCCGACGCCGATACCAGCGGTGTCGAGGAACGCTATCCCAAGGCGAAGCTCGGCGATTTCGACGGCGATCCGACCAGGCTGACCGAAATGGACGCCCTGATCGCCTATCTTCAGATGCTCGGCACGCTGGTCGACTTTTCGGCCTATGACGCCGAAGCGAACTACCGCTAGGAGCGCGCAGGATGGATTATCACGTGCTGCGCCACTTCGCTGACAGCTACTGGCTGATCTTCATGGTGGCCCTGTTCGTCGGCATCGTGGCCTGGATTTTCCTGCGTCCCGGCTCGAAGAAATCGGCCGATGAAGCCGCACAAATCCCCCTCAAAGAGGATGGAGACAATGAGCAAGACGGAAATTGACCACATTAGCGGCACCGAGACGACCGGCCATGAATGGGACGGCATCAAGGAGCTCAACACTCCCCTGCCGCGCTGGTGGCTGTGGACTTTCTACATCACCATCATCTGGGCAATCGGCTATACTGTTTTCTATCCGGCCTGGCCGCTGATCTCCACCAATACCAAGGGCCTGCTCGGCTATTCAAGCCGTGGCCAGGTGGCAGCCGAACTGGCGGCGGCAGAAGCCGCCAAGGGCGGCATCATCGCCAAGATCGCCTCGACCGATGTCGCCGACATCGCCGCCGATCCCGAACTGTCGCGTTTCGCCATCGCGGCCGGGCATTCGACCTTCAAGGTCTATTGCTCGCAGTGCCACGGTTCCGGCGCCCAGGGCGGTCCGGGCTACCCCAACCTCAACGACGATGACTGGTTGTGGGGCGGCACGATCGACGACATCTTCACGACGATCAATCACGGCATCCGATTTGCGGCCGATGACGACACACGGATATCCGAGATGCCGGCTTTCGGGCTCGACGGACTGCTTGATCGCACGCAGATCGAAGACGTCGCCAGCTACGTCCTGTCGCTGTCCGGCAAGGATCACGACGCAGCGGCGGCCGAAGCAGGCAAGGCGATCTTCGCCGACAATTGCGCCTCCTGCCACGGTGAGGACGGCAAGGGTGACATCTCGCTCGGCGCGCCCAACCTCGCGGACGCGATATGGTTCTACGGCGACACCAAGCTGGCAATCATGGCGCAGGTGAACAATCCCCGCCATGGCGTCATGCCGGCCTGGGGTCCACGCCTTGGTGAAACCACCGTCAAGGAGCTTGCCGTCTACATCCATTCGCTGGGTGGCGGCGAATAGGCGACGCGGAAGCGCCATTGCATCGATAAAACAAGGCCCGGGCCTGATGCCCGGGCCTTTTCGTTTCGATCCGCGGAGTTACTTCAGCAAAGCCTTAAGACATCGCCGCTAACCTTCCCGCGAAACCACCGCAATCGCCGACCGGGAACGGAACACGGCATGGCCATGACACCGCAAATCGCCGCACTGCGCCACCGTCACGGCGCGCTTGCCGCAACAGCGCTGCCGCTCTTTTCAGCCACCATCCTGCTCAGCGCCTTCCTGCTGTTCTCCGTCCAGCCCTTCTTCGCCAAGATGGTGCTGCCGCGGCTCGGCGGCACGCCGGCGGTTTGGTCGGTCGCCATGGTCTTTTTCCAGGCCATGCTGCTGGCTGGTTACGCCTATGCCCATATCCTGACCCGCCGTCTGCCGTTGACCGCCGCCGTCATCGTCCATCTCGCGGTAATGGCAATCGCATTCATAGCGCTGCCTATCGCCATTCCCGCCGGCTGGGAGCAGCCGCCTGAAACCAGCCTGGCGACCGGCACCGCCTTCTGGCTTCTGGCGCTCTTCACCGTCAGCGTCGGCCTGCCCTTTTTCGCCGTATCGGCCAATGCGCCGCTGCTGCAGGCCTGGTTTGCCCGCACCGGCCACGCCCACGCCCACGATCCCTATTTCCTCTACGGCGCCAGCAATATCGGCTCATTCGCTTCGCTGATACTCTACATCGTCGCCTTCGAACCGACGATGACGCTGTCCCGCCAGTCCATTGTATGGACCGCCGGCTTTGTGGTGTTGGTGCTTTCGATCGCGGCATGCGGCGCAATCGCCTTCATGCTTTCGGAAGCAACACAGGCAAATACCGTCGAAGAAGCGGTCGAGGTGAAGCCGGCCGGCTGGCGCGAGCGGGGTGAATGGATGCTGCTCGCCGCGATCCCTTCCGCACTCCTCGTCGCCGTCACCGCGCATCTGTCGATCGACATTGCCGCTGCGCCCTTCCTGTGGGTGATCCCGCTGGCGCTTTTCCTGCTGACCTTCGTCATCGCCTTCGCTCGCAAGCCCCTCATTGGCGCCAGACCGCTTTCGCTCGCCGTGCCCATACTTGCCGCGCTGGTCTTCGCCTCCTTCGTGCTTGGCGGCAAGGCGCCGGTCTGGGCGACGCTTGCCCTCCACCTCGTCTTCTTCTTTGCCGCCGCGCTGCTGATCCACACCGTGCTGGTCGCAAGACGCCCTGCCGCCGCCGATCTTACAGGCTTCTATCTGTGGATGTCGCTCGGCGGCGTCCTGGGCGGCGCGTTCACCGCGCTGATGTCGCCGGTCCTGTTCAATTCGTCCGGTGAATATCCGCTGCTGGTGCTCGCCGCGCTGCTTGTATGGCCTTTTTTCGGCGACAAATCCGGTAGTGATGAGACAAACCGCCAATTGCGCCTGTTCGTCCTCGTCGCCGCACTCATCGCCCTGATCGTCAACAATCCGCATATCGCCAGCGCGATTGCGCCGCATGACGCCGGTTTCTACACCGTGGCAATCGCCACCTTCGCGCTTGCCAGCGCCTTGGCGCTTCTGCGCTCGCGCGCATTGCACCTGTTCTTCGCCACGCTGGTCGTGGGCCTTTATTTCGCCATGCAGGCTGCCAGCGGCAATCTGTTCATGCAGCGTTCCTTCTTTGGCGTGGTCAAGGCCTTCGAGACAGACAACGGCCGCTTCGTCGTCATGGCCCACGGCACGACGGAACACGGCGCCATGCGTACCGCCGACCGCAACAGAAAACCGACCCCCATCAGCTATTATCACGACAGCGGCGCCATCGCCGCCACCCTGTCTGCCGCGCAGCAGCGCATCGCCGCCCGCAACGATGGCAAGCCTGCCAATATGGGGGTCGTCGGCCTTGGTACCGGCACCATTCTGTGCCGTCGCGGACCGGGCGAGATCTGGACGACTTTCGAAATCGACCAGGCCGTCGTCAATGTCGCCAGCGATCCCCGGGTCTTCGGCTTCCTGCCGCATTGCGGCAATGGCGATCCGATCATTCTCGGCGACGCCCGCCTGCGCCTCGCCGACCAGCCTGACGGCAAGTTCGACTACCTGCTGATCGACGCCTTTTCATCCGATTCCATCCCCGTCCATCTTTTGACGGTCGAAGCGATCGAATTGTACCGCGCCAAGCTCGCGCCGGGCGGCATGCTCGCCGTTCACATCTCCAACCGCTATATGGAACTGGGTTCCGTCATGGCCGCATTGGCCGCCGAAACCGGCATGGCCGGGCGAACGGCCGATTTCGCTGTACCGGATGCACTGCGCCGGGGCGAGCACATCAATCCGACCTCCGTTGCCGTCCTCGCGCGAACCGAGGCCGATCTCGGCTCGCTTGCCAGCGATCCGCGCTGGCGGCCGCTTGCCGCAAACGGCACCGCGCCGTGGACGGATGACTATTCCGACATTCTGTCAGCCATCCTCCGCCGCCAGTTCGAATGAGTGCCGGCAATCCGGAACCTGATGGCGGCGTATCGCCGCGCCAGGCTGGATTTGACACATGTCAACGCCCACCCTTTTCGGTTACCCTATTCCCAGTGACGGAGGGAAAATCCGGCCACCTTTGGGCATGGCCGCAAATGACGGGAAGAAGACCATGAGCGTGCTCGAGGAACCGGGCCACGAACAATTCGACGTCGAGCCGATCAACAAGCGCGAACGTCAGCAGCCGCTCTATGCGGCCCGCAAGAAAATCCATCCCAAACGCGCCGAGGGCACATTCCGCCGCCTCAAGTGGATCGTCATGGCGATCACGCTCGGCATCTACTACACCGCGCCCTGGCTGAGATGGGATCGCGGCGAATTCGCGCCCAATCAGGCGATCCTGATCGACCTCTTCCACCGCCGTTTCTATTTCTTCTTCATCGAGATCTGGCCGCAGGAATTCTACTATGTCGCCGGCCTCCTGGTCATGGCGGGTGTCGGCCTGTTTCTCATCACCTCCTCGGTTGGCCGCGCCTGGTGCGGCTACACTTGCCCGCAGACGGTCTGGGTCGATCTCTTCCTCGTTGTCGAGCGTGCAATCGAGGGCGATCGCAATGCCCGCATCAAGCTCGACGATGCGTCCTGGTCGATATCGAAAATCACCAAGCGCGTGATTAAGCATGCCATCTGGCTGGCGATCGCCGTGGCGACCGGCGGCGCCTGGATACTCTACTTTGCCGATGCCCCCACGCTGATCCAGCAGGTGGTCACCGGCCAGGCTGCCGGCATCGCCTACATGACAATCGGCGTGCTTACCCTCACGACCTACGTGCTCGGCGGCCACATGCGTGAACAGGTCTGCACCTATATGTGCCCCTGGCCGCGTATCCAGGCCGCCATGCTCGACGAGAATTCGCTGACCGTCACCTATAATGACTGGCGCGGCGAACCGCGCTCGCGCCATGCCAAGAGGATGGCGGCCCAGGGTATTCCCGTCGGCGATTGCGTCGACTGCAATGCCTGCGTCGCGGTCTGTCCGATGGGCATCGACATCCGCGACGGCCAGCAGCTCGAATGCATCACCTGCGCGCTATGCATTGACGCCTGCGATGGCGTCATGGGCAAGCTCGGCAAGAACAAGGGCCTGATCTCCTACGCGACGCTGGCCGACTACAATGCCAACATGGCGATGGCCGCGCCGGCCGGCGAGATCGACCCGACCCTCGTTCACGACGGCAAGGGCGGTATCCTGCCGAACTTCCGCCATACGACCTGGCGTTCGATCGTACGCTTCCGCACCGGAATCTATTTCGCCGTATGGGCGCTGATCGGCCTCACCATGCTCTATTCACTGATGAACCGCACGCGGCTCGATCTCAACGTCCTGCATGACCGCAACCCGGTCTTCGTGCAATTGTCGGACGGTTCGATCCGCAACGGCTACACGCTGAAAATCCTCAACATGATGCCCGAGCCGCGCCGCATCCGCATTTCGCTCAAGGGTTTGCCGGGCGGCCTGATGCTGCTGTCGGCCAAGGACGAGCCGACCGAATCGCTGGTCTTCGACGTCGATGCCGACAAGCTCAAAGACATCAAGCTGTTCGTGAAGGCCGACCCGCAAAAGCTCGGTCACCACCGCACCCGCGAGTTCGAATTCATTGCGCAAGACATCGAGGGTGCGGAACATGTACACTATGATGCGAAGTTCGAAACAGGCAGGGAAAGATGACGATGCGCTTGCTCCCGACCGGCCAGTTCACCGGCTGGCACATGCTTGGCGTGATGGTCTTGTTCTTCGGCACGGTCATCGCCGTCAATCTGACGCTCGCCTTCTTCGCCAATTACAGCTGGACCGGCCTCGTCGTCGAAAACTCCTATGTCGCCGGCCAGACCTTCAACGAGGAGTCCGAAAAGGCGCGCAAACAGGCCACACTCGGGCTGACAGGCAAGCTGGTCGCGCGCACCGACGCCGTCGAGTTCGACTTCACCGACCCTGACGGCAAACCGGTGATCGCCGACAAAATAGAGATCCGCGTTGGCAGGCCTTCCTTCGAGAGCGAGGATCACACGCTGGTGCTCGACTATGCCGGCACCGGCAAATACTTCTCGGAAGCAGCGTTGACACCCGGACTCTGGCTCGCCGACATCAAGGCCACGCTTGCCGATGGCAGCGACTGGCGTCAGCATTGGCGTCTGAACGTACCCTATCCGAAAGGCGCGGGCGGATGAGTTGCTGCGCGCCCGGAGCCGAAGAGGTGGCCTGCCGCGCCGCGCCGCAGGACAGCCAGGAGATTTCCCTGGCAAGCCGCAACCTCGGCGACGGGCACATGCAGACCATCATCTCCATTCCCGGCGTCCATTGCGGTGCCTGCATACGCACCGTCGAAAAGGCTGTAGGCGCCCTCGATGGCGTCGATCAGGCACGGCTGAATCTTTCGACGCGCCGGCTTTCCGTCTCCTGGCGACCGGATGCGATCGATCCCTCCTCGATCTTCGACACGCTTGAAGACGCCGGCTACCCCGCCTTCCTGGCCGACCCGACGCAAGAGGCGCATGATCCCGCGCTGCGCGAACTGCTTGTCGCCCTTGGCGTGGCAGGATTCGCTGCAGGCAATATCATGCTGCTTTCGGTGTCGGTGTGGTC
>JAJDOK010000136.1 GCA_022340185.1 Salaquimonas sp. | reverse complement strand
GCCGGCGGGGAGATCTGCGGCGTGCCGGTTGCGGTGGGTTTGCGGGAGATAGACCGCCCGATCGACATGGTCGACATTTTCCGCAATTCGCAGGCCGCCGCCGGTGTCGTGGACGAGGCGCTGAAGCTGTCGCCCCTGCCGATGGTGATCTGGATGCAGCTAGGCGTACGCAATGACGCGGCCGCGGCTTTAGCCGAAGCCGCCGGCATCAGGGTAGTCATGAACCGGTGTCCGAAGATCGAATATGCAAGACTTTGCGGCGAAATCGGCTGGGCCGGGGTCAGATCGGGCGTGATCTCGTCGAAGAAGCCGTCGATGCAGACGGGCTTCCAGCGGTTCGGCATTGTTGCGCGAAAAGACTGAGCTTCGAACAGTTCGGCCGCAAAGCCGTTTTACGGCTGCATGGAATTAAGCAAAGATACTTCTGGCACGTGTCCGCAACACGGCACATTATCGCCAACACAGAGTTTGGTTCTTATCGGGGAGAGAAACATGAGTGACAAGCAGTTGGGTTTTTCGACACTGGCGGTGCATGCCGGCGGCCAGCCCGATCCAGCAACAGGCGCCAGGGTGACGCCGATCTATCAGACGACGGCCTATGTCTTCGAAGATGTCGACCAGGCCGCCTCGCTGTTCGGGCTGCAAGCCTTCGGCAACATCTACACGCGCATCACCAATCCAACGACGGCGGTGCTCGAAGCGAAGGTCGCTGCGCTCGAAGGCGGCACGGCGGGGCTTGCCACGGCTTCCGGCCATGCCGCGCAACTCGGCGTGTTCCACTGCCTGCTGCAGCCGGGTGACGAATTCGTCGCCTCTGACAAGCTCTATGGCGGCTCGATCAACCAGTTCAACCACTCCTTCAAGAGCTTCGGCTGGAATGTGAAATGGGCCGACAGCGACGATCTCTCCACATTTGAAGCGGCGGTAACGCCGAAGACCAAGGCGATCTTCGTCGAAAGCCTCGCCAATCCGGGCGGCGTGGTCGTAGACATCCCGGCGATTGCAGAGGTGGCGCGTGCGGCGGGTATTCCGCTGATCGTCGACAACACACTGGCCACACCCTATTTGTGCAAGCCGTTCGAGCTTGGCGCGGACATCGTCGTCCATTCGCTGACCAAGTTCATGGGCGGGCACGGCAATTCCATGGGCGGCATGATCGTCGACGGAGGCAAGTTCGACTGGCTGGCCTCGGACAAATATCCGCTGCTCTCCCAGCCAAGGCCTGAATATCAGGGCATCGTTCTGGCCGAGACCTTCGGCGATTTCTCCTTCGCCATCGCCGCGCGCGTGCTTGGTCTGCGCGACCTGGGCGCCGCATTGTCGCCGTTCAACGCCTTTCTGATCCTGACCGGCATCGAAACCCTGCCGCTGAGGATGGAAAAGCACTGCGCCAATGCGCTGGCCGTGGCGAAATACCTCAAGGCCCATCCGAAGGTCGAATGGGTGCGCTATGCGGGGCTGGAAGACGACGACAGCCATGCGCTGCAGGCCAGATACATGCCGAAGGGCGCGGGCGCGGTCTTCACCTTCGGCGTGAAGGGCGGCTACGAGGCCGGCGTGAAGCTGGTCGGCGCGGTCGAACTATTCTCGCATCTGGCCAATATCGGCGATACGCGCAGCCTGATCATCCACCCGGCTTCCACCACGCATCGCCAGCTCACCGATGAGCAGAAGACCGCCGCCGGTGCTGGGCCTGACGTGGTGCGGCTGTCGGTCGGCATCGAGGACGCCGACGATATCATCGCCGATCTGGACCAGGCGTTGGCGAAAATCTAGCCTGGCTTCCGCTGGGACCTCCGTCCCAGCGTCTTCTGTTTACTTCCCTGTCAGGCCTACGGCCTTCCTCGCCTCTTGCTTGCCCTGCCACGGAGGGAGCAGACTGATCGGCCTGGCGGGCCCTTCGCCCGCCAATTCCCTGATCCAGCCGGCTTCGTTCAGCCGCGTTCGCCGGCGCGGGCCGCGCGGCGCCGGTCGATGGTCGAGGCGGCAATGACACCGACGGTAACGATCGAGATCAGAATGGTCGACAGCGCGTTGATCTCCGGCGAAACACCGAGGCGCACCGCCGACCAGATCTTGATCGGCAAGGTCGTCGCGCCCGGTCCTGTGGTGAAGGAGGCTATGACCAGATCGTCGAGCGACAGGGTGAAGGCGAGCAGCCAGCCGGCGACCACCGAGGGCGCGATGATCGGCAGCGTCACGTAGAAGAATGCTTCCATGGGCGAACAGCCGAGGTCGAGCGCCGCCTCTTCGAGGCTGCGGTCGAAGCTGATCAGACGCGAGGAGACGACCACCGCCACATAACACATGGCGAAGGTGGTATGGGCGATGATGACGGTCATCATGCCGCGGTCGATGTTCATGGCAATGAACAGCAGCAACAGTGACAGGCCGATGATGACATCGGGCATGACGAGCGGTGCGTAGATCATGCCGGAGAACAGGGTGCGGCCGTAAAAGCGCCCGGAGCGGACCAGCACATAGGCGGCCATGGTGCCGAGGATCGTTGCGAGCGTTGCCGTCGTGAACGCGACGCGGAAGGTCACCCAGGCTGCGTCCAGCATGGCCTGGTTGTGCAGCAGTTCGCCGTACCATTTCGTCGAGAAGCCGGCCCACACCGTGACCAGCTTCGACTCGTTGAACGAATAGACGATCAGGATCAGGATCGGCAGATAGAGAAAGGCGAAAGCGAAGGTTAGCGAGGTGGCGTTGAACCAGGTGAATTTGCGCGTCATTGCGACATCTCCAGCTGGATCAAGATCCTGTCGGAAAACCGGCCGCCACTTTTCCGGATCATGATCTACCTCCCCGCTTCCTGCTGGCGCTCGGCCTGGCGCTGGAAGATGACGATCGGCACGACAAGAGTCAGCAACAGCACGATGGCCACCGCAGAAGCCACGGGCCAGTCGCGGTTGGAGAAGAACTCGTTCCACAGGGTCTTGCCCATCATCAGCGTGCGCGAGCCGCCGAGCAGTTCGGGTATGACGAATTCGCCCATCGCGGGAATGAAGACGAGAAAGCATCCGGCGATGATCCCGGGCATGGCGAGCGGCAATGTCACCAGCCAGAAGGCCTTGACGCGCGAGCAGCCGAGATCGATCGCTGCTTCCAGCAGCGATTCATCCATCTTCTCGAGCGTCGCGTAGATCGGCAGCACCATGAAGGGCAGGTAGGAATAGACAATGCCGATATAGACAGCGACCGGTGTGTTCATGATCTGAAGCGGTTCGGAGATGATGCCCGTCCAGATGAGGAACTGGTTCAGCAGGCCTTCCGAACGCAGGATGCCGACCCAGGCGTAAACGCGGATCAGGAAAGAGGTCCAGAACGGCAGGATGACGCCCATGACGAGCAGAGGACGCAGCCAGTCGGGGGCGCGCGCCATGCCATAGGCCATGGGGAAGGCGACAAGCAGCGCCAGAAAGGTCGACAGGACCGCGATCTGCAGGCTGGAAAAGAAGGCGTTCACATACAGTGAATCGGTGGCAAGGAAGATATAGCTCTCGAAATCAAGTTGCGAAATGAATGCCTTGAAGCCTTCCCAGCCGGCAGAGGGGTCGAAGGTCGGCGTGTAGGGCGGCATTGCGACCGCCAGATCCGACAGTGATATCTTCAATACGATGAAAAAGGGCGCAAGGAAGAAGACCAGCAGCCAGGCATAGGGCACGACGATCAGAAGATAGCGTCTCAGTCCCGCGGCCATCGCACCAGCCCCTCAATCCGACAACATGATCGCGGCATCGGGCGACCAGCTCAGCCAGACCTCGTCCTCCCAGGTGATCTCGCGGCGGGCGATGCGCTCGCGGTTGGCTGTCTGCGCCTTGATCAGCGAGCCGTCGGCGAGCTTGACGTGATAGGTCGACAGATTGCCGACATAGGCGATGTCATCGACGCAGCCGCTGACGAGATTGGCGGCACTTCTGGGCCTGGTCCTGGAAACGGCGATCTTTTCCGGCCTGATCGCCAGCCAGCATTTCTCGCCTGAACTCACCGGTACGCCGCAGCGCGCCTTGAGTGTGGCCGCACTCATCGTTTTCACCTCGGCATATGCCTCGCCGTCGCGCTTCGTCACCTTGCCGGCGGTTCCCTCGATCATGTTCACGTCGCCGATGAAATCGGCAACGAAGCGGGAATTGGGATTTTCGTAGATTTCGGACGGCGTGGCGACCTGCATCAGCGAGCCGCGGTTCATCAGCCCGATGCGGGTTGCGACCGTCATCGCCTCTTCCTGGTCGTGGGTGACGATGATGAAGGTGGTGCCGAGCTTTTCCTGGATGTTGACCAGTTCGAACTGGGTCTGCTCGCGCAATTTGGCGTCGAGCGCACCGAGCGGCTCGTCGAGCAGCAGCAGCTTGGGGTTCTTGGCGAGCGAACGGGCGAGTGCGACGCGCTGGCGCTGGCCGCCGGAAAGCTGATGCGGCTTGCGGGAGGCGAAGTCGTTCATCTGCACCAGGTTCAGCATCTCCGCAGTGCGGTCCTCGACCTCGGATTTCGAACGGTTGGAGCGCTTCAGGCCGAAGGCGATGTTGTCGCGTACGTTCAAATGCGGAAACAGGGCGTAGGACTGGAACATCATGTTGACCGGCCGCCGGTTGGGCGGCACGGTCGAGATGTCCTGGCCGTCGAGCAGGATGCGGCCGGAAGTGGGCGTCTCGAAGCCGGCAAGCATTCTCAGCAAGGTGGTCTTGCCGCAGCCCGACGGGCCGAGCAGGGCGAAGAATTCGCGCGGGTAGATCTTCAGTGAGACACCATCGACCGCGGCAAAATCGCCGAAATTCTTGCGCACCGCGTCGAATTCGACAATCGGCATCGCATCAGCCTCGTCCCACGGCGCGAACACCTTGTGGGGGTTTGCAGTCGGCCTTGAAGCAACCTTGGGAGCGGCCTTCTTCGTGGCCCTGGTGGATATTCCTGGCGCGGCTTTCGTGGCGTTCATGCTGTCCCCGGATAAAGCGGCGGCCCCTTCACGGGGCCGCCAATATGCCTACTGGCCGGTAGTGATCCTGGTCCAGGCCCTGGTGATGATCCGATTGGTCTTGGGATCGTAGGGCAGCTTGACATAGAGTTTTTCGGTTGTCGCCTCGTCAGGATAGATCGTCGGGTCGCCGATCAGGTCTTCCTCCAGAAGCGGCTGCGAGGCCTTGTTGCCATTGGCGTAGTAGACATAGTTGGTCGCCTTGGCGATGACCTCGGGACGCATGATGTAGTTGAGGAACTGATGCGCCTCGTCGACATTCTTGGCGTCGGCGGGAATGGCCATCTGGTCGAACCACATCAGCGCGCCTTCCTTGGGGATCGCAAAAGCGAGCTGGACGCCGTTATCTGCCTCGTCGGCGCGGTCACGCGCCTGATAGACATCACCTGACCAGCCGACGGCCAAGCAGATATCGCCATTGGCGAGCGCGTTGATGTATTCCGAGGAATGGAATTTCTGCACATAGGGACGCACCTTGAGCAGCAGTTCCTCGGCCTTGGCGATATCGTCGGCGTTGGTCGTGTTGGGATCGATACCGAGATAGTTTAGCGCGGCAGGAATGAGTTCGGTCGGCGCATCGAGGAAATGTACGCCGCAATCGGCGAGTTTCGAGATGATGTCGGGATTGAACACCACTTCCCAGCTATCGATCGTGTCGGTGCCGAGGGCTTCCTTGATCTTGTCGACATTGTAGCCGATGCCGGTCGTACCCCACATGTAGTTGATGGAATATTCGTTGCCGGGATCGAACTTCGCCGTCTGCTTGGCGATCTTGTCCCACATGTTCTTGAGATTGGGCAGCTTCGACTTGTCCAGCTTCTGAAAGACGCCTGCCTGGATCTGACGTGACAGGAAATCGGCGGTCGGCACGACAACATCGTAGCCGGTTGAGCCGGCAAGCAGCTTGGTCTCAAGCACCTCGTTGGAATCGAACACGTCATAGACGACATGGATGCCGGTCTCGGCCTCAAAATCGGAGAGAATTTCCTCGTCGATATAATCGGACCAGTTGTAGACCCGGACTTCGGCGGCAACAGCCGTATTTACCGCAAGGGCGGTCAGGGCTGCTGCAATGGCGGCGGCTAGCTTCCTCATCAACTTTCCCCTGTTCTTATATGAACCTGTAATAAGACTTTAATGGCATGCAGCGGCGTTTTCCAAGGGGTTTTTCCAGTGTGCCTATGGGCTTGCGTCAATGCTGCCCAAGGGCCAGACCTTGCCACCTTTCGTCAAAAGAGCGACATTTGGCGATCCCGGATCGATCGGAAGCATCAATTCATCACCACTCACTCATTTCAGCCGGGACACCATCTGAAACAGGCAGCACGGACAAAGCATGAGCCGCCAGGAAATACTCGAATGGTCGCTGCAATTGCCGCAGGCAGCGCGCGACTGGCTCGACGGACGCATTGTGGAGGAAGTCGAGTGCATCATCGCCGATTTCGCCGGCATTGCGCGCGGCAAGGCGATGCCGGCGCGCAAGTTCGT
Organism: Salaquimonas sp.; assembly: GCA_022340185.1. Taxonomy (GTDB): domain Bacteria; phylum Pseudomonadota; class Alphaproteobacteria; order Rhizobiales; family Rhizobiaceae; genus BOKV01. The sequence continues at coordinate 1,414 of JAJDOK010000136.1, read as the reverse complement.
CACCCAGGAAACGAGCTTCCTGCCGATCTCGATCTTCTACCAGACGATCACCGGCGAATATGCCGCCTATGACACGCTGGATTCGGTAACCGAATCGGATCTCGTTCTTCTGCCCGATCTTTCGACCGCGGTGGCCGCGCCATGGGCCGAAGACGTCACGGTGCAGGTGATCCACGACATGGAGTACCAAAGCGGCGAACCGCTGGCGATCGCACCGCGCAATGTCCTGAAGCGCGTATTGCAGCGTTACAAGGCCAAGGGCTGGCGGCCGGTGGTGGCGCCGGAACTGGAATTTTATCTGACCAAGCCGAACATCGATCCCGATTTTCCGCTGGAGCCGCCGGTCGGGCGATCCGGCCGGCAGGGCGCGGGACGGCAGTCCTATTCGATCTCGGCGATCGACGAATATTCGGCGATCATCGACACGATCTACGATTTCGCCGATGCGCAGGGCCTGGAGATCGACACGATCATCCAGGAAGGCGGGGCCGGCCAGATCGAGATCAATCTCAACCATGGCGATCCGCTGGTGTTGGCCGATCAGGTGTTCATTTTCAAGCGGACCATCCGCGAGGCGGCGCTGAGGCACAATTGCTATGCCACCTTCATGGCCAAGCCGATGGAGGACGAACCGGGCAGCGCCATGCACATTCACCAATCCGTGGTGAACACCAAGACCGGGCAGAACGTGTTCAGCGATGATGAGGGCGAGGCGACGGAACTGTTCTACGGCTTTCTCGCGGGCCAGCAGAAATACCTGCACGCCGTCATCTCGATCCTGGCGCCCTATGTGAATTCCTACCGCAGGCTGGTGCCGGGCAATTCCGCGCCGATCAACACCGAATGGGGCATCGACAACCGCTCGACAGGACTGCGCGTGCCGATCTCCAGGCCAGAGGCCAGGCGCATCGAAAACCGCGTCGTCGGCATGGACTGCAATCCGTATCTGGCGATGGCCGCCTGTCTCGCCTGCGGCTATCTCGGCATGACCGAAAAGCTGGAACCGCGCGACAGGGTGGAGGGCGACGCCTATGCTCTGCCGCATGCTCTGCCGCGCGAGATGTATGAAGGGCTGAGGCAGTTCCACACCTATCCCAAGCTCAGAAAACTGCTCGGCGAGGATTTCTGCCACATGTACGAGCAGACGAAGCTGCGCGAGTTCGAGGACTACATGCGGGTGATCAGCCCGTGGGAGCGCGAGCATCTGCTGCTTAACGTATGACGACGCATGGCGCTTAATGTACTCCACGCCAACGACCGGCCCAATGCAACAGGGGGCGGATACCCGCCGTCATGGTATGCAGCTACGGTCGATTTGCCGGAGATGAAGCCGAAGCTGGAAGGCAGGCATCGCGCCGATGTCTGTATCGTCGGTGGCGGCTATACCGGCCTGTCGGCGGCGCTGCATCTGGCA
>JAJDOK010000122.1 GCA_022340185.1 Salaquimonas sp. | reverse complement strand
GCCTTGAGCAAGTGAATGACATTTCAAAAGAACTAACAAATGTGACATTTTCCACAGCGCTCATCCCGTATCTGTCCAGCCGGGTCTCGCGCGTTGCACAGCAACGGAAAGAGCCCGAAACATGCGTGTTCTGGTTACCGGCGACACGGGCTTTCTGGGGCGCGCACTGGTGGACCGCCTGCTCGCCGATGGCGGGATTGGCGGTGGAGCGGCGCCCATGGAAAAACTGGTCCTCGTCGCGCGCCGGCCGGACAGTCTGCCCGACGACCCTCGCTTGCGCATCGTTCGGGGCGATTTCCGTGCCGGTCTGGTTTGGCATCCTGTTCTGCGTCAACATGCAGGTGTCGTTTTTGTCACCGCCTTTCGGACCGGCCGCATTCTGCCTGAAATCGGTGGCGCCGCCCGAGATCACGCTGCCGGACATTTTCCGCGGTTTCATGCCGTTCATGTCGATCCAGTTTCTGGTGCTGATGCTGATTCTGTTCTTCCCCGAGCTGACCACCTTCTTCAGATAGCGGTGCCGACATTCGTGTCATGCCGGACCGTTCCGGCGATGCGACCGGAACAGGTTTTGGCTGTTGTATCTGTTTTCAACGCCTGCTTATCTTGGCATGTTTTGATCCTGTCATATCCTGCAATGAAATTTCGCTTGCCGGTCGTCACCCATTTCGAGGCGCATCGGCAAAAAATACGCTTGCAAGACGCAGGGGCGCCATGAAACGGGAATTACGTTGCGATATTGTCGACATTGGCGCTATCGGCACCGCCGAGCGCAACGCCATGTTCGCCCTGTACGACACATATTATTCCGGCGCGGACCATCGGGTTTTCGAGCGCGACCTGGCGAAAAAAACTCAAGTCCTGCTGCTCATCAACAGCGTTGGTGAGATCAGCGGGTTCTCGACCATTGCCGTGTGGACGGCGTCTCATCATGACCAGGATGTCAGGGTTATCTATTCAGGCGATACCATCATCGACCGCGCATATTGGGGTTCCCAGGCGCTCGCGTTCAACTGGATCGAGCATGCAGGTGCGGTCAAGGGCGTCGAGCCGGACCTGCCTTTGTACTGGCTGCTCACGACCAAGGGGCATCGAACCTATCGTTACATGTCCGCGTTTGCCCGGAGCTATTTTCCGACATGGCGCGAGGAGACGCCACTGGAGATGAGGACGCTGATGGACGCCATCGGCCAACAGGTGTTCGGTGAACGATACGACCGGGCGACGGGGATCGTTCGCCATGACGTGCATGGGGCAGCGCTGCGCAAGGACCACGCAGGCCTGGACCAGCCCCACATGAACAATCCGGAAGTCATGTTCTTTGTCGAGCGCAATCCCGGCCATGATCTCGGTGACGAACTCCTTTGCATGTGTGAACTGAGCGAGGACAATTTGCGGCCGATGGCGCGCAAGCAGTTCCTGAAAGGCTTCGAGCGTGAACAAATGGAACCGGCTGCGCGAAGCCGGCAGGCGTGAACTCGCCGCATTGCACGAAGCGTTTCGCGCGCCCAGCCAGGCACAGGAGAAACTGCTTTTCGACATCCTGGCGCGGCAGGCCGGCAGCCGGATCGGCACCGCGCACGAATTCGGCGCCATCGAGACGGTGGATGCATTCCGCTGTAACGTGCCGATACGCGACTACGAAGCCTATCGGCCGTTCATCCAGCGTGTCATCGAGGCGGAACCGGCCGTATTGACGACGGACGAACCGGTCTGCTTCGAACAGACCGGCGGTTCGGGCGGCGGACGCAAGCTGATCCCCTGCACCAATGCCGGGCTTGATGCATTCCGGCGCGCGATCCTCGCATGGATCGCCGATCTGCTCGACCGCGATCCGGCGATCGCCGAAGGCCATGCCTATTTCGCAATCTCTCCTGCGACGCGTTCACCCCGCCGCGCGGAAGGCCGGCTTCCCGTCGGCCTTCAATCCGATGCCGTCTATTTCGGGGAAGAACTGTCCGGTGATGTTGCCGCCTTGATGACCGGTGCAACGTCGCTGTCTGGGATCATCGATTTCGGCGAATGGCAGACGGCGACGCTTGCATGGCTGGCCGCGACCTCGGACCTGACCCTGATCTCGATCTGGAGCCCGACCTTTCTTTCCACCCTGTTCGACGCGCTTGAGCGCGATCCCGAACCGGTGCTTCGCGCCCTTCGCGACGGCGGTCACGGCCTGCCGGCGATGCCTGATCGTGCCGCCATCCTTGCGGCAAGCCTCGCTTCCGGCCGGGTGGACACTGAGCACCTTTGGCCAAGATTGCGGCTGATCAGCGCCTGGGCGGACGCAGGTTCGGCCCGGTTCGCCGCCGACCTGCACAGGCGCTTTGCCCATGCCGCCTTCCAGCCGAAGGGCCTGCTGGCGACGGAAGGCGTTTTCACGCTTCCGCTTCACGAAGCCGAATTCCCCCTGCCCGCGCTGACCAGCACCTTTCTGGAATTCATGGACGAGGATGGCGCGCTGCATCTCGTCGACGCCCTTGAAGGCGGCGCGGGTTACCAGATCGTCGCGACCACGCCGGGCGGCCTCTATCGCTATCGGATCGGCGACCGCGTGTGCTGTGAGGGGCACTTCGAAGCCGGCGGCTCGCCTGTCCCGATGCTGACCTTTGCCGGCCGCGTTACTGGAACCTGCGATCTCGTCGGGGAAAAGCTGGAAGAAGGTTTCGTCGCGCAATGCCTTGCCGAATGCCATGCGCACTTCGCGGCGCTGGTGCCAAGTGCAACGCCTGATCCGCATTACGTCCTGCTGACGGACGCCGGCAATGCCGGGGAACTGGCGCAAGCCGCCGACCGGGCGCTGATGCGTAATCCGGGCTATGAGGATGCGCGGCGTATTGCCCAGCTCGGGCCTGTTCGCGCCGTCAGACTGGACCGGCCGGTCGAAATCTACCATGAATGGCGCATGGCGCGCGGTGACCGGCTCGGCGACGTCAAGATGCCGGTCATGTTCAATGATATCGGTGAAATCCATGAAATCTGGCCGCAGTCGCGTCACCGGCAAGTCACATGATGCCGGATAATGCCGTTGGATGGCTGAAATCGGCCATTTCCATTTTGCCGTACAGACAATAGTCTTTCAGGAGGAACCTCCGGCCGGAAATCGACCAGGATGCGTATCGCTCTCATCTCTCCTAAAGGCCCGCTCTATCGCTACAGCGGCGGGATATTCCGCAAGTCGCTGCGTTACCAGCCGCTGACGCTGACGACGCTTGCCGCGCTGGCCCCGGCCGAACTGGACATCGAATTCCGCCTGATCGACGAAGGCATCGAGGAGATCCCCGACGGCCTCGACGTCGACCTTGTCGCCATGACCGTGATCACCGGCACGGCGCCGCGCGCCTACGAACTGGCGCGCCGTTTCCGTGCCGAAAATATCCCGGTCGTCCTCGGTGGTCCGCATGTGACGCTGATGCCACGGGAAGCCGCCACCCATGCCGATGCGATCTGCATCGGTTACGCCGAACGGTCCTGGCCGCAATTGCTGCGCGATTTCGCAGGCGGAAAGATGCGGCCGCGCTACGAGCAGGGCGACGATTTCAATCTTGACGATCCGGTCTTCCCGCGCCGCGAGCTTCTCGACAGGCGCAAATACATCACTCATGCCGTGTTCGAGGCGACGCGGGCCTGTGCCCATGCCTGCGAGTTTTGCGTTTCGCCCTCGGCCTGGGGGCGCAGGCAGTTCCAGAAACCTGTCGAACATGTCGTCGAGGATATCCGCCGCGTCGGCGCCAGACGAAACATCTTCATCGACCTGAACCTGATCTCCGACAGGGCCTATGCCGAACGCCTGTTTCGCGCCCTGCAGCCGCTCGGCATCCGCTGGTTCGGACTGGTGACGAGCCTGATCGGTCGCGACCCGGAACTGATGAAACTGATGGCCGCGAGTGGCTGCTCCGGTGTCCTGATCGGTTTCGAGAGTATCTCGGAAGATGCGCTCGGCGCCATCCGCAAGAAATTCAACCGGCCGGACCTCTACGCCGATCTGATCGACCAGTTGCACGCGCTTGGCATCAGCATCTATGGCTGCTTCGTCTTCGGACATGACGATGACGACACCGGCGTGTTCGAGCATACCGCGCAATTCGTCATCGACACGGGCATCGATCTGCCGCGCTTCGCCATCCAGACGCCATTTCCGGGCACGCCGCTGTTCAACCGGCTGCAAGCACAGGGGCGCATCCTGACCCGCGACTGGGAACTTTATGACGGCCAGCACGTCGTGTTCGAGCCGATCGGGATGAGTGTGCAGGAATTGCAGGAGGGACACGTGGCGGCCTGGCGGAAAGTCTATTCGCGGCGCGCCATCGTCAGGCGGCTGGCGAAGTCGCGCACGCAATTGCCGATCGCGATACTCGCCAATTACGGCTACCGCTTCTATGCCTACCACCTCGACACGCACTACACTTGCGACTGGGCCGTCGACTACCGCCCGGCGGCGGCATGAGGATCACCTTCGTCCATCCCTCGATCGGGCGGCGGCCTGGCGAGAACTACATGCGTACCTGGCAGATGGAATCGCTGCCGGTCGCAGCACTGTCGGCGCTGACCCCGGATGACGTCGAAACCCGTTTCTACGACGACCGGATGGAGCCGGTCGCCTATGACGAGCCGGCCGATCTCGTGGCAATTCCCGTCGAGACCTATACGGCCAAACGCGCCTACCAGATCGCCTCGGAATACCGCCGGCGCGGCGTGCCGGTGGTGATGGGCGGGTTTCACGCGACGCTGATGCCGCAAGAGGTCTCACGTTATGCCGAGGCCACGGTCATGGGCGAAGCCGAGGCGATCTGGCCGGAGATCGTCGACGACGCCCGTCACGGCACGCTGAAACGCCTCTACAAGGGCCGCGACCGCCATTCGCTCGAAGGTGTTCGTTTCGACCGCTCCGTCTATCGGGGCAAGCGATACCTGCCGCTCGGCCTGGTCGAGACCGGACGCGGCTGCCGCTTCCCATGCGAATTCTGCGCCATCCAGACCTTCTTCAACCGGACGCATCGCCGCCGTCCGGTCGACGAGATCATCGCCGAACTTCAAGCCATAAAGCGCGAGCGCAAGCTGTTCTTCTTCGTCGACGACAATTTCGCGGGAAACATTCCCGCAGCGCGCGAACTGGCGGAGGCGATCGCACCACTCGGTATCCGCTGGGTGACCCAGATGAGTGTCGATGCCGCCCATGACGAGGGTTTCGTCTCTGCACTGGCAGCGAGCGGTTGCCGGGGCGTGCTGATCGGCTTCGAGAGCCTCGACAGGCAGACGCTGCGCAAGATGGGCAAGAAGTTCAACACCATGGGCGGCGGCTATGCCAACGCGCTCGCCAATCTGCGCCGCCACGGCATCCGCGTCTACGGCACCTTCATCTTCGGCTACGGCACCGAGACCGGGCAGACCTTCGCCGACGCCGTGTCCTTCGCCGAGGAAAACCGCTTCTTCCTCGCCGCCTTCAACCATTTGACGCCCTTCCCCGGCACGCCGCTCTACGCGCGGCTGAAGGAGGAAGGCCGTCTGCACTATGACGCCTGGTGGCTGGACGAGCGCTATTCCTACAACACGCTGCCCTTCGACACGGGCGGCATGGCGGGGGAAGAGATCACCCGGCTGTGTGTGGAATCGCGCAGGCGGTTCTATTCGCTGCCCTCACTGTTGCGGCGAGGCTTCGACGCGCAGAACCGCGGTGAGTTTACCATGCTGCGCGCCTTCTTCATCATCAACATGCTCCACCGCGCCGAGGTCAACAAGCGCCACATGCTGCCCTTCGGCGACCCGCACTGGCGCGGCGAACTGCTTCAGGCGGCATGACGCGATCCTTCACGCGGCACGGGTTTCGCTTTCGGGTGGCCGGGCCCGAACACGATAAGGCGATTGCCGACCTGCTCAACGCCAACGCCGTTGCCGGCTGGATCAGTCTCGCCTACCGCACGGAGCCAGGCTGGCACCACCCGCTGCGCCCCGACGCGCGATCCGAAACGGTGATCGGTACGCGCCTGGAAGACGGTCAAGCCGGCGGCATCGCGACGCGGTCGGTTCTGCCGTCCTTCGTCAATGGCCAGGCACGCCCGGTCGGCTGGCTCGGCCAATTGCGCGTCGATCCGCAATTCCGCAATCGCGCCCACCTGTTGCGCGCCGGTTTCGAGGCCGTTCGCACCTTCCTGCATGATCCGGCCGAAACGCCCTGGTATCTGGCCTCGATCATCGAGGGTAACGATACGGCCAGACGTATCCTCGAAGCCGGACTCGACGGCTTTCCGCTGTTCGAACCGCTATTCGCCTACGAGGTGCTGGCAATGACGGCACCTGCACGCACCACGTTTCCCGCCACCATACGCCGCGCGGAACCGGGCGACATGACGGTCATCGGTGAATTTCTCGATGAACAGAACCGCTCACGCGACTTCGCTCCGCATATCGGCAATTCGTCCGGTCTCTCGGAATGGACCGATCTGGCCCCAAGCGACTTCCTGGTTCGCGAGGAAGGCGGCCGTATCGGCGGCGTTGCGGCGGTATGGGACCAGGCGCCATACCGCTCGCTTGTCGCAACTGCATACCGGCCGCCGCTCGACCGGTTGCGCCCGTTGGTCAATCTCGCCGCGCCGCTTGCCGGCCTGCCGCGCCTGCCCGCGCCGGGCCGGCCACTCGGCCAGGCCTATCTGGCACTGCCGGCAGTGCGTGGCGATGACGAGGCAGTCTGGATCGACCTTGTCACGGCGGCGTTGGTGCTGACGCGCGAAAAGGGCCTGCAACTGCTCGCGGCTGGCTTTGCGCATGACGACCCATTGCGAGTGGTGACGGCTCGACGGTTCCGTCATCGCACCTACAGGAGCACGATTTACGGTGTACGCTGGGGAGAAGACGGCGAATGCCTTGACCCCGCGAAGATCGCCATGCCTAAAATCGAAATCGGGCTTCTATGATTACTTTGCCGGCTGGAAGGCTTTGCACAATCTATTCGAGGAAAAGCGACATGACACAGCTTAAACAGTTTTTCGCAGGCATCTTCATTACGTTTCTCATGATTTTTTTCGCCGGCACGATCACGGCGGCGGCTCA
>JAJDOK010000119.1 GCA_022340185.1 Salaquimonas sp. | reverse complement strand
CGGCAGCTCCAGCTTGGAGCAATGGTTCTTGGCGGCCACCCTTGTATAGCAATAGGCGCAATCGACCTGCCAATCCTCTTGTATGCTGATACTTACCTTCTTTGACAAACTTAACCAGATCATCGATCTGCGCTGCTTCTTCAGCCAGCGACTCCAAGACATATGCTTCGCCACCATCTTTGGTATTTGGCTTGGGTATGTATGATTGGTAACGGCGTTGGCGCTTTACGATGGCCTTTGCATTGCGTTCCGATAGATCGTCCATATCGCCGTTCGAATACGGAAATGCATCAATTCTATAGAGGCGCGGAACATCTTCAGGACTACGCGTTGAAGCTACAGTGCGGCCATTGATGCGGATATCGACGTAATCACTCCACCTTGCTGAGACAATTGCTATCGCTCCCGGTTCAGCAGCAATTCTACATGTGGTGATTTTCTGAATCGGCATTTCAGTATCGCCGTCGATTCGAATAACTTCTGCTACAATCCGCCGGCCATAACCAACGGTGAGCCGGAAAACCCCATCTTTTAGATTAAGTTTGGTAATCAATGGCTTATGCGGTGGCCATGGCACCGGAAGCGTAATGAGGGATATGTAAGCCCCTTCTTTTGTGGAACCAAAAACAGGTAATTTCAATGGGTAACTCCCAACGAGATGACCTCAGGGACGGTGAGGAAGTGAGGCGGCGATGCGACGAAGCATTGCGTCGAGCGCTGAATATTCTACCACAACCCAAGAAAGTACCTGGCAAGCCGAAAGAGTAAAAGTCGAAACGCAAGAAATCCAGCAATCGGACTGGCCTCTTCTTTTTGATCGGATGGCAAACGCCCACAAATCTTCTGCTTGAGCGTATTGGCTCCACTGGCACTCCGAAAGACGCAACACTTGCCGCAATCGTTTGGTGGCTAACCACGCCCTCCCCTTCCCCTCCTCCTCCCCATCCCCTATCAAGCACCTTCGAAAAAGTGCGGGGGAGCATGGACGGTGGCGGGAACGCGCGGGACGGTTTGAGTGGGGGTGGCACGAATTCACCCCTCGGCGGCCTCGTGTGGTGCGCGACCTTCCTGATCCTCGATGCGATCCAGGCCGTCTATTGCGGCGGCATCTTTCAGGCAATCGACTCCTTCGGCTTCGGCGCGATCGTGTTCGGCGTGCCGGCGGCGCTGGCCATCGCCTGGGTGTGGCTGACAAAACCGGCGCAGCTCGCAGCGGCCTTCAAGGCGCGGTCTTCGCTCGTCTGGCTCAACGTGACGACGGCGGGCGCCTGGCTCACCTATCTGATCGCCATCCAGCTGATCGAGCCGGCGGTCGCCTTCACGCTGTTTTCCGGCATTATTCCCGTGAGCGCGCTCGCCGCCGCACGGCTTGGCATCGGCGCACCTGTCGGCCGGCAATCGATGTTCGAAAAGGTCGGCATGGGGCTGTTGATCATCGGCATGGCGATGCTCGCCGCCTTCACGCTTGCCGGCCTGTCGGGCTTCGTGCGCGGCGGGCCATCATCCTATCTTGGCGTGGCCGTGCTCGGCCTCGTGCTGGCGCTTGTCGCCGGGGCGCTGATCACCGGCATGCTGCTGTCGAGCCACGGGCTGGTGCGTGCCGGCGTCGGGCCGCTGGCGCAGTTCGGGCTGCGCTTTCCGCTCTACACCGTGCTGGCGGTCGGTGGCTTCGCGCTCGGGCTCGACGCGAAAGGCGCCGTGCCGCTGCCCGACTACCTGTTCGCGGTTCTCGTCGGCCTCGCCGTCCTCGCCTTCCCGATCTACGCGGTGCAGAAAGCCGTCGCGCTGACGACGACGGCGACCATCGCGGCCTTCGCCGCCACCGGGCCGCTGGTCGTCTTCTGCCTGCAGATGGTGGAAGGCCGGGTCGACTATTCGACGGCAACGCTGGCCGGCCTGATCGTCTATTTCGCCGGGACGCTGATCTCGGCGCTGGCCGGAACGCTCACGGGCATCAGGAACCGCAAGACCGCCTAGGCGCCCGGGTCCTCGCCCGGCCATTTGACCAGATGGTCCTCATAGTCGTCGAGGGTCAGGCCGTCTTCGGAGACGGTGCGTCCCCTAACCGAGATGCCGGCCTCGTGCACCGTGCCGCGGCTGCCGGAGACGAGATAATGCCACCAGTAGAGGTCGGACCCTTCCGCGACCAGGCGGTAGGCGCAGGTCGGCGGCAGCCATGACAGGGCGTCGACCTTTTCGAGATCGAGGCGGATGCAGTCGGGCACCTTTTCGAAGCGGTTGCCGTAATCGGCGCAGCGGCAGGAATGCGGGTTCAGCAGGGTGCAGGCGATGTCGGTCCAGAAGATCTCGCCGGTGTCCCAGTCCTCCAGCTTGTTGAGGCAGCAGCGCCCGCAGCCGTCGCACAGCGCCTCCCACTCGGCCGTGTCCATCTCGGCAAGGCGCTTGCGCTTCCAGAAGGGCAGTTCGCCGGAGGCTTCAATTGCTTGCGTCAAATCGGGAATCGCTCCGGTTCGTCGATACAGCCTAGGCCGGCACACGGGTGCGGGCAAGAAGCACGAAAAACATCCGGCATGTTAAGCATCAACGCAACACAGGCGAAGAATACCCCTCCAAAACCGCACGCAATTGGTATATCTCAGGAAAGGGGCATCTTGGCCAGCGGTGGATATCCGTCTGTCGGAGCGCGGCCGGCCCGAATTGCAGGGAAAATTCAGCGTGCGCGATCCTTTTGGCAAGTCCGGCCGCGGCAAGACACGCAATGTGCTGCTCGGCATCGATTCGTGGATCGATTCGACACTCTTCAACCTGTTCTCGGATGCCGGAGACCGCTGGGAGGCGATCACCATCTTTTTCCGCCGCTTCCGGGTGACGGGCTTCAAGAAGCTGGCGGTCGAAGTCGTCGACGAATCGATCACGCTGGGGCTCGCCGGGCTGGTCGTGCTGGCTGCGCTCGCCATGCCGGCCTTCGAGGAGACCAACAAGGACTGGCGCGCCAGCACCGATTACGCGGTGACCATGCTCGACCGCTACGGCCACGAGATTGGCCGGCGCGGCATCCACCAGTCCGATTCCAAGGAGATCGACGCGCTGCCCGACAATTTCGTCAAGGCGGTGCTGGCGACCGAGGACCGGCGATTTTTTAATCATTGGGGCATCGACCTGTTCGGCCTTGCCCGCGCCATGGTGGAGAACGTCAAGGCCAACGAGGTGGTCCAGGGCGGCTCGACCATCACCCAGCAGCTGGCCAAGAACCTGTTCCTGTCCAACGAGCGCACGCTGAACCGCAAGATCAAGGAAGCCTTCCTTTCGCTGTGGCTGGAAGCCAATCTGTCGAAGAAGGAAATCCTCAAGCTCTATCTCGACCGCGCCTATATGGGCGGCGGCAATTTCGGCGTGACGGCGGCGGCGCAATATTATTTCGGCAAGTCGGTCAAGGATCTCACCCTTGCCGAGGCGGCGATGCTGGCCGGCCTCTACAAGGCGCCGACGCGCTATGCACCGCATATCAACCTGCCGGCGGCGCGCGCGCGCGCCAACGAGGTGCTGACCAATATGGTGGAAGCCGGTTTCCTGACCGAGGGCCAGGTGATCGCGGCAAGGCGCAATCCGGCCTCCATCGTCGAGCGCAATGACGAGGAAGGCCCCAACTATTTCATGGATGCCGCCTTCGAGGAGGTCAAGAAGCTGGCGGTGCGGTTTCCGACCCGCACCTTCATCGCCAAGACGACTGTCGACCTCGATCTGCAAAAGGCCGCAGACGAGGCGATCGAATCCAATCTGCGCCAGTACGGCAAGCAGTACCATGCCGGCGAGGCCGCCATGGTCGTCATCGACCGCGATGGCGCGGTGCGGGCGATCGTCGGCGGGCGCGATTACGGCGCCAGCCAGTTCAACCGGGCGACGACATCGCGGCGCCAGCCCGGTTCCTCCTTCAAGCCCATCGTCTATGCCTCGTCGATCGAGAATTTCGGCTATGACGACCATACGCCGGTCACCGATGCACCGATCTGCATCGGCAAATGGTGCCCGCACAATTATTCCGGCGGCTACCACGGGCACATGGACTTCACCACCGCGCTCATCCATTCCTACAATTCGGTGCCGCCGAGGCTGTATGTCGGCGGGTACGACCATCTCAAGGGGCTCGGGGGAAAACGCATCGAGGAGACCGCGCGCAAGATGGGCATCACCTCGCCGCTTGTGCTCAACCCGCCGATGGTGCTCGGCGCCAACGGCCTGACGCCCTACGAGATGGCGACGGCTTTCGGAACCTTCATGACCGGCGGCACCAAGCTCGACTCGCACATGATCTCGCAGATCACCGATGGCGAGGGCAACGTGCTCTACGACTACAAGCGCGACCACGCGCCACCGCAACAGGCATTGAGCGAGCGCACGGTGGCGGCGATGAACCGCATGCTGGTGCAGGTTCCCGAACGCGGTACCGGGCGGCGCGCGGCACTCGACGGCATCCGCGCGGCCGGCAAGACGGGCACGACGTCGGCCTATCGCGACGCATGGTTCTGCGGCTTTACCGGCAATTTCGTTGCCGCGGTCTGGTTCGGCAATGACGACTACACCACCATGAACCGCATGACGGGCGGCAGCGTACCGGCGATGACCTGGAAGACATTCATGACTTACGCGCACCAGAACATCGACCTGCTGCCGATCCCCTATATCGACAATCCGCTGCCGGATGCGACAATCGCCAACGCCGGCAGTCCAGCCAGGCGTTCGAAGGACGCCGATCAGACGGTGGCACGGCGCAAGAACCTGTCCGGCCAGGCCGAAGAGATGCTGCGCCAACTGGAGCGCAAACTGCGCGACGCTGCACCTGTCAGCTCCAACCAGGTCGTCGCCTCGCAAAATGCCGAGGCCGGCGACCTGCTGACGTCGCGCTAGGCGAAGCGGAAAGCGGCCCGTGCGTTCATCGATCATCATCCTGATCGTGGCACTCGCGGGTTTGCTGGGCGGCGCGTCGAGCGCCTGGTACGCAATCCAGCGCTCGCAGGGACTGGGTGCGATCACGATCGGTCCATGGACGGCGACCCCCTACGCCAGTGCCGGCGAGGTCGATCCCTACACGATTGCAAAATCCGTGGTTGAAGGCAGCGTGCCGCTTGGCGCGACCGAGGGGCTCGCCTTCAATGCGATCAGCGACAGCGAAGGCAGAGACCTGTCGCTTTCATGCGATTACGAAATATCCGGCAACACGCCGACGGCCAAGCTGTGGACACTGGTTGCCTATCGGGCGTCAGGGGAACCGGTCAAGCCGGCGCCGGGCGGCGCCTCGGCACTTTATTCCGGGGCAATCGTGCGCTTCAGTGACGGCTCCTACAGGATTTCACTGTCGCGCCACGCCAAGCCGGGCAACTGGCTCGCCGTCAGCGGCGGCGGCGCCTTCCGGCTGACGCTCAGGCTCTACGACACGTCGGTCTCGGGCAGTTCGCAACTCGACGCACCGCAGATGCCGGCGATCATCAGGGGAGCATGCCGCTGATGCGATGGCGAATTGCCTATTATGTGTTGTGTGCCCTGATACTGGCGGCGATCGTGCATATCAGCATCATCCTGCTCATTCCCGCCTATGGCACGCAGGACGCCTACGCCATCATTTCGCGCAACACGAAACCCTTCGCGTTTCACCAGATTTCCGGGACCGGCACCGATGCCCTGCTGTCGGATATCGACCCATTCTTCGCCTATGGCGTGTGCCGTTTCGAGCGGGCTCGGGGCGGGTTGTTCATGAAGGGACCGAAGATCGATTCCTTCTGGTCGGCAACCGTCCTGGACGAGGATGGAACAGTCATCTACAGCCTCAACAGCCGCACGGCGATCGACGGCAGGCTCGACATCATCCTGCTCGACCCGGTGGACATCCTGAGGCTGCGCGAAGCACAACCGATCGAGGCCGAGTCGGCCATCGTCATCGAATCCGAAGTCAAGGCCGGTTTCGTTGTCCTGCGCGTGCTGATGCCGGACGAAAGCTGGAATGAACGCGCCAGAAATTTCATGCAGGAAGTAAGCTGCGATCCGTATCGGCCGGGCGAAACCGCACCCGATGCAAACGGACCGGACGAAACGACGCCTGGCCAGAAAACACCGTCGGGTTGAACTTGCAGACCCGGCGCTCAGGCTTCCGCCTTTTCCTTCTTTTGCCGGTGCAGCGCACCGCCGGTAGTGCGGGTCTCGCGACGCGAATAGCGCACACCGGTAAAGAAAAGGATTTCGGCGCTGAGTCCGCCGGCCGCCTTTTCAGGCAACCTCGATGCCGGGTCGGGTTTCAATTCCGGAAAGCGAATGATGTTGGACATTCTGTTCTCCGCACAGGGCCGGCCCGCCTTTGCGAGTCGCCATATCGCGATTGAAACCAGTCATGGTTAACAGATTGTAAATCATTGTTCCGGAGTGTCGGGCAAAACCGATTCCACAAGCGAATCGCCTGCAGCGGATATCTCGATGGAACAAACGGCACTCCCGACCAGCCAAAATGCGCCAGAAGCGGCTGCAGACACAGTCTCGGCAAAAGCACTCGAACTGGCTTCGGCGCATTTCAAGCAGGATCATCCCTCCCCGGAGGATCGGGAAGATCCGGTCGCGCCTTCGGACGGGATGGAAAATGCCAGCGAGACAATCGCCGATGTGCGGCAATCCACCGAATGGCAGTTTCGGGAACGGCGCTCCAACCGGACCCTTGAAGCGATGAGGACGCAAAATACCGCCCGCTCGGTCCGGCTGCTTCTGGAAGCGGCGAGCAATTTCTGTTCGATCGAACGGCCGCGCAAGGAAGATCTTGCGGTTTTCAGGGAATTCTTCACCCAGCTGATTGGCGCCTGCGACACAGTCGGGAGACGATCGCTATCGGCAACGATCGCAACGAATGCCTATATCCCGCGGGTGATCATCCTATATCTGGCGCTCGACGAACTGCAGGTTGCCGCACCGATCCTGCTGCTGTCGCCGATACTGAAAGAAACCGATATCGTTGCGCTCGCCCGCAAGCTGAAACCGGCTCAGCTTCAGGTCCTGTGCCGGCGCAATGACCTGACACCAGCGGCGACCTTGTCGCTGCTGGCCAATGGCGGCGAGCTGGCTGCGGCAGCCCTGGCCAGAAACACCACCGCACCAAGAAGCGAACCGGCTGAAAATGGCGAAGGCGCCGAAAAGCAGAACACGGTTCGGACCGGAAAGGCCGAAACCGGAGAAAAGGTCGATATCGCCAAGGTGGACCGCCTGAAGGAACTGCTTGCACTGGCAGCAAGAGGCGGCCGGCTCGGCAGAAGCCACACGGTTGCCCCTGCCGCCTATTCGAGACCGACCCCGGTAAACGTGACGTTCGGCAAAGAGGTGACACGGCAGTTGGTGAAAGTCGCGCGCACTGGCGACAGGAAAGCAGTCGCCGGACTGATCGCCCGACAACTCGGTTGCCCGGTCACCGCCATTTTCGGTCTGATCTCGGGAGACAGCGTGGAGACACTGTGCATGCTGCTCAAAGGGCTCGGCGTCGACGACCTTGCGGCAAGCCGTCTCATCCTTTTATTGCGGCCGATGGTCGGCCGCAGCACGGAGGCGATGTCGCGCGCCGTTGGCCTTTACCGAAATATCAATGTCGAGGCGTGCAGGCGCTTCGTCGAGACCTTCAGCGGCGGCGCGGAAGAAATCGGGACAACGTCCGACGCGCCGCCGGCCAACCTTGCGGCGGCAATTTCGGAACGCCGGCGCGAGATTGCAGACCACGCCGAATTGCGGCCCGCGCCCCACCAGACGGCTGAAAAACGGAAAGACGAAATAGAAAAAGCCGGATAGGCAATCAGACAATTGTCAGGAAGGCAGACGAGTCTCGCCGCTCGGTTTCGACGATCCAGCAATCCGGATCGAAGGCGATCTGGCGATCGAAATAGGCACGCATCTCTTCCTCGCTTACCCCCTCGGCGACCTGTTCGAAGCGGCGTTCAGTCGCCTCTCCCGCTTCGAAAACCGTCTGCGGAGCGGGCGCATAGATCGTATAGGTCGAGTCCAGCCGGTTATGTGCGACGAAGATCGCGCCGGCTCCGGCAGCCCCTTTGCGCAGCACGGTGGCGTAGGCGCCGGCGACGGATTCTGCGCGGATGAAAGCCGAAACCCAGATCTGACTTGTCAGGCGCATCGGTTCTCGACGGGTTCGGTTGGAACTGACGTCGACAATACAGCATGTTCAGCTGTTATGCAGCGCGCCGATCTGTTCCATCTTGCGGATGACGGCTTCTTCGGGCTCGCCGGTGACCGGCATGCCGTAGCGCTCCTGGAAGGTGCGAATCGCATCAACCGTATGGGGGCCAAGAACGCCGTCGACGGCAATGCCGGATTCGCCGAAATTCAAAAGCCCGATCTGGATGCGCGCGATCCTGGCCGCCTTGGCGATATCCTCCGGCGACTCGACTGCCGGCACGGCGCGCAACGAACTGGTGGCGACGGCCGGCTCGGCAGTCACCTCCGATTGCGCCGAGCGCGGCGCGTTTGCCGTCCCCATCCGCTGTTCTATCACGCCGGCATCGGCAATCTCGGTGCTGGATGCAACCTTCGGCCGGCCGATCAGCGCCCTTGCTTCGTCCAATACCGCGAGATTCACCTCGCCATCGCTTTTCAGACCGTTGGCGCGCTGGAAGTCCAGAATGGCCTCGCGCGTGACGGGTCCGTAAACACCGTCGACCTTGCCGTCATAAAGTCCCAGTCGGGCAAGCGCTTCCTGGGTCTGGCGCACCAAATCGCCATGATCCCCGACCTGGTCATGCGCGGGCTGGTCGTGAACGACCGGATCGGAAGCGAGCGGCGGTCGCTTGAGGGGAACGGGAATAACCGCCGGGCCAACGGTTTCGGGCGTGATGGTCTCGACCGACACCTTGCGGACCGGTATCTGGGCCTGTCTTTTCGCAACCGACTGGGTGGTGACCCGGTCGCGGGTCGCCCATAGGGGATCGGGATGTCCGCCAGGCTGGCTCAGCATGGCATTTCCCGCCACAAGCGCGAAGGCTACCAGAAATGCGCAGCTTCCGGCCGCAATGGATGGATAGTCCTGAATGGTCGCGAAGGCGGCGCCTGCTAGGTTTCTCATTTCCATCCCCTTTCAATCACACCGCGCGGCGGGTGATCGTGAAGTCGCGATCGTCGCGGTCACGCGTCAGTTCAAGCACTTCAATCTTCTCGCTGGCGGGAACCGGTCTCGCCTCGCCCGAATTGATCGGCAGCGTGACGGTGACCGTTGTTCCCTTCCCCTTGTGACTGTCGAACTCGACCTTGCCGCCATGCAGTTCGACAAGACCGCAAACGACGGAAAGCCCAAGACCCGTCCCCTCATATTTGCGGTCATATTTGCTGTCCGCCTGATAGAAGGGCTGGCCAAGGCTGGCCATGTGTTCGGGTGAGATGCCGATACCGTCGTCGGCAACCGCAATCATTACATTGCGGCCGACCCGGCTGGCGGTCACCTCGACGCGTCCACCCGTTTCGGCGAATTTCACCGCATTGGACAGAAGATTGATCACGACCTGCTTGATCGCGCGTTCATCGGCAATGATCTCCGGCAGGTCAACCAGATCGCTCGTGACCAGTTCGATTTCGCGGGTCTGCGCCTGACCGCGCATCATCGCGCAACAGCCGGTCAGCGCAGTCGCCAAATCGAAGGGTTCAGGCACAATCTCGTATTTGCCCGCCTCGATCTTCGACATGTCGAGAATGTCATTGAGCACGTTGAGCAGATGCGTCGCCGAATTGTGGATCAGCCCGACATATTCCTGCCGACGACCGGCCGGCATCCGGTCCATGGCGCTGGATTGCATGAGTTCGGAAAAGCCCAGAATCGCGTTGAGCGGGGTACGCAGTTCGTGGCTCGTGGAGGCGAGGAACCGGCTCTTGGCGATCGAAAGGCTTTCGGCCTTTTCGCGGGCGATACGCAATTCGTCCTCGAGCATGCGGCGTTCGGAGATATCGCGGGTGACGACAAGCGCAAGGCGCCCCTCGACGCCCTCGATCACCGCGTCGGAGGGACGGCAATGCATCAGGTACCAGCGCCCCTGGGTCGGCTCCAGCGGGCCGTGGGCACGCTGCACACGGAACTGCACATTCTTCTCGGTTCCCTCGGCCAGGCAATCGGAGATGGCGCATGCCGCACCGACGCGATCGAGAACCTGTATCTGGGAAAGGAAGCCATCGCCCAACAGCTCGTCAGGCCGGCAACCGAACAGGTCGAGCGCATTCGCGTTGACGTAATGCGCCTTGCCGTCGGCACCATGCAGCGAATAGCAGTCAGGACCCATCTCCGCCAGATCGGTCCCCTGCTTCAATCGGCCAGCCAATCCCGAATAGGAGGTCATGCCTTGTCTTTCTTCCACCTGCGGACGCGCCGTTGGACCGGCCGTTTCCGGGTGGATACGCTCACACTTCATTGTTTTGAGGATGGATGGACGAGTGTCCACATCCTTTTGCGGGACGCTCGCATAGCAGCTTTAACACAACACTAAGCGGCGGGCGTGACGTCGCCAGTCGAGGCGCAGGCAGGGCATTGAGGCCGGTAATTTACGCCTATGGTAAATGCATGGTTGAGACACAGCCCACCAACAGGCAGTCCGAACGGTGCCGCGATCCGCAATGGCGACGACCCGATCGAAGTCAGATCCGCCATACGCAAACCATGCATGGGGCGGCAGGTAAAAAAGCTTAAAATTTGAGTCAATTCCGTCTTGCGGCCCAAAACGGGACTTAAGCTTTGTTTGCTAGGTCTGCGCCGGGACGAAAGGCAAGGGACATGTTTTTAATCCGCGCAATCTTCTGGCTATCGATCGTCGTGGCCCTCATTCCGGTCAACCCGGCCGATCTGAAGGACGGCCAGCGCCCGGTTTCGACACTCGAGACCCTGGGGGCGGCACAGGCGTTCGTCAGCGATCTCGGCGGTTTTTGCGACCGCAATCCGCAGGCTTGCGGCACGGCGAACGAGTTGTTCTCGCAGTTCGGCGCAAAGGCACGCACCGGAATGCGCTATGTCTCGGCCTGGCTCGAGCAGGAACCAGCCGGTGACACCGCCACGGATACCTCCGATTCCATGAGCGGTTCAACTGTTGCCACGACCGGCCAGGACCCGGTTCGCACCGGAACGGTGGCGCGCTGAGACAGCCCATCAGCGCGGAAAGTCCCGCCAAACTCCATCTGGCCTGTCGGGCCAACAAGCCTTTCGGCTGCCGGTTTCGTTCAGTATAGAGGGACGAAACAAGAGTGAGCGCCGATGAATGCCCCCATCGACATAAACACCATCGTCGAGGATTTCGAATTCCTCGACGACTGGGACGACCGCTACAGATACCTGATCGAACTGGGTAACGGTCTCGAACCGCTGGATGAGGCGGAGAAGAATGCCGCGACCAAGGTCCAGGGCTGCGTCAGCCAGGTATGGATCGTCACCGACGTGGGCGAAGGAGACGATCCGGTTCTACGTTTTCGCGGCGATTCCGACGCCCATATCGTGCGCGGCCTGATCGCGGTCGCACTGGCGCTGTTTTCCGGCCGGCAGGCATCGCAGATCGCCGGGACGGATGAAAGCGAGGTGTTCGACCGGCTGCATCTGAGCGAGCACATCACGCCGCAGCGATCCAACGGGCTGCGCTCAATGGTGGCGCGCATCAAGGCCGAGGCGGCAAAGGCGCTTGGTGGATAATCCAGGCAATCAAAGGCTTGGACGATACGTGGCGTCGCCCCAGTGAAGGACCGGCCGGCGGCGTATGTCGGCCTGCGCTTCGAAACCGTAATGTCCGGCAAGGATCGCCAGCGCGGTACGCAACATAAGTTTGGCCGAGCGCGGCGGCCACCGCCGTTCGCGTTCGACCTGCTCCAGTCCCTTGAGAAAACAGCACACATCGAGCGATACGCCGGCCAGCGAAGGATCGAGGCTGTCAAGCGCACGCTCGACGCGCCGCCGCGCATCAAGGGCGAAATCGGACAGTTCAGCCATACCGTTGCCGCCGGAGACCGGCTTGTCCCACACCGCCGTCATGCGCGGCCGCAATCGGCCGCGCTCGAAATCGGCGCGCAGCCTTTCGCCGGCGGCGAATTGCGATCGCGTCAGCCAGGAACCGCCGTCATGCGCCTTGCGTGTGAAAAGCCGTGTGAGCGGGGATTCTCCATCGTTTATGGTGACCTGCTGACTTGCCTGCGGCAGTTCGACGTGGCGAACCGACAGGCCGCCATGCTGGGCGACATAGCCCGCATCGGGATGGAGGCGTCGCCGAAGCGCTGCGTGCCCTTCAGGCGACAGTGTTGCCCTGTCACCTTCGCACTGGATCAGGCCATCGCGTCCGCATCGCTCGACAAGTGCGGCGGGAAAGGTGACCGGGCGACCGCGATGCATGATGCGGCAATCGCCATTCGGCAAAGCGGAAAGCCCGGCTTCACCCCGTGCCGCTTCGATCACTTTCAGCAACCGCGTCAGCTGGCGGTCGCCTTGCGCAGCACAGTTTTTCGATTCTCCGCTCATGGTCAGGCAAACGCCTTGCGCGTCTGGCCGGTGCCCTTGTGTCGCTCGGCGGCAGACATCGACCTTGCCAAATCAACCATTTCCTCCAGGCGCACGATCATGTCGTCATGCATCGGGTCGTCGCGCAGATCCTCGATCGTCCGGCAGGCATGCGAGACGGTGGTGCGGTCGCGCGCGAACATGCCGGCAATGTCGGCATAGGCAATCGACAGGCTGGTGTGCAGCAGATACATGGCGACCTGGCGCGCCCTCGCCACTTCGGCAGCACCCCGGCGAGCCGAGAGCATTTCGGCCTCGTTAGCCTGCAGGGCGCAGGCAACGAGCCTGACAACAAAACGCGCTGCCACGCCAAATGGACGTGACTTCCAGTTGTTTTCACCACCCCAATCACCCATCCCCGTACCGGCATCCCGAAAACCGGCGTGATTCAAGCCTACCTGTCGCAGGGAGCGGCTATCCTGTTCTGCCGTTTGAACCGCATTCGTCATCGTCAATGCCCCTCAAGGAATTTTTTCCCAATTATATACTTGACGTACCGGGAATAAATTCCTATGACGAATCAGCGTGACAGGCCGGACTTACGGGGTGATGGATTTGAGCCGGGCGGTCTCCGCTTCCAGACCCAGCACGATGCTTTCCGCTACGCCGATGAATTGGTTGAGCGAGGGAAGCAATGGGCGGCCTGCAACGGCCTCCCCACTCCGCGAGAAGATTATCTCAACGGTAAATGCGGCATCATTATTCAGTGTGAGGGTGGCATTGGCGGAAAGACGTGCAATTTCG
>JAJDOK010000112.1 GCA_022340185.1 Salaquimonas sp. | reverse complement strand
TCTTCATGGTTTCTGTCCTTTCAGAACGGGGCAGGCGGGGTTCGGTTCGTTTGTCCGTCTGCGATGACCAAGAGATAGGACAAATCGGGCCGGGCCGATGTGCGCGAATGCACAGGGCGTAAAAAGCAATGAAAACAGGGGTGGTGGTAGGCGATTGATTTCGATCATGGTCTTGGAGGAACGAAACGGGCAAGGCGGAACGGATATTTCCTATGGCCTGCTTTTGCGGGAGTTCCGCTTTCAGCGATCAGCCAATAGGTGGAAAACCATTGCTGTTGCGAAAGGGCGGACAATCGTAAAAGCGGGCAGGGCTTGAAAAAGCCTGTGGCGATCCGGCACCTTGCCTGGCAAAGGTGGTTGTGGCTATCCCCGGTTTCGGGGCATGCGGCAATCGGTGCAGCAGACAGTTTTCAGGGCCGGATCGGAACCGACAAGGATTGCGAAAGGCCGCAGGATGGGCGTTGTTGACATGAATATCGAGAAAGGCGTCACCTTTCCCGTACCAGACAATGTATTTGCCGAAACCGTGGTGTCGGTGAAGCACTATACCGACCGGCTGTTCAAGTTCCGCATCACGCGGCCGGCAAGCTTCCGCTTCCGCTCGGGCGAATTCGTGATGATCGGCCTGCCGAATGCCGAAAAGCCGGTCTATCGCGCCTATTCGATTGCCAGCCCCGCCTGGGACGAGGAACTGGAGTTCTTTTCGATCAAGGTGCCAAACGGACCGCTGACCGAGCATCTGCAGAAGATCCGGCCGGGCGACACCGTGCTGATGCGCAAGAAACCGACCGGCACGCTGGTCAACGATGCGCTGCTGCCGGGAAAACGCCTCTACATGTTCTCGACAGGCACGGGGATTGCGCCCTTCGCCAGCCTGATCCGAGATCCGGAGACTTATGAAAAGTTCGACCAGGTAATCCTGACCCATACCTGCCGGCTTGTTGCGGAACTCAAATATGGCGAGGAATTGGTCGAGGATCTGAAAAACGATCCACTGATCGGCGAATTCGTCGACTATCTCACCCACTACACAACGACGACACGTGAAGATTCACCGCGCATGGGCCGCATCACCACGCTGATCGAGAACGGCAAGCTGTTCGCCGATCTCGGTGTGCCGCCGCTCGATCCGGAAACCGATCGGGGCATGATCTGCGGCTCGATGGGCTTTCTGAAGGATCTGAAACTATTGCTCGAAAAGGCGGGTTTGATCGAGGGCTCCAATGCCGCGCCGGGTACCTTCGTCATCGAGCGCGCCTTCGTGGATTAAGATTACGGCGTGGTGGTTATCGCAGTCGTCATCCTCGGCCTTGTGCCGAGGATCTGCTGAATCCCGGAGTCTCGCTAAATGCTCGGGACAGGCCCGAGCATTTAGCGAGCGATAGAAGCCACTCAAGTGCTCCTCCGGCTCAGTCTTCACTTTGTTTGACTTCGCCGTCCTTTGGTTCCCACAAGGGGGAGGCAAAGGTACTTGCTACCCCAAATCCGAAAACGCCGTTTCCAGCCGGTCGAGCGCTTCGTCGAGCAGGGCACGGCGCATGGCGAAATTGAAACGCATCCACTTTTCGCCGCCAGTGCCGAATTGCGGCCCGGGCGAGACGCCGATGCGGGCGCGTTGCGTGATGCGCTCCATGTAGTCTTCCATTTCGAGGCCGGTGCCGGTGAAATCGACCCAGCCGAGATAGGTGGCTTCCAGATGCATGGCGCGGCTACCCGGAACTGCGCGGGCGATGCGACTGGCGAAATGGTCGCGGTTGGCCTGAAGATAGGGGATCAGCGCATCGAGCCATGCATCGCCGCCGCGCCATGCGGCCTCGGTGGCGATCATGCCGAAGCGGTTCTGCGACATCAGGCCGGAAGCGCCCATGCGCGCATCCACCTTCTTCTTGATTTCGGGATTTGAAATGACGGCCGCGGAGACGTGCGCCCCGGCCAGGTTGAAGGATTTGGTCGCGGAGACGCAGGTGATCAGGCGGTCCATGACCCCCGGCGCGGCCAACGCCGTGGGGACGTGGCGGGCTTCTGGATAGACCAGATCGCAATGGATCTCGTCGGAGATCAGATAGAGATCGTTCTCGCGGCAGAATTCGGCGACCGCCCTGATCTCGTCGACTTCCCATACGCGGCCGCCGGGATTGTGCGGCGAACACAGGATGACGACCTTGCCGCGCGGCGTCAGCATGTCGGCAAGCGCCTGCATGTCGATGCGGCTGCGTCCCTGCTCGACGATCATCGGCACATTGCGCAGAACCCGGTCATTGGCCTCGATGATGTAGCGGAAGGCGTGATAGGCCGGCGAAAAGACCATGACCTCGTCGCCGGGCTCGCTCAACGCTTGAAGGATCAGACCGATCGCGGAGACGACCCCAGGCGTGGTCGACAGCCAATCGGGATCAGGGCTCCAGCCGTGACGTCTTTCGAGCCAGGCGCATGCCGCCTCGCGCCAGGACTGGTTGGTGTCGTAATAGCCGAATACGGATCGGTCGACTTCGGCCTGCAGCGCGGCGGTGACCGGCGGCGGCACGTTGAAGTCCATGTCGGCCACCCACATGGGGATGGCATCGAGTGCTTCGGTGCTGCCGGTCGATTTGACGGGCGCTTCCTTGCCTCGCCAAACGGTTCCGGCTTCCATGCGGTCCCATTTGGCCGAATGCGTGTTGCGCAGGTCGATGACGCGATCGAAGTCGAATTTCATGTTTGCCCCGTTGGATTTTTGTGCGGCGGGAAGGCTCGTTACTCGCCCCAGATGCGGGCAAGCAGATTTT
Organism: Salaquimonas sp.; assembly: GCA_022340185.1. GTDB lineage: Bacteria > Pseudomonadota > Alphaproteobacteria > Rhizobiales > Rhizobiaceae > BOKV01. The sequence goes on along the minus strand of JAJDOK010000112.1, from coordinate 5,501 downwards.
CCCAGTTCGTGTGGCAGATTTTCCTTGTAAGGGTGCGGCCGAAACCGGCCTTGCCCATGGCCTCGACCAGGTTTTGTACCCCGGCGACATCGCCGATGGCGCGCGGCACCATGGCGCCGTCGAAATCCGAACCGAGCGCAACGCCGTCCTCGCCGAGCTTTTCGACCAGATAGGCCAGATGCCTGGTCATGATGTCGAGTGGAGTTTCTGAACGATGGGCGCCATCGGTACGCAGGAAGGCGACGGCATAGTTCAGTCCGACCAGCCCCTTCGATTCGGCGATCGCATCGAGCTGCTTGTCGGTCAGGTTGCGCGCCGAGGGGCAGATCGCATGCACATTGGAATGGGTGGCGACCAGCGGCGAATCGGAAAGCCTGGCGATATCCCAGAAGCCTTTCTCGTTCATATGCGACAGGTCGATCAGGATCTTCAGCTCGTTGCACCGCCTGACCAGCCGTTCGCCGGCTTCGGTGAGGCCGGGACCGGTGTCGGGCGAATGCGGGAACTTGAACGGCACGCCATGGCCGAAAATGGTGGGCCGGCTCCAGACCGGGCCGAGCGAGCGTAGGCCGGCGGCGTAGAACAGGTCGAGTTCGGCGAGATCCGGACCGATCGCCTCGGCCCCCTCCATGTGGAAAATCGCGGCGATTACGCCGTCACGCCGCGCCTTCCTGATCTCCTTGGCCGTTTGTACGATGCGGAAACCGCCTTCGCTCAACCGCTCCAGGCGCAACAGGATCGATGCCTGTTCACTCGCCACCTTCATGGCGTAGTCCTGCGGTTCGGCGGCAAATCCCGACTGGACTGCCAGCTTCTGATTCCTCGGCGGTTTTCGCGGCATGACATAGATGGCGAAGAAACCGCCCGCAAAACCGCCCTCCTTCGCGCGCGGCAGGTCGACATGGCCCTTCGCGCGACCTTCCGCCTCGCCGGAAAAGAAAGCCTCGCCATCGCGGTCGCCATTGCGCCACAGGCGCAGCAGCACGTCGTTATGGCCATCGAATATGGGGATCATTGCGTCCAGATTTCCGGCTGCCGGGTCGGCTACCCGGCGAAAATATTTACGGCTTTCGCCACCTCAACTTCGGTGTTATGGCGCGCTATGGGCAGCGAGGCAATATCGGAGCATGACGAGGAAGCCGAAGCGGCGGCGCTGTCGGCGCGCGCAAAGGCCAATCTCATCGGCATTGCCTGCGCCATGGGCGCCGCGTCGATCTTCTCGGTCAATGACGTACTGATCAAGCTCCTGAGCGGCGGCTATCCGCTGCACGAGATCACCTTCATCCGCGGCGTGATCGCCACGACCGTGATCCTCGCCGTCTTCGTGCCGATCGACGGCGGCTACGCCAATCTGCGCACGCCGCGCTGGCGGTTGCATCTGCTGCGTTCGTTTACCGTCGTCGCCGCCAACATGACTTACTATGCGGGCCTCGCCTCGCTTGCCCTGAGCGAAGCGACGGCGATCTACTTCATGGCGCCGCTGTTCATCACGTTGCTGTCGGCGCTGGTGCTTGGCGAAAGGGTGGGGCCACGGCGCATCATCGCCGTCGTCGCCGGCCTCGCCGGTGTCCTGATCATCATCCGGCCCGGCTTTGCCGCCTTCCAGCTTGCGGCGATCCTGCCGCTCATCGCCGCTTTCCTCTATGCCTCGGTGCAGATCATGGCGCGCAAGCTCGGCATGGGCGAAAAGGCCTCGACCATGAGCTTCTACATCAACTTCACCTTCATCCTCTTCAGTGGCAGCATCGGCCTCGTCTTCGGCGACGGGCACTTTTCCGGTTCCGGCAATCCCAGCCTCGAATTCCTGATGCGGGCATGGGTGTGGCCGCCAGTATCGGACTGGCCGGTGCTCATAGGCATCGGTGTGCTGATCTCGATCGGCGCCTATCTGACGAGTCATGCCTATCGTTCCGTCGAGGCGGCGCTGCTGGCGCCGTTCGAATATATCGCGATGCCGCTCGCCATCGTCTTTTCCGTCGTGATCTGGGGCGACTGGCCGGATGCGATCGCATGGCTCGGCATCGTCATGATTGCGTTCGCAGGCCTGTTCGTCATTTTCCGCGAGACGAGGCTCGGCAGTCTGGCGCCGTGGAATAAGCCTCTGCCGAGAAACCGGTAGCATTCAAACCCGCGTGAAGCGATTTGCCTGGCAAGTGCACGCGACCTATCTTGCCTGAACCAGCAAGGCGCCGCGAATTCGGTGCGGAGGATCGTGCATGAGCGTGCTTCGTCGGGAAGCGGAATGGTATTTCGACCTGACGCCGGAAGAATTGTGGCCGATAGTTTCGCATACAGCGCGCGTCAACGAGGCGGCGGGGTTTCCGAGCTACCAGTTGCAGGAAACGGCGCGTGCCGACGGCACGGTGGAGCGGCGCGGTTCGGTCAGGGTAGCCGGTATCACGGTGGAATGGGAGGAGTGTCCATTCCAATGGGTGCACAATCGCGAATTCCACCAAAAGCGGCTGTTTACCTCCGGACCGATCCGTAGCGGCACCATCGACTTCCATCTTGATGAGGAAGGCGAGGGCACGAAAGTCCGTATCGTTCTGACGGTCGATGCGGCCAATGCGATCGGTGTCATCGCCGGCCGTGTACTGATGCACCGCTTTTCGCGGACCTTCGAGCGGTTGACCCGCCAGGCAGCGGAATATCTGGGAGGCAAACGGACAACGCTTTACGATTACAAGCCGCCAACGCCAAATGCGACGTCACGCGACCGGGTCGAGGTGGCGGTCGCCAGGCTGGAAGCGGGACCTTACGCACACAATCTTGCACAGCGGCTTGCCGATTATGTCACTGGCGAACAGGATGTTGCGGTGGAGCGGATCAGACCGCTCGAACTGGCGCGTTTGTGGGAAGCGCCGTCGCGTCACGTGATCGAGTTGTGTCTTGCCGCCGTCGATGCCGGGCTGCTCGCCATGCGCTGGCAATTACTGTGTCCGTCCTGCCGGGGCGGCAAGGAAGCAGTCAGCGCGCTCGACCAGTTGCCGAGCGGGGCGCACTGCCCGTCCTGCAACATCGATTACGCCCGCGACTTCGCAAGGAATGTGGAACTGGTGTTCTATCCGAGCGCCACCATCCGGCAGGTGCCGCTCGGCGGGTATTGCTTGTCGGGCCCGGCGACAACTCCACACGTGATGGTGCAGCAGACCATCGAACCGGGTGAGGAACGCCGTGTCGCGGTCCGACTGTCGCCGGGGCCTTACCGGGCGCGGGCGCTGTCCGGCAGCGAAAGTGACGAATTCGAGGTTGACGAGGATAGAGTGTTGCCACAGGTCGAGGCATCGGATGGCAAGGTCGAGGCGAAGGCAGGCGATGTCGGCAGGCTCATCTTCGTCAACCGGCGCAACCACGCCATCTCGCTGGTCGTCGAAAGCCGGGATTGGGTAGCTGACGCGCTGACCGCGCATCAGGTCACCACGTTGCAGGCGTTCCGCGATCTGTTCGCCCAAGCGGCTCTGAGACCTGGCGACGAGGCTGCGGTGGATCGGGTGACACTGTTGTTCACCGATCTGAAAGGTTCAACCGCGCTCTATGAGCGTGTCGGTGACGCGGCAGCCTACAATCTGGTGCGCGATCATTTCTCCTATCTCACTCGAATCGTGCGCGAAAATGACGGAGCGCTGATCAAGACCATCGGTGACGCGGTGATGGCTGCATTCGCCGAACCGGCCGATGCCGTGCGCGCGGCGATCACGATCCAGCAACAAATCGACGGTTTCAACGCCGCGCATCGTTCGGACAATGACGAAGTCGATCCGGTCGTCATCAAGCTCGGCGTGCATGAGGGGCCGTGTGTCGTTGTCACGCTCAATGGCGAAATCGACTATTTCGGTTCGACGGCCAATCTCGCCGCGCGACTGCAGGGCCAGAGCCGGGGCGGTGATCTCGTCCTGTCGGAAGAGATTGCCAAGGATCCTGCTGTCGCAGCACTGGTCGCCAATATGCCGCTCGTGCGGGAAAGTGCGCCGCTGCGTGGCTTTGCAAAGCCAATAGCATTCCGACGCATGTCATTCGACGGCGCGCGCAAGGCGGCGTGAGGCCGCGCTGCCCGCAAACCCCTTGTCGTAACGCAGGGATTGCGATTATTTGACGGAAATCAGGAATACGCCCCGTCGCATTAAGCGGCGCCCGGGAACAGCTACCGGGAAAAACAACAAGCATGTCGCGGAGGAAACCCATGCAAGGACTGATGCAGCAATGGCCGCTGCTTTGCCACAAGATCATCGACCACGCCGCGCGCCAGCACGGCGATCGTGAAATCGTGTCGCGTTCGGTGGAAGGACCGATCATGCGCACCACCTACGCCCAATCGCGGGAACGCTCGCTGAAAGTGGCGCAGATGCTGGCGCGCGACGGCTTCAAGCGCGGCGACCGCATCGGCACCTTGGCCTGGAACACCGGCAGGCATCTGGAAGCCTGGTACGGCATCATGGGTATGGGAGGCATCTACCACACGCTCAATCCGCGGCTCTTTCCCGAGCAGATCGCCTGGATCATGAACCATGCCGAGGACCAGTGCCTGTTCGTCGACCTGACCTTCATGCCGATCATCGAGGCGATCGCATCATCCGTACCGAGCCTGAAGAAGATCATCGTGCTGACCGATGGCGCGCATATGCCGGAGACGAAGCTACCCAATGTCGCCGCCTATGAGGACTGGCTCAGCGAAGCCGATGGCGATTACCAATGGCTCGATCTCGACGAGAACGAAGCCTGCGGCATGTGTTACACGTCCGGCACGACGGGCGATCCCAAGGGTGTGGTCTATTCGCACCGCTCCAACGTTCTGCACGCGATGATCGCCGCACTGCCCGACGCGATGGGCGTTTCCTCGCGCGACGTGATCCTGCCGGTGGTGCCAATGTTCCACGCCAATGCCTGGGGCCTGGCCCAGACCTCGCCATTGATCGGAGCGAAAATGGTCATGCCGGGCGGCAAGATGGACGGTGCGTCGATCTTCGAACTGCTCGACACCGAGAAGGTGAGCTTCACCGCCGCGGTGCCGACGGTGTGGCTGATGCTGCTGCAATATCTCGAGGAGACCGGCAAGAAGCTGCCTTATCTCAACAAGGTGGTGATCGGCGGTTCGGCCTGCCCGCGCGCCATGACCGAGAAATTCGAGAAGAATTACGATGTGGAAGTCATCCATGCCTGGGGCATGACCGAGATGAGCCCGCTCGGCTCGCTCGGTTCGATGAAGCCGGAATATGCCGAACTGACCGGTGACGAACTATTCGACATCAAGGAAAAGCAGGGTCACGCGCCGTTCGGTGTCGAGATGAAAGTGACCGACGACGAGAACAACGAACTGCCCTGGGATGGCAAGACTTTCGGCAGGCTGAAAGTTCGCGGGCCAGCGGTGGCGTCGGGTTATTATGGCGGTGCGGGCGCCGAACAGTTCGACGAGGATGGCTGGTTCGATACCGGCGATGTCGCCCATATCGATCCCAATGGCTACATGCAGATCACCGACCGCGCCAAGGATGTCATCAAGTCGG
>JAJDOK010000110.1 GCA_022340185.1 Salaquimonas sp. | reverse complement strand
CCAAAGCGCCAGCCCGCGAACGGACGTCGGGACGGAAGTCCCAGCGGAAAGCAAGTCAATATCGAGCGCATGCGAGCCTGCGCCCGTTATCCCCCAACAGGCCTCACTACCGTCGCTTCGCGGCCCATCGACCACTCTGTGCAATTTCACACAGCAAGGGTGCGGTTGCGCACACTAGATAGGGTGTGCATTTTTCACCCTGCCCGAATGTGTTATGGTGCAGGGCAGCAAGGGGGTCTCACGAGATGATACATGTTCGAAACATGCGAAATTGGACAGTCGCACGGGCAGTGGCCCTTGCGATCGCAACCGTTTGGCTGCTCGGGGCAGCTGGCGCCGCACAGGCCGAAAAGCGTGTCGCGCTCGTGATCGGCAACTCCAAGTATGTTCATGCATCCGAACTGAAAAATCCGGCAAACGACGCCAATGCGATCGCTGCTTCGCTTGCCGATCTCGATTTTCACGTCATCAAGGGTGTCGATCTCGACCAGAACGGAATGCGCGCCAAGATCCAGGAATTCGCCCGTTCGATCAACAATGCGCAGGTGGCGCTGTTGTTCTATGCGGGTCATGGCTTGCAGGTCGACGGCCAGAACTACCTGCTTCCCATCAATGCGGAGTTGAGCAACGAGATCGACTTGCAGTTCCAGGGTGTCGCGGTCGATTTCCTGTTGCGCGTGATGGAGAACCGCAACCGTACCAGCATCGTGCTGCTGGATGCCTGCCGCAACAATCCATTGGCCGCCCGTCTTGCCCGTTCGATGAGCAAGGGCAGGGCCGCCAACGTTTCGCAGGGCCTGGCTCGTATCGAGACCGGCGTTGGCACCTATATCGGCTTTTCGACGAGCCCCGACAACGTCGCGCTGGACGGTGATGGCGACAACAGCCCCTTCACCACCGCATTGCTGAAACACATCGGCACCGAGGACGAGGACATCGAATCGGTCATGCGCAATGTCCGCGAGGACGTGATCAAGGCAACCAATGGCAATCAGGTTCCCTGGGGCAATTCCTCGTTGGTCGGCCGCGGCTTTGTCTTCAAGACGGCTGACGACAAGAAGACCGAGGAGAAGGTTGCCAGCGCTGAACCGGCCAAGCCGCAGCCGCAGGCCGATCTGGCCGCGATCCTTCAAAATCTCGCCAATCAGGGCAACACGCGCTCCACCGCCGACACGCAGGTGGAAATGACGTATTGGGAATCGATCGAGAAATCGACCGATCCGCGCTTCTTCAAGGCCTATCTCGAGCAGTTCCCCAATGGCTCTTTCACCAGCCTCGCCCGCCTGAAGATCGCTCTGCTTGAAGGCAAGCAGCCGGAGAATACCGCCAGCAAGGTTGAACCGGCCAAGCCCGCTGCCGAACCTGCAGCTCCCGTCGCCAAGATTGAAAAACCCGCCACGCCGGTAGTCAAGGCCGAGGAACCGAAGAAGCCTGAACCCGTCGCCAAGACTGCAACGAATACGCCCCCCAAGGCGGACGAGCACAAGGAAATTCAGGTGGCGAGCCTGCCGGCTCGGGAAACACCGTCGGTGAACGAAACAGCAGTTGAAGACACCGGACCCACGCCGGAAATGCTCAAGTCGTTGCAGAGCGAACTCAACCGGGTTGGCTGCGATGCCGGCGGCGTTGACGGAATCTGGGGACGCAGGAGCCAGAGCGCCCTGGAGGATTTCGTTTCCCGTCGCGGTCTGGAAATTGCCTCGATCGAACCGTCCGGTGATATTCTCGAGAAGCTGAAATCGGTCGATGAACGGGTATGCCCGCTGGTTTGCGGCCACGGATTTGTCAAGAAGGGCGATATCTGTGAACGCATCATCGTCAAGAGGAAGCCTACGGTCAACAAGAAGACCGCGACTATCTTCAGCATCCGCAAAACCTCGCAGCGGCCGACCGTGCAGTTCAAGAATGGTGGCAGCGCCATCCAGAACAACCGCCACATGCCTCGTGGACTGGATTCGGATGGCGGCCAGATGTGATCCCATGACGGCGCGGCCGGGTGCCGCGCCGTTGGCGCAAGGAGGCGTATGAACGTTCTCCAGCAGCCTTTCCGGATGCAGCGCGTCGAGGCGCGCGGAAGGATCGGCGTTCGCAGCGACGGCCACACAACCAGGCTTGCCGACCTCTTCCAGGAAGGTTCGGCCAGGATACGCATCCCGAAACATCACGGCGCGGCTGAAAGCAATGCGCTCGAAGCCGTACTGATCAACACCGCCGGTGGCATGACCGGCGGTGATTTTCTGTCATGGCAGGCGAGTGCGGGCGAAGGCGCGCGTCTTTCGCTGACCACGCAGGCCTGCGAGAAGGTGTACAAGGCCGGCGACGGCACCGCGAAAGTCGATGTCACCTTGCGGGCCATGCCGGGCGCGCGCATTGCCTGGCTTCCGCAGGAGACGATCCTGTTCGACCGCGCCGCCTTTTCACGCACCATGAATATCGATCTGGCCAGCGACGCCGATTGCCTGATCGTCGAGTCGCTGCTGCTTGGCCGAAGGGCGATGGGCGAGACCGTTCGCCACGCCACGTTTCGGGACCACTGGCGCATTCGTGTCGAAGGCCAGTTGGTGCATGGCGAGGATTTTCGCTTCGAGGGTGATGCTTCCAGCCTGTTCTCGCGCCTTGCGACCGGCAACGGAGCGGGGGCGATGGCGACGATCTTGGTGGTCGGCGAACGTGCTGAAGCTTACCTGTCCCAAACGCGCGCACTGATCGCGAATCATGCCGCCAACGGATCCGGAATCCACGCGGGCGCCAGTTGCTGGCGGGTGGGTTCATCTGGCAAGCTTCTTGCGAGGGTGCTGGCCGAGGACGGCTATCGATTGAGATCATTGCTGCAGCCCCTGATCGGGCTGCTCAATGGCAAGGCAGGCCTGCCCAAAATCTGGTCAAGCTGAACCGGGCGGGCTGGAACAGGTAGAGCAGGGGGGCTCAAAAGGGAAACGATGCAACTGACACCCAGGGAAAAGGACAAGCTGCTGGTCGCCATGGCAGCGCAGGTGGCCCGCCGCCGCCTCGAGCGCGGCGTCAAGCTCAACCATCCCGAAGCGATCGCGCTGATCACCGATTTCGTCGTCGAGGGCGCGCGCGATGGCAAGACCGTCGCCGAACTGATGGAAGCCGGCGCCACCGTGATCACCCGCGACCAGGTGATGGAAGGCGTTGCCGAGATGATCCACGACGTTCAGGTCGAGGCGACCTTTCCCGACGGCACCAAGCTCGTCACCGTGCACGAGCCCATTAGGTAAGGAGGCTTAAGATGCTGGAACTGCGCCCCAATTGCGAATGCTGCGACAAGGATCTGCCGCCTGACAGCCGGCAGGCGATGATCTGCACCTTCGAATGCACCTTCTGCGTCGATTGCGTGGACAATGTTCTCGGCGGCAAATGCCCCAATTGTGGCGGTGAATTCGTGCCCCGGCCGATCCGCCCGGCAGAAATGCTCGTCAAATATCCGCCGTCCGAGAAGCGCGTCCTGTCGTCGAAATCCAACTGCGTTGAAGCGAGAGTGGCATAGGAGGCCCCATGATCCCTGGCGAAGTCATCACCAAGGCAGGCGAGATCACCCTCAATGAAGGTGTGGAAACGGTTACAGTCAGGATCGCCAATACCGGTGACCGGCCGGTCCAGGTCGGCAGCCACTATCATTTCCACGAGACAAATTCCGCGCTTTCCTTCGACCGCGAAAAGGCGCGCGGCTATCGTCTCGACATTGCCGCCGGCACGGCGGTGCGCTTCGAGCCCGGCCAGGAGCGCGACGTGACCCTCGTGCCGCTCGCCGGCAAGCGCACGGTATACGGCTTCAACCAGAAGGTCATGGGAGTGCTCTGATTTGGCCACGCCCGACGCCGAACACAAGTTCAGGCGCCACCTCGCCGCGGTCCTCAAGGATTTGCGGCAGGAAACGCACTATCGCGCCGAGGCGATGATGATGATCGGCGGGCTGGCCGACCGCATGATTTCCGGCAGTGGCGACGAGGACTGGCCGACTCTGAAACACAGCCTGTCGCGTTCGGCCTATGCCCGCCTGCTCGCCTCGCGGATGACCGATCCGGTCACCGCAAACGCCAACGACGTGCTCGACCGGGTTTGTCGGCCGCCCGATCGATATTTTCAAATCCGCCGGAGGCGCCTCTGCGGCCGCCGAACTTCCTGGTGCGCTTTCAGACGAACCGGCCAAGAAATCAGCGGCCAAACGCGCCGCCAGTGTGAATTAGCGCAAGCCCCCATCGCAGGACGCCATGCCAGCTACCGTCTCGACAAGCCATGACTACAATGCCTCGCCGGACAGGGTCTGGCAGGTTGCGACCAGCTGGGACTGCCTGCGCGAGGCCGTGCGCGGCCTGATCGACTATGAACCTCTTCCCGACGAGCCGATGCATCAGGGCCAGGTGATCAAGACCAACGTCTCCCTGTTCGGCCGTCTGCCGCCCTTCCCTTACGTGATGGAAGTCGTGCACTTCGATCCCGAGGCCCGCACCTTTGCCAGCCACGAGTATGGCGGCGCGGTCAAGGCCTGGAACCATACACTCACCGTAGCGCCGACCCCCGACGGCGCGCGTCTGGACGATACAATCGAGATCGATGCCGGTTGGCTGACCGCAATCTACGCCCTCTGGGCAAAGTTCATGTATGCCCGCCGCCACAAGCCCCGCCTCCGCATGCTGTCAGCTCGCTAAAAGGACCGTTGCCATGCCCGCCAAGATCACCCGCGCCTCCTACGCCGCCATGTACGGCCCAACGACCGGCGACAAGGTGCGCCTAGCCGATACCGAACTGTTCATCGAGGTCGAGAAGGACTTCACCACCTATGGCGAGGAGGTGAAGTTCGGCGGCGGCAAGGTTATCCGCGACGGCATGGGCCAATCGCAGGTGACAAGGGCCGAAGGCGCGGTCGACACCGTCATCACCAACGCGCTGGTGGTCGACGTCACCGGCATCTACAAGGCCGATATCGGCGTCAAGGACGGCCGCATCGCCGCGATCGGCAAGGCCGGCAATCCCGACACCCAGCCCGGCGTCGACATCATCGTCGGCCCCGGCACGGAAGCAATCGCCGCCGAAGGCAAGATCGTCACCGCCGGCGGTTTCGACGCGCATATCCATTTCATCTGCCCCCAGCAGATCGAGGAAGCGCTGATGAGCGGGCTGACCACCATGCTGGGCGGCGGCACCGGCCCGGCGCATGGCACGCTGGCGACGACCTGCACGCCCGGCCCATGGCACCTGGCGCGCATGATCCAGTCGGCCGATGCTTTCCCGATGAACCTCGCCTTCGCCGGCAAGGGCAATGCCTCGCTGCCCGGCGCGCTGGAGGAGATGGTGATGGCGGGTGCGGCCTCGCTCAAGCTGCACGAGGACTGGGGTACGACGCCGGCGGCAATCGATTGCTGCCTGTCGGTCGCCGATGCCTTTGATGTGCAGGTGATGATCCACACCGACACGCTGAACGAGAGCGGCTTCGTCGAGAACACGATTTCCGCCTTCAAGGGCCGCACCATCCACGCCTTCCATACTGAAGGGGCGGGCGGCGGCCACGCGCCAGACATCATCAAGGTCTGCGGGCAGGAAAACGTGCTGCCATCCTCGACCAATCCGACGCGGCCCTACACGGTCAACACCATTGCAGAACATCTCGACATGCTGATGGTCTGCCACCATCTCGACCCGTCGATCCCCGAGGACATCGCCTTCGCCGAAAGCCGCATCCGCAAGGAGACCATCGCGGCCGAGGACATCCTGCACGATTTGGGCGCCTTCTCGATCATCGCCTCCGACAGCCAGGCCATGGGCCGTGTCGGCGAGGTGATCATCCGCACCTGGCAGACGGCTCACCGGATGAAGGTGCAGCGCGGGCGTCTGTCCGAAGAGACCGGCGAGAACGACAACGCGCGCGTCAAACGCTACATCGCCAAATACACGATCAACCCGGCCATCGCGCATGGCATCTCGAAGGAGATCGGTTCGGTGGAGGTGGGCAAGCGCGCCGACCTGGTGATGTGGAACCCGGCCTTCTTCGGCGCCAAGCCCGACATGATCCTGCTCGGCGGCTCGATCGCCGCGGCACCCATGGGCGACCCCAACGCCTCCATCCCGACGCCGCAGCCAGTGCATTACCGCACCATGTTCGGCGCCTATGGCAAGGCGCTGACGAACTCGTCCGTCACCTTCGTCAGCCAGGCCGCGCTCGACGCGAGGCTGAAGGACAAGCTCGGCGTCGACAAGGAGATGGTCGCGGTGGAAAACACCCGCGGCGGCATCTCCAAGCACTCCATGGTGCTCAACGACGCCACACCCGTCGTCGAGGTCGATCCCGAAACCTATGAAGTGCGCGCCGACGGCGAATTGCTGACCTGCGAGCCGGCCACCGTGCTCCCCATGGCGCAGCGGTATTTCCTGTTCTAACCTGCATGTATGGAGTCACCAAAGCGGGTCTACAAATTTTACTCTGCGCGATGGGGGCTTGATGCCCTTTACAGGCGCCGATTAAAGCTGGCGACCGACCGGGACATCAATGATCCGTTCGAGTTCTTGGCGACTGGCCCCAGCAAGAAATCAAGAGCCGAGGGAAGGAAGATCAGGCGGCAACTTTTCTCCAAGCAAGGGTTAATTTCCTTTAGTGAAACATGGAATGAGCCGTTGTTGTGGAGTCATTATGCTGACTGCCATCGAGGTGTCGCACTAGGGTTTGATCTCATGCCAAAGGTTGCGTTCAAAGTTAACTATGTGGATAAGCGCCTAATAGTCCCGAATGGCAGAGAGGACGCTTATGTGTTCTGGGAACGACCTAAATTTTTCGATTTGATTGAAAGAACAAAATATTGCGGGTGGTCCTACGAGAGAGAAGTACGGATTTTCGCTAACAATGAGGGATCGATCTATGAGAATGGGTTATATTTTCGCCCGTTTGGCGATTTTGGGGAGTTGAAGGAGGTAATAATCGGTGCGGATTATGAAGGCGGCAAGAACTCGAGTTTAGAGAAGGCGCTGCACGATGAGGGGGTGGAGGTAATTACAGGAAGGTTGGCATTTGAGGATTTTTCCGTGAAAAAGCAGAACCGTAACAGCTTGAAAAAACTCCTCTAACACATGAAAAGACAAACCCTTAGCAAGTGCCTTCACCCCACTCGAAGCTACTAATAGTGTGCAATGTTTTTTTGTTTCGAGGTGCCGGAATGACCCTCACCATCGCGCCCGCCGCCCAATCCTTCTCCCGCTGGGACGAACTCCATGCCCTGCTGATGGCCTGCTTCGCCTATATGGCGGACCGCATCGATCCGCCGTCCTCGATGCTGCGCATGTCGGCGGCCGACCTCGAGCAGAAATCGCGCGACGAGATGCTGTTGCTGGCGATGGATGGCGAGCGTATCGCCGGCTGTGCCTTCGTGCGGCTGGAAAGCGCCCAGGATCGCAATTGCGCCTATATCGGCAAGATGGCGGTCGATGCCGATTATCGCGGACAAGGCCTTGCAAGGCGTTTCGTTGAAGAAGCCGAGGCGCTGGCCCGCCGCAGCGGCCTGGCCGCGCTGGAACTGCAGACGCGCATCGAACTGACCGAAAATCGCGAGACTTTCGAGCGGCTGGGCTTCGTCGTGACCCGCGAAAACGCTCACGAGGGCTACGACCGGCCGACCAACATCACCATGCGCCGCGAGTTGACGCCGTTGTCGCATTCTCCATCATTGCCCCATCGGGCGGATACGCTATCGTGATGGCCGGTTGACAGGACATGCGATGCGCCCCCTCTACTGGATCGTCCTTGCGCTGACGGTTGCCGTCTATGCGACGATGTTGGTCTGGACCCTGCCTGTGATTTCCCGCGAAGCCGCAGGCCTCGCCGCTTTCGACATGCGCCCGGGCGGCTACACTTTCGACGAGGCGAAGGCCTTCCTCGAGGCGCTGACACCGAGAGGCAGGGTGCTTTATCTCGGCCCGCAGCACTGGCTCGATCTTGCCTATCCGCTGCTGCTCGCAATTTTCACCGGATGGTCGATCCTGCGTCTTCTGCCGACGGGCTGGCTGCGCCGCGGCGCCTGGCTGGCGCTGCTTCCCATACCCGGCATGATCTTCGACTACATAGAAAACGGCGCGGTCACCGCCATCCTGACAGGCGATCTGAAAATGCTTTCGCCGCAATTGGTCGCCTATGCCAGCCAGATGACCATGCTGAAATCGGTCTTCACCAGCCTGTCGCTCACCATCCTTCTGGTATTGTTCTTGCTCTGGTTATGGCGGCGCTGGCGGACAGCCGCTTGAGCCAATGACGGGTTGGGAGTTGCACAGGGCTCCTCGCGCCCTATTTCGATTGAGCCTGAAAGGCCCTATAACAGGCAGGGACGTTCGCTGGTCGTCTGATTGCGGGGATCACGAGAACAAGTTCATGCTTGCAGCGGTGCCAGAAAGCTTGAATCGGATGCTGCCGTCGATTGCCGAGGCGGAGGTGGCTCGACCTCTCCAAATCGACATGACGCCGGGCGTTCGCGCTGCGCTTTCCGCAATCGGGCGAACCGAGGACATTCGCCTATCGCCGGATGGCAGCCGTCTCGCCATTCTCGGTTTCATCGAGCATGTGTGCCTGCTCTGCTCGGTCGAATTCGATTTCGATGCAAAAACACCGAGGATCGCCCTGAACGGCCATGTCGAGCTCTTGTCCGAGGTGATGAAATCACCGCATGGCATCGACTTCATCGACGATGAAACGGTCGTTATTGCAAGCCGTAATGGCGCCGTTTCCCTGTTCCACCTTCCGTCAGGCCCCCTGGATGGAAACACGGCCGAAATTAAGCCGTTCCACACCCTCAGGTGCTTGCGCTCCCGCAACCGATTGAAGATGCCGGGATCAGTGCTGGTTACCGGCCGCCGGGGCGGTCGGGTCGATCTGCTGGTTTGCGACAACTTGCGCGACCAGGTGAGCGAACACCACGTGTTTCCCGGCTGGCCTTTCCGGTTCTCGCGCAATCGGATTGCCCTGAAAACCGCACTCTACACACCCGACGGCATTACCATGAGTGCCGACAGGCGCTGGCTGGCGGTCAGCAATCACGACACGCATCAGGTCTTCGTCTACGACAGGACCAGAAAGAGGAAACTGAGGCCCACGATGCGGCCACATGGTGTGTGCGAGGGTGTTGCATTTCCACACGGGCTTCGTTTTTCGCCCGATGGCCGTTCACTTTACGTCGCCGATGCCGGACGGCCCATGATTCACCGCTTCGACGCACCGGATGGCGATTGGCGCGAATCGCGCATCAGCGCTGCGTCGGCAACCATTGCCGACGAGGCTACATTTCTCAAATGTAGAGACAACGATCGCGAGGGCGGTCCAAAGGGACTGGAGGTAGACCGAACCGGCAGGGTTCTGATGCTGACTTCCCAGGCACAGCCTTTTGTCGCCTTCGATATCGAAAACCTGTTTTCTGACTGACACGCATTTGCCGGCGCACGAGCCGAACTGGTTGAGAAGAAGGTGGCTTCACATTGCTGTGCTGCAAGATAAACTCACCTCATGCCAACCTGCTCCACCATAACTCGCACCTTTGAAAACCCCGCCGGGCGCGTCACCCTTGACGAGACGGCGCGCCATCGCCGCCGCATGGCGATGGTCTCCGACACAGTGGACGGCGAAGGCGGCATCGAATTTCTGCTCGACCTGCCGAAGGCGCGCCTGTTGCGCCATGGCGACGGGCTGGTACTCGACGACGGTCGCGTGATCGAGGTCATCGCCGCGCCGGAAGAGCTTTGCGAAGTGTGTGGCCGTGACGCGCGCCACCTGACGGTGCTCGCCTGGCAGATCGGCAACCGTCATTTGCCGGCGCAGATTCTGGAGGACCGCATCCTGATCCGCCGCGACCATGTCATCGCCGACATGCTGAAAGGGCTCGGCGCGACGGTGACCGAGATCACCGCCCCCTTCGATCCGGAGGGCGGCGCCTATGGCGATCCGCAACACGGACATGACCACGGCCATCACCATGGGCACGGGCATTCGCATGTCGACTAGCTGCGCTATCATGTCGTGCATGCAAACGGGCAAAGACAGGGGGAAATGGCATTGACGTTGTTCAATCCCGAAAATCACACGCGTTCGCCGCGCAACCGCAGAATCTACGCCATTTACGAGGTGATCTACACGCTGGTCGATTTTTCCGCAGCGCTGCTCTTTCTTGTCGGCTCCATCCTGTTTTTCTATCCTTCTCTGGAAAACCCCGCGATCTGGTGCTTCGTCATCGGCTCGGTCTTCTTCATGATGAAGCCGGCAATACGCGTTGTCCGCGAATTCCACTATCTCGCCATCGGCGATTA
>JAJDOK010000092.1 GCA_022340185.1 Salaquimonas sp. | reverse complement strand
ACTCGGCGACCTTGTTTTCGATACGGTCCTGATAGTCCTGCGGAACCTGCCCCAGATCGGTTGAAGGCTGTTCGATATCCTGGCCCAACGGTGGATTTTGGGGCGGGTTTTCAGGCTCCTGGCCCAATTGCGGACCCTGCTGTTGATCCTGACCCAATTGCTGGCCGGAATTCTGATCGAATTGCTGGTCCTGATTATCAAGAGGCTGGAGAACCTGATCGCCAGAACGCTGCTGCTGGGTGAGCGGGGCCAGCGGTGCGCTCTCGATTTCCTGCGCTAATGCGGATGTCGGGATTGGTATGCAGCCGATTGTCGCGATCGTTGCCGTCAGCGCGGCCAGCCTTGTTATCTTTGATGACATCGAAGGAATCGTCCGTCCTGCCGCAATCCGTCCTGATTGCGCGGCTTTAACACGCAAATCGGGCTACTCCAAGGAACTACGAACCCGAATTATTCCCCGTCTGCAGGAACCGGTACGCCCTGCCCTCGAGCGCGACGGCACTCAATATGCCGGACGCATAAGCATAGGTATCGACATTGATGCGATTGCGGCGCACCTCGATCTCGTCGTTGGGGGTATGGCCATGGATCACCACCTTGCCGAAAGAGTCCAGATATTGGTGGAACTCTCCCCTGATCCACATCAGGTCGTGCGGGTCCTGTTCTTCGAGCGGAATGCCAGGCCTCACTCCGGCATGGACGAAGAAATAGTCGCCCTCGACGTGAAACGGCTTCAGCCGGGCCAGGAAACGGCGATGGGTGGCCGGCAGCAAGCGATTGAGATCATGTGACAGTTCAGCATTGCTGCGGCGGGGGCCATGCGTATCGACACCATAGGCGGCGAGCGTTTCCATGCCGCCCCAGCGCAGGAAGTGTTCGCCGACCGGATCGGGCGCAGCGAGGAAGGTCTCCAGCCAGTCGTCATGATTGCCGCGCAGGCACATGAAATCGTCTCCCCATTCGGGGTCGGCGCCGCGCGCGATCAGCATGTCGATGACCTTGTTCGAATCCGGGCCGCGGTCGGTGTAATCGCCGAGCATGACGAGGCGGCGGCGTTCGATCGGCCGATCACGCAGGTCGGCATCGATCATGGCGAACATTTCGCCAAGCAGATCGGCGCGGCCATGTACATCGCCGACCGCGTAGACGCGCAGGCCCGGCGGCAGGCTCGAATCGTCAAGAAACATCCTCAGATCACCTTGCGGACGCGACAGCCCGCCTTCGGGTCAGGCTGGCAGGTTCAAGGCCAGCGGGTTCTGGGTCAGCAGATTCGAGGCCAACAGGTTTGGGCCGGCAGGTTCAGGGCCGCCAGGCCTCGTAATCACCGCTGACGGCAGGACGGTTTGCCGGGTTGGACAGCGAACCCTTGGGGAAAATTGCCGCCGGCGTGCCCGTCGGGTTCACCATATGCGGCTTTTCCCATTCATGCGGATGATAGGTTTCATCCGAGGGTGGCGTGTCTGTGCGGAAGTGCATCCAGCCATGCCAGCCGGGCGGAATGGCGCTCGCCTCGGCATAGCCCGCATATTGCACCCAGCGCCGACCGCCATCGCCCTCGTAATAGACATTGCCGAACTCGTCCTCGCCGACCCTCGTGCCCTTGCGCCAGGTGTAGAAGCGCGTGCCCCAGGTCGACTGGTCCCACCAGGCGAAGATCTGCTTGAACCATTTCATGGCATCGGTCCGTGGTTTCACCGGTTGGCGCTCGGTCGATATCGCACCGCGATGGCGCTGAACGACTTTATGAACACGCTCGCCGCAATTGTCCAGTGCATGGGAAGGCCAGCGGCGGCAGGCTCGCGATCTGCCGGTCGCAACGGATTGTCACCATCACAGATTTTGCCTTTGCAAGTGAGAAACGCCGCCCTATAGCTCGCCAATGCCGCGTTTCTGGCGGTGGGGAGATGGCCTTGCGGGAATTCACCGCCGACAGCGGCTATTCATGGATACGGCTTGCCATCTCGATGGCGGCGGGGACGATCGCCAGCATCGGCATGTGGGCGATCGTGCTGGTGCTGCCGCAGGTGCAATACGAGTTCGGCCTCGGTCGCGGCGAGACCTCGATGGCGTATACCGCGACGATGATCGGCTTCGGCCTCGGCAATCTGTTGCTCGGCAGGCTTGTTGACCGCTTCGGCATCGCGCCGGTGCTGGCGGGCGCGGGTGCTGCCCTTTCGGTCGGGTTCGGACTCGGTGCGCTGACGAGCAACATCTACCAGTTCTCCGCCGCGCAATTGCTGATCGGTGTCGCCACTGCAGCAGGGTTCGGGCCGCTGATCGCCGACGTTTCCCACTGGTTCGTGCGCCGGCGCGGCATCGCCGTCGCTGCGGCGGCAAGCGGCAATTACCTGGCCGGCTCGATCTGGCCCGTGGCGCTCAAGAGCGTGCTGGAGGGCTCGGGTTGGCGCACCGCCTTCTTCATCATCGCTGCCGTCTGTCTCGTCGCGCTGCTGCCGGTGGCAGCCATGCTGCGCCGCCGCCCGCCGGAAACCGCGCTGTCGCCAAGTCCGGCCAATGCTCCGTTCGGTCAATCCCGCGCGGCCATGTCGCCCTTCGTACTGCAAATCCTGCTGGCGGTGGCAGGCGTCGGCTGCTGCATCGCCATGGCCATGCCGCAGGTCCATATCGTCGCCTATTGCTCGGACCTGGGCTACGGCATCAGCGCCGGCGCGCAGATGCTGTCGCTGATGCTGACATGCGGCATCATCTCCCGGCTGACCTTCGGCTTCATCGCCGACCGCATCGGCGGGGTCAGGACCGTGCTGCTCGGTTCCACACTGCAATGCCTGGCGCTATTCCTCTACATCCCGTTCAACGGGCTCGCCTCGCTCTACATGGTGTCGGCGATCTTCGGCCTGGCGCAGGGCGGCATCGTACCGAATTACGCGGTGATCGTGCGCGAATATCTGCCGGCGCGCGAAGCCGGCCGCAGGGTCGGTATCGTCATCATGGCGACCGTCATGGGCATGGCGGTCGGCGGGTGGATGTCGGGCTGGATCTACGACATGACCGGTTCGTATCAGGCCGCCTTCATCAACGGCATCGCCTGGAATTTGATGAACATGGCCGTGCTGGCGACGATCCTTTTCAGGACACGGACGCCGAGGCAGACGACGCTGGCGACGGTTTAACGCCAGCGGTTCTTGCGGCGGCGTTCGTCGAGCGGCATGCGCTCCAGATAGGCTGGGATGTCGAGCACCATGGGTACCGACAGGCCGTTCTCGTAATGGACGAATTCCGCCTCGCACTGGCGAAAACCCATGGTCGCGTAGAAGCGCGCCAGTTTCGGTACGCAGTCGATATAGATTTCGCTGAGCCTGCTCTGATACAGATAGGTCGCCATGGCGCCGAAGATGCGCATATAGGTGGCGCCGCCGCGCCAGGGTTCACGGATCGCATATTTGGTAATGACGCAGGTCTTTTCCGGATGATGCGGGGATGCGGCCATGCCGTAGAGCTCCGGCATACCGGCCAGTTCGCCATGGCGGGCCAGATTGATACGTGAAGTGCCGATCGCCCTGCCATCGACCATGGCAAGGAAGCTGGCGCCGTTGGTGTCGAGATTGTCGATCAGCGTCTTTTGCTCATGATCGGCATAGGGCGAGTGGCGGTCGAACTCGCCGCAATAGACGTCGTAACGCACGCGTTGGGCTTCGTGCAGCAATTGCGGCGTATTGCACATCAGCACCTCCATGCCGACCGCCTGTTCTTCCCGAACATCGGCAAGCAACTCCCTGTTCTCCTGCTGGCGGGAGCGGGCGACTGCGGCGAGGTAGCGCGAGAAATCCGCTGCTTCGCGGGGGTAACGCTCTTCGAGCCGGCGAAGCGCAGCCGGGCCGATTGCAAGCGCGCGCACCTTCGACAGGGTCTTGACATGCGCCGTCGCGCCCCTGCCGGTCAGATAGCCCATCTCGCCGATGATCGAGCCGGCGCCAACACGCAGGTCGATCGGCTCGTCGCCCTGTTCGAAGCGGATATCAACCTCACCGTCCAGCACGAAAACCATCTCGGGTGCGAACCCGCCCTGGTAGCGCAACACCTCACCGGCCTCGAATACGGCGATCTCGCACACCGACTGAAGCGCGGCCAGGATGTCGGCGTTCATGCAGTGCCGGCCTTTCCGGCTTCGGCGTCAAGTTGTCCGGTCTCTTTGGGCTCGACCTTTTCGCGCAGCGACGATAGCGGCTTTTTTTCCGCCACCACACGGTCGAAGATCGCAACGGAATCGGGCCATTCCGTGCCGAACAGCCGGTCGAGCACGCGCGTGCCGAGCCCGTAATTGCCGGTATAACGGGAGTGATGCAGCGCATGATAGACGGTCGAGGTGATCACCTTGCCCTTCAGTTTCATGAAGGCCGGCGAACGAATCTCGTAATTGGCGTGGCCGTAGGAATTGACGATCAAATAGAGCACGAACCAGGTCGCCACGCCGAAGAAATTGAGCGGATAGACGAGATCGACCAGTGCCAGCACGCCGACAATGCCGAGATCGAAGACCAGCTTTTCGGTAAACGAGAACGACAGCGCGGTGAACGGGCTCGACAGCCGGCTCTTGTGGTGCTCGACATGGATCCAGTGCAGAGATTTCAGATGAAAGGCGCGATGCGAGGCGTAATGCCAGATTTCCGCCCATAGCGCGGTGAGCACGAGTGAAACTACGAAACCGATGATGGTGCGGTCCTGGAAGCAGCCCAGCAGCAGAAACACCATCAGGATGAGCGCATGCATGGGTGTGTGTAGCGAATTCTTCAGTTCGCGGCGTACCTGGGGATGCTTGATCGGCAGGTCGTAGATGCGGTCGCGCGAAAGGTCGACCTCGTAGTCCTCGACGCACAGCCAGAACAAGGCCATCAGATGACCGGTAACGGCGACGAGACAAAGGATTGCAGCTTCCGCGGCGGTCATGCCAACAACTCACCCAGCCGGTTCCATTTATCCTTGCGGTAACAGCCTAGTCGAGAGATGGCGGGAATTGAAGCCCTGGTTGTGTGGCGGGCCGGAAACGCGCTTTACCGGCACGACGCCGGTCCGTCCGCAACAATCGCCTTGCATCCCTTCAAATTCAGTGCCCGTGACTGTTCGTCAGAACGCGGACCAGTTCCGCCTGACGCGTTACGCCGACCTTTTCAAACACCCGGGTCAGGTGGGTGCGTGCGGTGTTGACGCTGATGCCGCAGCGCCTTGCGGCCGCGGCGCGGCCGTCGCCGTTCAGCATTTCGAGCGCCAGTTCCGCTTCGGCCCGGGTCAGGCCGTATTCCGCCTTCAGCCGGCTGACGCGGGCTCGCCGGCCGAGAACCGGATCCCTGATCAGCAAGAGCGCCACCGGTAGCGGGCCGCCAGGTCCGACAGGGATGATCGGTGATGCATCGGGCCGGAACCGCATCACGTCGATCAGCAATGGCGCCATTCCCTCACCCCTGCGGCAGCGAATGCTGCCAAAGTTCGGTTGGTCAACCGCATTGCCGGCGCAACCGGCGATCGCTGCTTCAAGTTGCGCATTCGCGGCATGGTCGATCAGGGTGACTTTGCCACCCGTCGCCCGGATGGCGGTGTCCGCTTCCAACAGGGCGACGGTCGGGTCATTGGTGAACACCACCTGCGCCTCGCGATCAACCACGATGACGCCTGCCCTGTCCGTTTGCGGTTCCATGTCATCGATCGCTTCATCCAGAGCCAATCCGCCCAGTTTCCTGGCGATGGCGACGGCGCGCGTGAGATGGGGAACGAAAACGTTGTAGCGTTCACGCGTTTCACCCGTGATTTCGTCTCGATCGGCATAGGCCTGGATACCGAAATTGATGATGCCATTGCCATCCGCGTGAAGATTGACGCAGAGGCGTTCCGCGCCATAGCCAAGTTTACTCCAGTATTCGTTGTAGTAGGGACTGCGCATAAACCGATCCCTGTCCAGATCATGGATCGTCATGACGTCCCCGGCCGGCCGGGTAATTCCAATCTCGACGGTCGGGTCGTTATGCGCCCAATACCGAGCGTAGGCGAGGAGCATTTCCGGGTCGGCGCGCGGCGCGATAACTGAAGAAAAAGGCACGCGCCGGTTTGCCGTAATAAGCGTGGCGTTGATCACCGAACAATGGTCGGCAATCTGGCAAAGCACGCCTTCCCACCGCCGGGCATCGAGCGCGGCTTCGTATATTCCCTCGACAATCTGCAATTGCTCCCGCTGCGGCAAGGCTTCGGGTGCCTCCGGTTTCCGGTTCGGATGAATGGCCGTCCTGAATGCGTCAATCAGTAATAAAAAACAGAATTCCCCAACACATCACACAAACGTCGCACGTCAGGAAACCATTGAAATTGTTATTGAGTCAACCGGCGCGAGGGACACGCGAGTTTGCGGCAGGCAACGAAACCGAATTGCTCTGCAATTCATTCCAGATTGTTTGGACAAACGGCATGTTTGCCGGGAAGACAGGGACAGCACATTGATCAAATATCTCTTAACCGCGATCATGGTCGCCAGTTCGATGGGGATGGCACAAGCTTCGACGATCGACTTGACGGATGGCATCTATTCCAACGAAACCTATGATTTCGCCGGACCGGTAAATTTCTTTCAGGAAAATGTCGACGGCGTTACATTCAGTTTCTCGGCGGGGCAGTTCCGCGCCATAGGCCCCTGGAGCGGAAACGCGATCGTCCCGAGCAGCAGGGCAATTGCCATTGGCGGTGGTGGCGGCAGTTCAACTTCCTTCACCTTGATGGCCAGCGCGGATGTCTCGCTGGAAGCGTTCTGGGGATTTGGACAGCAGTATAATACCAATCCCATCTTTGACGTCACGGGTACGGGTGTATCCTCGACGGGCAACACTTTTGGTACAGTGGGTTTCGTTGGAACGGCAACTCCGGGGTCGAATTCCTTCGTCGGCGGCCCCCTCAGTCTGTTGGCGAACACGCTCTATACCTTCACCGTGACCAACTCGGGTCTCTCCACCCAAGGCTATCTCATGTCGATCGACTTCACGAGTTCTACGTCGACGGTTCCCCTGCCGGCCGGATTGCCGCTGCTGATGGGTGGTCTCGGTGTGCTCGGACTAGTTGGCAGAAAGCGCCGCAAGGCCTGAAAATCCAAGACCTTTCCAGGAAGCAACCTTGAGAGAGCCGTGAGAAGCGGCTCTTTTTTTGTCAGCCCGACCCGTCACAGCCCCAGCGCCGCATAGCTCCCGGCGACGCGGTCGATCGCGAGCACATAGCCTGCCGTACGCAGGTCGAATTCGGAGTGTTTGCCGCGCTTGTCGTGCCACATTTCGCGCATCTGGCCATAGGCGCCGCGCATGGTGTCGTCGAGGCCCGAGCGCACCAGGGTGAGTTCGTCGGCACCTGAAATATAGCGCTGCTTGAACTTGTCGGAGAAGGTTACGCCGGAACTCCTTTCCAGTTCCTCGATCAGCATGCGGTGGTGAGCCTCCTCCTCGCGGCGCTGCATGCGGCCGAAACGGATGTGCGACAGGTTCTTGACCCACTCGAAATAGGAAACCGTCACGCCGCCGGCATTGGCGTAGAGATCGGGGATGATCACGGTTCCCTTGGCACGCAGAATCGTGTCGGCGCCGGCGGTGATCGGGCCGTTCGCAGCCTCGATGATCAGCGGCGCCTTGACACGGTCGGCGTTGGACAGGTTGATGGCGCTCTCCATGGCGGCGGGGATGAGGATGTCGCAATCGGCTTCGAGCAGTGGCGCGCCATCCTCGATGAAGGTCGCACCGGGAAAATCGCGGAACGAGCCGTGGCGCGTCATCCAGTCCTTCGCCGCATCGATATCGATGCCGTCATCCCAGTACAGCGAGCCATTGTATTCGATGATGCCGGTTATCTTCGCGCCATCCTCCTCCGACAGGAACTTGGCGGCGTGGTAGCCGACATTGCCGAGGCCCTGGACGATGATGCGCTTGCCTTCCAGATCACCCGACAGGCCGGCGGCCTTCTTGTCGTCGTCGTGGCGGAAGAATTCCAGCAGCGCATATTGCACGCCCCTGCCCGTCGCCTCGGTGCGGCCGCGAATGCCGCCGGAAGGCAGCGGTTTGCCGGTGACACAGGCGCGCGCATTGATGTCGGTCGTCGCCATGCGGCGATACTGGTCGGCGATCCAGGCCATTTCGCGCTCGCCTGTACCCATGTCGGGCGCCGGAACGTTCTGCGAAGGATGAATGAGGTCGCGTTTGATCAGTTCGTAGGCGAAGCGCCGCGTGATGCGCTCCAGCTCGTCGGGCTCCCAGTCGCGCGGGTTGATCCTCAGGCCGCCTTTGGAGCCGCCGAAGGGCACTTCGACCAGCGCGCATTTATAGGTCATCAGCGAGGCCAGCGCCTCGACCTCGTCCTGGTCGACGCTCATGGCGAAGCGGATGCCGCCCTTGACCGGCTCGGCATGTTCTGAATGGACCGAGCGATAGCCGGTGAAGGTGTGTATGTCGCCCCTGAGCTTCACGCCGAAGCGCACGATATAAGTCGAATTGACGACCTTGATCTTCTCGGCCAGCCCCGGCGATATCGACATGAAGGATACGGCGTGGTCGAACAGCCGGTTCACGCTGTCGCGGAAGCCGGGCTCCATCAAGGGCTTGTTCATGGATTTCCTCCCGTCACGGCCGGGGAATTCTGCGATTCCACGCTGGCGTGGTCACTCTGGCACAAAGAACGCGGCAAATGAAGGAAGGAAAGCCGGGAAATCAGGCGCGCGGCAACAACTTCTTCATGACCAGGGTCGGCACGTCCTCGACGTCGCTGCCGACCGTCTTGCGCTCCGCCACGATGAATCCATGCTTGGAATAGAAGGCAACGGCTCGGTCGTTGCCCTCCGCGACTTCGAGCGCGATCGAGGAAAGGCCGGAATGGGCTGCCAAAATCGCACGGAGCAGATCGTCGGCGAGGCCCGAACCGAACCTGTCGGCAACGATGTAGAGACGCCTGAACCAGGCCTGTCCGTCGGCGTCCATCGATGCCATGGCATGGCCGGCGATGCTGCCGTCGTCTTCCTCGGCCACGAAGGAAATGATCTGATCGTTCCCGGCTTCGGCCGCCAGACGGGCGGCGTCGTGCCAGGCGGCACTGGTGGCGAGCGCCTTTTCCTCGCCCATCAGCGGGCCATAGGTCTGCCGCCACGATTCCCTGAGCAGGGCCGAGACGGCTTCCGCATCTTCCGCAACCATGTGGCGGATGGTGGTCATTCCACGCCCAGCTTCTGACGCACCAGCGCGTTGACGGCCTGCGGGTTGGCCTTGCCGCCGGTCGCCTTCATCACCTGGCCGACGAACCAGCCGGCGAGATTGGGCTTTTCCTTTGCCTGCTCGGCCTTGTCGGGATTGGCGGCGATGACCTTGTCGACCTCGGCCTCGATGGCGCCAGTGTCGGTCACCTGCTTCATGCCCCGTTCCTCGACGATTTCCGCCGGGTCACCGCCCTCGTTCCAGACGATCTCGAAGAGTTCCTTGGCGATGGATCCGGAAATGTCGCCGGCCTTGATCAGGTCGATTATCGCGCCGAGCTGGGCGGGCGAAACCGGAGTCTCTTCAATGTCGTGGCCGGTTTCATTCAACTTGCCCAAGAGGTTGTTAATGACCCAGTTGGCGGCCGTCTTGCCATCGCGACCAGTCGCCACCGCCTCGAAATAGTCGGCGATCGCCTTGTCGGAAACCAGGATCGACGCATCATAGGCTGACAAGCCGAGCGAAGAGATCAGCCGCTCTTTCTTGTCGTCGGGCAATTCCGGCAGGTCGGCAGCCAGTTCGGCGACAAAGGCATCGTCAAATTCGAGCGGCAGCAGGTCCGGGTCGGGGAAATAGCGGTAATCATGCGCGTCTTCCTTGGAGCGCATTGCCCGCGTCTCACCCTTGCCGGGATCGAACAGGCGCGTTTCCTGGTCGATCGTGCCGCCGTCTTCCAGGATTGCTATCTGGCGACGAGCCTCGTGTTCGATCGCCTGGCCGATGAAGCGGATCGAGTTGACGTTCTTGATCTCGCAGCGGGTGCCGAAAGGTTCACCCGGTCGGCGCACGGAAACATTGACGTCGGCGCGCATCGAACCTTCTTCCATGTTGCCATCGCAGGTTCCGAGATAACGAACGATCGCGCGCAGCTTGGTCATGTAGGCCTTGGCCTCGTCCGACGAGCGCAGATCGGGCTTCGACACGATTTCCATCAGCGCGACGCCGGAACGATTGAGATCGATATAGGACATGGTCGGGTGCTGGTCGTGCATCGACTTGCCGGCGTCCTGTTCCAGATGCAGGCGCTCGATGCCGATCTCGATATCCTCGAACTCGCCCTTCTTGTCGGGGCCAAGCGAGATGACGATTGTGCCCTCGCCGACGATCGGATCCTTGTATTGCGAGATCTGATAGCCCTGCGGCAGATCGGGAAAGAAATAGTTCTTGCGGTCGAAGACCGAGCGCTTGTTGATCTGCGCCTTCAGGCCGAGACCGGTACGCACGGCCTGGCGCACGCATTCCTGGTTGATCACGGGCAGCATGCCGGGCATGGCGGCATCGACCAGGCTGACATTGGCGTTCGGCTCGGCGCCGAATTCGGTCGAGGCGCCTGAGAACAATTTGGCGTTCGACGTCACCTGGGCATGGACTTCCATGCCAATGATGATCTCCCAGTCGCCAGTGGCGCCGGGGATGAATCGTTTCGGGTCGGGCGTGCGTGTATCGGCGAGGGACATTTGGCGGTATCCGTTTGATTGCCCTTGGCTATACGGAATTGTCCGTTCGAAGCAAGTGATTTGGCGAGGGGCAGACCGCCGCGTGCGCTATTCCCCCTTCAATTCCTGCAGCAGCGCCTTCGCTTCCTCGCGCAGGCCGCCCTCGAATTCGCCGACACCGGCGCGGCGGTACCAGTAGCGGGCATTGTCGTAATCGCGCTCGATGCGGTGGAGCAGCGCGTGCAGGCGATCGAAGATCGCCTCGCCCTCATGGGCTTGCGCCAGTTCATGGGCGACGTTCCAGGCCGAGCCCATCTGGTAGTCTTCCTTGTCGAGGGCGTCGATCGCCTCGGTGATGGCGATGAGATCGGCGTTGCTCATGGCTCGTTGCTCCGTTTCGACGCCTGTCAATCCTAGCGCGCGGCCAGCCTGTTGCAAACCGGCGCGCCGCAGGAGACTACCACCACCTGTCCGGCTCGAACCGGCCGGCGGCCTGTTCGATGACATGGGCAGTCTGGAACAGCGTTTCCTCGTCGAAAGGCCGGCCGATCAATTGCAGGCCGAGCGGCAGACCCTGGCCATCGAGGCCGGCGGGTACGGCGATGCCCGGCAGGCCGGCCATGTTGACCGTCACGGTGAAGACGTCGTTCAGATACATCTTCACCGGATCGGCGGCCATCGCCTGATCGGCGATGCCGAAGGCGGCCGACGGGGTCGCCGGCGTCAGGATGGCGTCGACGCCGGCTGCGAAGGCCTGCTCGAAATCGCGCTTGATCAGGGTGCGCACCTTCTGGGCGCGCAGGTAGTAGGCATCGTAATAGCCGGCCGAAAGGACATAGGTGCCGATCATGACGCGACGCTTGACCTCCGCGCCGAAGCCGGCGGCGCGCGTTTTCTCGTACATGTCGATGATGTCGCTGCCTTCCTGTCGCAGCCCGTAGCGCACGCCATCGTAGCGCGCGAGGTTGGACGAGGCCTCGGCCGGAGCGACGATGTAATAGGCCGGCAGGGCATATTTCGTGTGCGGAAGCGAAATGTCGACCAGTTCGGCGCCCGCATCGCGGAACCATTCCGCTCCCTTCTTCCAGAGCGCATCGATTTCTTCCGGCATGCCGTCGACGCGGTACTCCTTCGGGATGCCGATTTTCATGCCCTTTACCGATTTGCCGATCGCCGCCTCGTAGTCGGGCACGGGGACATCGACGGAAGTCGTGTCCCTGTCATCGACGCTCGCCATGGATTTGAGCATGATCGCGGCGTCGCGCACATCGCGGGCGATCGGGCCGGCCTGGTCGAGCGAGGAAGCAAAAGCAACGATGCCCCAGCGCGAGCAGCGGCCATAGGTCGGTTTGATGCCGACCGTGCCGGTGAAGGCGGCCGGCTGGCGGATCGAGCCGCCGGTGTCGGTCGCCGTGGCGCCGGCGCAAAGATGGGCGGCAACCGAAGCCGCCGAGCCGCCCGAAGAGCCACCCGGCACCAGTTCGGCGTTCGAGCCGCGCGATTTCCACGGATTGAGGACCGGGCCATAGTATGAGGTCTCGTTGGACGACCCCATGGCGAATTCGTCCATGTTGAGCTTGCCGAGCATGACGGCGCCATCGGCCCATAGATTGGCGGTAACGGTCGATTCGTAATGCGGCAGGAAGCGGTCGAGCACATGGGAGCAGGCCTGGGTGTGCACGCCTCTCGTCGCGTAAAGATCCTTGATGCCGAGCGGAATGCCTTCCAGTGCGCCGGCTTCGCCTTTCACGAGCTTCTCGTCGGAAGCCTTCGCCATTTCGCGCGCGTGATCGTGCGTGACCTCGACATAGGCGTTGAAACTGGCGTTGGCCGCGTCGATGGCCGTCAGATACGCTTCGGTCAGTTCAGACGCGGTGAACTCGCCGCCTTTGAGCTTCTCGCGGGCCTCGGCGATGGTGAATTTCGTCAGATCGCTCATTTACAGCTTCTTTTCATAGAACCGGCTCCAGCCGGAATCGGGATAGTCGAGCACGGCGCCGCACCGGGTGAAGCCGTTGCGTTCATAGATGCGCCAGGCCGGCTCGAAGCCCGGTGCCTCGCCAGTCTCCAGCACCAGACGCTTCAGGCCATGCTCGCGGGCCAATCCTTCAACCCGCTGCAACAGCGCCGAACCCACCCTTTTGCCACGCACTTGCGGCAGGGTGAACATGCGCTTGACTTCGCCCAGTTCGGCGTCGTGCACCTTCAGCGAGGCCATGCCGAGCGAACCGCCATTTTCGTCGCGCGCGACAAACACCGTCACGCCCGGTTCGGCCATCTGCTCCACGGTGAGCTGGAACTGGAACTCGCGCGGCGTGAGCGGGATCATGGTGGCGTTGAGGTCGGCAACCATGACGCGCACATCGTCCTGCAGCGGCGTTTCGGCGGCGATCACGACGGCAAGCTCGGCGGCGGGAGCAATCAGTTCAGGCACCGCGTAAACTCTTTTTCTACAATCCAGCTGCCTTGCGTGTCGTCGTCACCTCCCTGCGAAAGCTCGACCACGTAATCGTTCTGCGACGTGACACGAAGCTGATCGTCGCCGGATGGCGTCAATGTGATCATGTCGCCCCGGCTGATACCGGAATCGTCACCACAGGCGGCAATCGCCAGATATTGGTAGACACTGCCGTCGCCGGAGTCCTTGACGTCGAGGAACTGGAGGAAATTGCAACCGAATTCGTAGCCGAACATACCCTTGGCGGTGAGCTGCAGCGCATCGGTTTCATCCGTGTCCTTGCCGGAGCAAATCTTTGTATCGGTCACGTATTTCTGCCCGTTTGCCAGGAAGAATGGCACACTGTCAGCATGGGCAAGGCCGGCAATTGCGGCAAACGAGGCGGCGAGCAAAAGGATTCGCGTGTTCATTCGACCACCTTGGGCACCAGAAAGAAATGGTCCTCGCTGATCGGAGCGTTTGCGACGATGTCTTCGGCCTTGTCGCCTTCGGTGACGACATCGGCGCGCTTCTTCATCGCGGTTTCGACGACAGCGGTCATCGGTTCGACGCCGGCGACATCGACCTCGTTCAATTGCTCGACGAAGCCCAGAATGGCGTTCAGCTCGTCCTGCATCCTTTCGGCTTCCTCATCGCTGACGGCGATGCGGGCCAGATGCGCGACGCGCTTGACGGTGTCGATGTCGACGGACATGGGCGAAATTCCGGATGGTTGGGAGTGAACGTTCTTCTTCCCGCTATAGCCGGATGGCATTGGCGGATCAATGGGAGGGCGCCATCAAGCCGCCTTCCCCGCCGCGCCAGCTTGTTATTCGGCCGTCGCGATCTTGTAGCCGGCGAAAAGGAAGAAACAGCCGAGTGCCCCCTCGATCCATCGCCGCGAGCGCGCATAAAGCCGGCGCACCGGCCCGGACGACAACAGCAGCGCATAGCCGCCATGGCCGGCGAAGGAATTGACGAACGATCCGAGCACGAAGATGGCGATCATCGGCGCCGGCGCATCGCCCGCCCCGCCGACGCTGGCGATCGCCAGCCAGAAGAAGATCGCCTTCGGGTTGGAGACCTGTAGCGCGAAGCCAGCAAGCGCAGTCCGCCATGCGCTCTGACGGCGAACCGCAACGATATCGAGTTCGCCGGGCCGCGCGGCGTTGCGGAACGCCTTGAAGGCGAGCCACAAGAGATAGCCGGCCCCGATCATCCGCACGACCGTCATCAATTCCGCCACCCGGGCGAAGATCGCCGCAATGCCCAGTACCGTCGCCAGCGACAGCACGATCGCGCCGCAGGCGACGCCGAAGGCGGTGATCAGCGAGGGCAGCCTGCCCCGGCTTACCGCCACGCCGAGAATGAGCACGACCGCCGGCCCGGGCGAGGCGACCGCCATGAGCTGGATTGACCACGCCAGAAAGAATTGCGGCAGATATTCGGTCATTGGATGCCCCGGTTGTGTCGATATGCGATCGGCAACATTAGGCAGGTGTTCAGGTACAAATCAAGAACAGATTTGTCACGGAGACAATCATGTCGGCAGGCTGGCGAAGCCCCTCGGATTGGACCTAAACGAACAAATCCACCTTCTCGAACGTCCTGACATCGACGATGCCGATATCGGAAATCCTCAGTTCCGGGATGACCACCAGCGCCAGCAGCGAGTGTTGCATGTAGGCGTTGTTGAGCGTGCAGCCCATCTCGGCCATCGCCTCGACCATCCTCGCCGCCTTTTCGGCGACGATTTCGGCCGGCTCATCGCTCATCAGCCCGGCGATCGGCAATTCGACCAGCGCCAGTTCCTCGCCCTTGTGGAAGACGGTGACGCCGCCGCCGGCCTCGCGCAGCCGGTTGGCCGCCGCCGCCATGTCCTTGCGGTTCGTGCCGACGACGATCATGTGGTGGCTGTCATGGGCGACAGTAGCGGCCACGGCGCATTTCCTGTCGTAGCCGAAGCCGGTGACGAAGCCGTTGGTCACCCCGCCCGTGGCGCGGTGGCGCTCGACCAGCGCGATCTGGCAGACGTCCTTCTTGCGGTCCATCTGCACGATGCCGTCCTCGACGTTGAGCGTGCGTTCCAGCGCCCGCGTCGGCGCCTGGTTCTCGATGACGCCGATGATTCGGGCCTTGACCTTCTTCTCTCCTTTCGGCGCCTCGATCTCGAAATCTTCCGCCGTCAGGTCGCGCTTCATGTTGACCGTATGGCGCGCCGTCTCGGGATAGTCGAATGGCGGCATTTCCGTCTTCAGCCCATCTGCGTCGGACAGCAATTCGCCGCGGCCAAAGACGGCGTCGATCTTCAGTTCGGCCAGGTTTGAGACGAGCAGGAAATCGGCGCGCCTGCCCGGTGCTATCGAGCCAAGTTCGCGCGCCAGGCCGAAATGCTCGGCGGTGTTCAGGCTCGCCATCTGGATCGCGGTGACGGGTCTCAGCCCCTGGCCTATCGCATGGCGCACGACGCGGTCCATGTGACCGTCGTGGACCAGCGTGCCGGAATGGCAATCGTCGGTGCACAGGATGAAATTGCGCGGGTCGAGGCCCATCTCGGTCACCGCGCGGATCTGTTCGGCGACGTCGTACCAGGCCGAACCCAGCCGCAACATCGCCTTCATGCCCTGACGCACGCGGGCGATCGCGTCGATCATGCGGGTGCCCTCATGGTCGTCGGCCGGACCGCCGGCGGCATAGGCGTGGAAACTCGGTCCCAGATCGGGCGAGGCATAATGACCGCCCACCGTCTTGTGGGCGGCCATGGTGGCGGCGATCTCGCCCATCATCTTTTCGTCGGCGGCAGCAACGCCCGGGAAGTTCATCACCTCGCCAAGGCCGATGATGTTGGGCCAGGCCATGGCTTCGGCGACTTCGGCGGCGCCCAGTTCCGCGCCGGCATGTTCCAGCCCCGGCGCCGACGGCACGCAGGACGGCATCTGAACGAACACGTTGACCGGCAAGCCCATCGCCTCGTCATGCATCAGCCTGACGCCGGCAAGGCCCAAGACATTGGCGATCTCGTGGGGATCGATGAACATGGTGGTGGTGCCGTGCGGGATGACGGCGCGGGCGAATTCGGTCACTGTCAGCATGCCGCTTTCGACATGCATGTGCGCATCGCACAGCCCCGGCACGATATAGCGGCCGGCTGCATCGACGACTTCAGTTTCGTCACCGATGCAATGGCCGGCATCCGGCCCGCAATAGGCGAAGCGGCCGGCGGAAACGGCGATGTCGGTCGCCGGCACGATCTCGCCGGAATGGACGTTGACCCAGCGCGCGCGCCTGACCACCAGATCGGCGGGCGTGCGGCCTGCCGCCACGTCGACCAGCCGGGGGGCCGTCTCGCGCCATGGCTTGAGTTCATTCATCGCACTTCATTCCTTGCTCGTTGCGGCAGTTACTCCCCTCTGCCTGTCTTTCGGACCGCCTATTTCTCGGGATCGAAAATCCAGACGCCGTCGGCATCCTTTTCATAGTCCTCTTGCCGGGTCGACATCGGCAGATATTCCACCTTAGCCCATATCGGCGCCAGATCACGGTAGTGCGACGACAGGAAGTTGCCGCTCTCGCCCGTGGTGATCACATATTTCGACTTGTCCAGATCGGAGAAATCGTAGATGCCGCGGTAGGCCGACGCATGCACGTTATAGTATGGGTGCTTTTCGCGGAAATCGGTGCGCCCGCGCAGCAGCGTATAGGAGCCCCCGGCACTGTTCTGCAATATCGTGAAGAAGCGCGACAGCAATTCGACCGACGAGAACGGGCGATGCTCGTTGAAGGCCGGATGCGCCTTGCCCCAGTTCCATTTGTGCCAGTCATTGCCCTGATCGCCGGATATTTCCTCTATCGCCTGCGTCAGCGCGCCCGACAATACCTGGCCGCAGGTCTCGACGGCTGGCGTATCGACCTTGTCACACCAGTCGCGGCTTGTGCGCCCGCGCAGCACGTTGATCACCGGCTGCAGATTGCCCTTGGCGAAGCGTTCGTAGTCGTCGCCCAGTTCATCACCGAACAGCGCGATCTGGAAGTGACGCCACCAGGCGGTCATGATCAGCGGCTCGGGCCGGTCGGCCACCATGTGTCCGTCCCAATTGGCGATCGCTTCGAGCAAGGCGCTATCCTGGCCGGCATGGCGTTCAAGCTGCACCATCGCCTCGTCGCGGAAGTCAACCAGCGCCGTCGACAGCGTGTCAGCCTGGATTTCGTGCATGGTTTGCGGCGAATGCTTCTCGTTCCTGCCGATCACCAGTTCTTCCACGCGGGCCTGGCGGAAATGCTCGTCCCAGTCATAGGTGATGTGGTGGCTGTAGTCCGGCGGCATCCAGTTGGCGTTGGCGGTCGCCAGCGCGCCATCGGGCGGATTGACGATCTTCGGCACGTCATCGGGCGTCAGAAAACCGATCCAGTCGTAAAGCGGATCCCAGCCCGGCACGGGTTCGCGCCCTGCGATCATGTTGGCCGGATTGCGCAAGGGGATCCGGCCTGGTGCAACGAGCGCGATGTTGCCGGCGGTATCGGCGACGACCATGGACTGCATCGGGGCCACGACCTTGCGCACGGCCTTGAGGAAATCGTCGACGCTCGAAGCAGTCGAAATGCCGAGCGCGCCCTCGACCGTGGTGTCGTCATTGGCCAGTGTCACCCATTCGACCGCGGCGACATGGCCTTCCGGCAGCAGTTTGGCGACGCCGCGATACTTGTCCGGCAGGACCGGACCGTGACGCGTAAGGCGGCGGGTGAATTTCACCGGCTCGCCGCCCTTCACCGTGACCTCGACGTCGGAAGTGTCGAATTCGCGCCAGCCGGTCGGGGTGAGGTACTGGTTGGCGTTATCCGGATTGAGGCGTTCGATGAAAACGTCCTGGGAATCGAGCACGGTGGTGGTCAGACCCCAGGCCACCTTGCCATTGCGGGCGACCAGTGCCAGCGGCGTGCCGGCAAGCGTAGCGCCGATGATGTGGCGCTGTTCGCCATTCTCCTTGAAAGCCATGTGCGCCAGGTAGAATACGCCGGGCGCGGTCAGCCCCAGATGCGGGTCATTGGCCAACAGCGGTTTGCCCGACACCGTGCGGCTGCCCGCGACGACCCAGTTGTTCGACGCGGTGATGCCGGTTTCCCAGGCGAGGCCCGGGGCGCGAATCCGGCCGTCCCAGCCGGACATGGAAGCCTGCGTGTCCTGTTTGGGAAATTTGAAAATGTTGCGCAGATCGGGCAGCGGCGGCGGGTTGTCACGCGGGCCGTAGGGCATGAGATCATCGATCTCCTGCGGACCGAAGCCGCGGGCGGCGAGTGCGAGCCGCTTGACCTCGTCGGACATGTTGGAATCGAGGGTGAGCGCCATGACCTTCAACAGCGCCACACTCTGCCAAGGTTCCCAGGGTTCGGGTGCGACTCCGAGGATCATGAATTCCGGCGGGTAAGCCGGCTCGAACATGCGCCGCTTGCGCTCCAGGTAGTCGTTGACGCCTTCGGCATAGGCGGTGAGCATCGCCTTGGCCTCGTCCGACAAGGCCTCGTAGGAGGCTTTCGACGCCGAAGCCAGGTCCACGGTCTTGAGGAAGATATCGGAGTCGATCGTCGCCGAACCGAACATTTCCGACAGTCGGCCCTGGGCGACCATTCGAAGCACATGCATCTGCCACAGACGGTCCTGGGCGTGGACGTAACCGAGCGCGCGGAAGGCGTCGGCGCGGGATTTCGCCTCGATATGGGGAATGCCGTGGCTGTCGCGCACGACGCGCACTTGCGCATTCAGGCCCGCGAGCGTGGTCTTGCCGCTTGCCGCCGGCAAGGTGCGGTAGAACGCGGCGAGTCCGACACCGGCGACCGCCACGACGGCGATCACAACCACGATCAGCGCCCGGACAAACCATTTGAAAAGCCGGCGCATTGCGCTATCCCCCTTGGAACGGATGGCTGGACGTTCGGTTCGGACCAGCCTTGTTTGCGGGCGACAATGGCAGAAAGGAAATTCGAATGGCAAGAGCGGCTTTCATCGGCCTGGGCGTGATGGGTTATCCCATGGCCGGCCATATCGCCAGGGGCGGGCACGAGGTGACGGTCTACAACCGCACGGCCAAAAAGGCGGCGCGCTGGGTTGGCGAATATGGCGGCAAATCTGCGCCGACACCGGCCGAAGCGGCGAAGGATCAGGATTTCGTCTTCGCCTGTGTCGGCAATGACGAGGATCTGCGTTCGGTGACGACCGGGCCGGACGGGGCATTTGCCGCCATGCAGTCCGGCGCCATCTTCATCGACAACACGACGGCTTCGGCGGCGATCGCGCGCGAACTCGACGAAGCGGCGAAGGCCGGCGGTTTCGGCTTTCTCGACGCGCCGGTCTCAGGCGGCCAGGCGGGTGCCGAAAACGGCGTGCTGACCGTGATGGTCGGCGGCGAACAGGCAATCTTCGACAAGGCGAAGCCGGTGATCGACTGCTATGCGCGGATGGTCGGGCTGATGGGGCCGGCCGGGTCGGGCCAGCTTACCAAGATGGTCAACCAGATCTGCATCGGCGGGCTGGTCGAGGGGCTGGCCGAGGGCATCCACTTCGCCCAGAACGCCGGTCTCGACGTCGAAAAGGTCATCAACGTCATCTCCAAGGGGGCAGCGGGTTCCTGGCAGATGGAAAACCGCTGGAAGACGATGAATGAGGGAAAATACGATCATGGTTTCGCGGTCGACTGGATGCGCAAGGATTTCGACATCGTGCTGGCGGAAGCGCGGCGCAACGGCTCGCGCCTGCCGGTGACCGCGCTGGTCGACCAGTTCTATTCGGAGGTGCAGGCGATGGGCGGCAAACGCTGGGACACGTCCAGTCTGCTCGCCCGGCTGAAGCACAAATAGGCGTCCGGTCCGATGGCGCGCGCACCGCATACGGTCGAGCAGGCACTGGATTTGTTGCGTCCGCACGGCTCGGAGAAGAACCGGGCCGGCATGGCGCGCTACGGCATCAATGTGGACAAGGCGTTCGGCGTGTCGATGCCGAACATCCGCGCCGCTGGCAAGGCAATTACCCATGACCACGACCTGGCGCGGGCATTGTGGGACACGGGCATCCACGAGGCGCGCATCCTCGCCGCCTTGGTCGACAAGCCGCAATGGGTGACGCGCGAACAGATGGAGCGCTGGGTGGCGGATTTCAATTCGTGGGATCTGTGCGATCAGGTCTGCAGCAATCTGTTCGACAAGACGCCCCATGCCCATGACAAGGCAGTTCAGTGGGCCGGCGACGAACGCGAATTCGTCAAGCGTGCCGGCTTCACCCTGATGGCCTGCCGCGCCGTCCACGACAAGCAGGCGCCGGATGATACGCTTGAGAGCTATCTGCCGCTGATCCGTCACGAGGCGCACGATCCGCGCAATTTCGTCAGGAAGGCAGTCAACTGGGCGCTGCGCCAGATCGGCAAGCGCTCCGCTTCCCTGCACGGCCCGTGCCTCGATCTGGCCCACGAACTGGCAGGTTCCGACGACCGCGCAGCACGCTGGATCGGCAAGGACGCGGTCAAGGAACTGGAATCGGACGCGGTGAAGCAGCGGCTGGGGCTTTAGCTGACTACCACGATTTCAACGCGCGCAGCCTCGGGGCCTTCTTGAAGATGTGCTCGTCCATGCGCGCCAGCAGCCGGTCGAGTACGCCAACCGCCTCGCCGACCACCGGGCCCTTGTTGAGCATGACGCATTCGGCGCGAGCGGCCATCGCCGCGTCGGTCATCTCGCCGCGCGAGGGCGTGCCTTCCTTGACGAGGTCTTCCAGAACCTGGGTGGCCCAGATCACCGGGACGGAAGCGGCCTCGCACACCCACAGGATTTCCTCCTGCATCTCGGCAAGGCGTTCGAAACCGATCTCGGCGGCGAGATCGCCGCGTGCGATCATCACGCCGAGCGGCCGCCGGCCATCGGCATGCGCGATGAGATCGGGCAGGTTCCTGACCGCCTCGGGCCGCTCGATCTTGGCGACCAGTCCCAGCGGACTTTCGCGCACGCCCGAGCGGGCAATCGCCTCCTCGATCAGTTCGATATCTTCCGGCTGGCTGACAAAGGAATAGCCGATCATGTCGGCGCATTCGATAACGGTCGTAAGGTCCTGCTTGTCCTTGGTCGTCAAG
Organism: Salaquimonas sp.; assembly: GCA_022340185.1. GTDB lineage: Bacteria > Pseudomonadota > Alphaproteobacteria > Rhizobiales > Rhizobiaceae > BOKV01. The sequence continues at coordinate 9,817 of JAJDOK010000092.1, read as the reverse complement.
GGCGACAGACCGAGCGCGGTGTCGGGCAGATTGATGCCCTTTTGCGGCTTCATCTTCGTGCCGCCGGATCCGGCCCTGCTGACACGGATAACCGCTTCGCCGTCGCCAACACTTTCAACCACGCCCTCCAGCTTGCCATCGTCGTAGCGGATACGGTCTCCGACGCCGAGCCGGGTCACCATTTCGGGCAGCGAGACCGAAGCAACGCAACGTTCTTTTGGCCCGGGTTCCGGCTTGCCCTGCGCGATAAGGCGAAAGGTATTGCCCGGCTTCAGCTTGGCATGTCCGCCATGAGCGACTTCTTCGGTGCGGATTTTCGGTCCGGCAATGTCCATCAGGATGGTCGGTCGGCGTCCGAGCGCCTCCCCCGCCGCGCGCACATGCGCCGCCATGGCGCGCCAGGCGATGTGGTCGTCATGGGCGCAGTTGATCCGGGCCACGTCCATGCCGCGCCTTACAAGGTCGGTGACGAAATCCTGGTCGCCAGCTGCTTCGGTCGGCAGTGTCACCATGATGCGGCTGCGCCGATGTGCGGGAGGCTTGCCGAAAAGTTCGTCAGCGGCCCGATCGAGGGCGACTTCGCCAGCGAAGAAACTTTCCTCGCCGGGAAGCGGCACCGGTGACTCGCGGCCCGTGATCGCGGCAAGCGCGACAAGCACGGAATCGAGCGTCGGCAGGACACGGCTTTCGAGGTGACCGAGCGAAGACAGTCCGTGATGCATCAGCCGGCGTTGCAGCATGCGCAGATCGTGGTGGCGCAGGCACAGATAGTGGGCAAGGTTGCGGATGGCCGGCGAAGCCCTCTCGCCGCCAAAGCGCTCGATTAGCGGCACGGATTCAGCGATGATCGAAGCCCGCAGGGACAAGACTTCGTCCATGATCTGGCCGGCCCGCGAAGGTCCGGTTTCGTGGTTGGCAAATTCACTCGGTTCTTGCATCGCATTTACCTCAACGACACATTGCAAGCCTTCCCGTACGGAGGATATTCGCGCAATTGATGAAGCTAAGATGACACGCTTCTGGCAATCATGCGACGACGGCCTCGAGCATGGTAAACCGGTCGATATGTCGCGCGCTCAAGCCATTTTGATCGCCGTGTGCTGGAAACCGTGCATGATTGTGGCATTGTGCATCGTGGAGGAGGAAAACCATGATCAATCGCCGTGTGCTGCTCGGCGCATCCGCCGCAATGCTTGCTGCCGGCGCGTTGACGCGTCGTCCGCTCGCCGCCCAACTCAACGATGACGGCCTGCACGTCCAGCCGTGGTTCATGGATACCTTCCTGGACCTGCGCGACGATCTCAACGAAGCCGGAGCCGCGGGCAAGAACTTCGCCGTTTTCTTCGAGCAAAGGGGCTGCCCCTATTGCAGGGAAATGCATGAGGTCAATCTGGTCCGTCCCGAGATCGCCGACTACATCGGTGAGAATTTCGCCGCCGTGCAGCTCAATCTCTGGGGATCGAGGGCAGTCACCGATTTCGACGGCGAGGAGATGGAAGAACGCCAGTTGGCGCGCAAATGGGGCGTCAATTTCACGCCGACGATCAGCTTTTTCGCCATGGGTGAGCCGGAACAGAAGCCGGGCCGCGATCTCGAGGTCGCGCGCATGCCGGGCTATTTCAAACCGTTCCACTTCCTGTCGATGTTCGAGTTCGTGCGCGAGGGTCGCTACAAGGACACCGACTTCCAGCGCTTCCTCCAGGACAAGGTGCAGAAGCTGGAGGCCGAAGGCGTCAAGGTCGACATCTGGAACTAGTCGGATCGCGACCACGGGAGGGGACGATGGGTATGAGCCGGCTGTTCTTTGAAAGGCAATGGCTGCATGCCCTTGGCCTGATCGTGCTGCTGCCGATCTGCGCCTGGATGACCGGGCTCGACGCAGTTCGCCATGGCAGCCTGTGGGGTCTTGCAACGATCAACTGGTACTGGATCGCGATCTTCATCCCCATCTTGCACCAGGTCTATGTCCTGATCGTCTGGCGCTCGGAACTGCATGGCGGGGCCTGTACGCGCGTCTTCGGCCAGGCGGCGTTCCCGCTTTATTGCACCGGCTTTGCGATCATCGGCATCGCCCGCATCATCGTCGTTTTCCTGCTCGCCTGGGCCAATCGCGGTTCGTTCGAATTCGCGCCGATCGCGATGAAGGTGCTCGCGGTCATCATGCTCATCCCGGCGCTCTACCTGTTTTATTCGGTCAGGCGCTATTTCGGTTTCGAGCGGGCCTTCGGCATCGACCATTTCGACGCCTCCTACCGCGACGTGCCATTCGTGAAGCGCGGCATCTTCCGTTTCACCGACAACGGCATGTATATCTACGGCTTCTTCCTGCTGTGGGTGCCGGGACTGTGGTGGGGATCGGCGGCGGCGCTGACGGTCGCGGCATTCAACCATCTCTACATCTGGGTGCACTATTACGCGACCGAGCTGCCGGATATCAGGCGGATTTACGGAGCGAAATAGCTCACGTATCGAAAACAGGTTGGTCTTCCTCAACCCGGTCGGGGAAGATGTGCAGGAACCTGCCGCCGATGCAAAAAGGCTGCAGATCGCGCCAGAAATTCCGGAAAACCTCGGTCTGCAGATGGTCGCGGTGCGCCTCCTCGCTGGAGAAACACTCGGCCAGTGTGACCATTTCCGGGTCCTGGATGCTGGGGTTCAATTCGAAGAACTCGCAACCTTCCTCCGCCATGCATTCGGCGATGTAGCGCTCGACCAATACCAGGAACGCGTCACGCATGCCCGGTTTGCAGGTAAACCAGCCGATGACGAACTTCCTCGGATCCTTGAGCGCTGACGGTCCCGAACTAGCCATTGCACCCCCTCCCGTTTCAGTTGACACTCTAGCTGATCCATCGCTGCCACGGTACGTCAACTCGGTGCCTAGCGCGATATGGCCGGCATGACGGCAATCAATACAGGGAAGGCAGGCAGCTTGGCGCATGGATACGAGACGGGAAGGCTGAACCTTCCCTTTGTCGGGATTTCGACCTTCGGCAAATACCCCTATGTCGAGGACTGGGGCGCCATCGACGCCGATGTGGCGGTGCTCGGCGCACCGTTCGACGCCGGCACGCAGTTCCGCGCCGGCGCGCGGTTCGGCCCGCGCGCCATCCGCGAGGCATCCACGCTGTTCTCCTTCGGCCATTCCGGCGCCTATGACCACGAGGACGACGTGACCTATCTGGCGGCGGAGACGACACGGATTGTCGATATCGGTGACGCAGACATCGTCCATACCGACACGGTTCAAAGTCACGCCAATATCGAGGCCGGTGTGCGCGCGATCCTGGCAGCCGGCGCGCTGCCGGTGGTGCTGGGCGGCGACCATTCGGTCAACATTCCCTGTATCAACGCATTTTCCGATCAAGAACCGATCCATGTCGTACAGATCGACGCGCATCTCGATTTCGTCGACGAGCGCCACGGCGTGCGCTACGGCCATGGCAATCCGATGCGCCGGGCGGCGGAGAAGGACTATGTTACGGGGCTGACGCAGATCGGCATCCGCAACGTGTCATCGACGGCGCGCGACGGCTACGAGGCCGCATGCAAGATGGGCTCCGACATCCTGTCGGTACGCCGGTTCCGCAAACTCGGCTTGGAAGGTGTGCTGTCGGGCATCCCGGCGGGCAAGCGCTATTACGTCACCATCGACATCGACGGCTTCGACCCGTCGATCGCGCCCGGCACCGGCACGCCGAGCCATGGCGGCTTCACCTATTACGAGGGGCTTGAGCTATTGGACGGGCTGACGAAACAGGGCACGGTCGTCGGTGTCGACCTGGTCGAGGTCGCGCCCGATTACGATCCTTCCGGCTCGACCTCGACACTTGCCGCGCAATTGTTGCTGAACTTCATCGGGCGGATTTTGCACAACCGGTAGGTCGAGTATCTGCGGGACCACACCGGCAGTTGCGGAGCCGGAACGACGGAATTAGGCTGCGCGCGGTGGGCCTTTCCCGAATGCCAGTAGACTGGTGCAGCCATGGACAGCGCCGAATTTCTGCCTTCAACCGAAGCGATCGAACGCCTGCGCAAGGACCTCGACGCCTATGAGGCTCAGCGTCCGGCAATGGCGAAGCAGAACAGCATACGCTTGTTCACCATCATGGGCGGGTTCGCCGTCCTTGCCCTGCTGGTGCTCGTGGCTGGAGGCAGGATCTGGTTCGACGGCGACAATGTACTGGCGACGGCTCTTGTTTTCCTCGCCATCTTCTATGGTGGACGCTACCTCTATTCCTATGCACGCAAACCCGCGATGGAGATGCAGGAATCTTTCCGGTCCGGCTTCTTCCCGCTCATCTTCGGCTTCATCGACGATCTGAAACACACGCGCGGCGAAGCGCCCTCTTCCTTTGCCGCCATGCCGGAGCCCGTGACGGATTTCTACAACAAGGCGGAATTCGACGATTGCATCAGCGGACGCTTCGGCGATCTCGAATTCGAGCTTTTCGAACTTCACCTTCTCAACCGCAGAAGCAGGGGCGGCGACAACACCGTCTTCACCGGCGTCGTGCTAAGCTTCAAACTGCTGCAATCGTTCGACGGCTTGCTGATCTGCACGCGCCAGCCAAGCGGCTTTTCGAAGCTGTTTCGTGACCTTTTCGGCAAGGGAAACCTTGTCGTGGTCAAGAGTGGCAACGCGCATCTCGACCAGTTGTACGAATTCCGATCTGACAATCCGGATGCCGCAAACAATCTCCTCGGCAACCGCCTGTCGAAAGCGCTCGACTTCATCAACGAGACCTGGTCGCGAGACCCTGTACGATTGGCACTGCGGGAAGTGCGCGGCTATCTGCTCCTCCCTACCCTAAACGGCCGGGACTTCTTCGAACTGCCTGACATATCCGAACAGGTCGACTATTCGCGGCATATCGCGCCGATCATCGCCGACATGGGCAAGATGCTGGCGCTCTGCCGGCTGGTGCGCGAGGCAACGCGGAATGAACCGCTGCCGGCGGAAAGCAGGAAACCCAAGAAGGCCTGATGACGTCCGTTTCTAGTTTGGATGCGTTCGAGCTCGTTTCCCAGATCGGTGATGAAGGCGCCGTTTGGATGATTTACGCCTGGGCCTGAAGCGATTGACTGTCCCGCATGTCTATCCGTCCGTCTCCAACTGTTCCGGGATCAGAAGATACGCACCAAGGAAGAAGCAGACGGCACCACCGAAGGTCCCGGCATTGGCCAGCAGCGGTGCAAACAATTTGTCGCCGGGTTCGACGAAACTCGCGATCGCGGAGACCATGAACAGGATGGAGCCGAGCATGTTGGCGACGACGATCCACCATGAGAGCTGTCGTGGGCGGAAGGTGAACCAGCTGTGGGCGTATTCCATGGCCGCCAGCTGACTTGATACCAGAAAGCAGAAACTGCCGATTATGTCCGGTTTCCAAACGAGCAGATCCTGCCCACGCCAGCCGAGCCCCGGAATCAGCGCATCGGCGGTATTGCGATTGAACAGCAGCGTGCCGATCAGTTGGACGAGGGCGGCGAAATAGCCAAGGTTGCGCGGGCGCCAGCCGAAGAACCTGCGCGGCGCACCCGGAACGGTGATGTCGCCGTTGAGCACCTCGTAGAACTGCAGATAGGCCGCCGTCGTGAAAAACAGCGATCCGGTGAAGAAAACCGGATTGATCGCCGAGGAAGCGATCCAGTGCAGGACGGACGCATCGGGCCAGGCGGCGCGGAACCCCCCGACCGCGAACAGGGCCGACCCGATCATGAACAGTACGGCGATCCACCAGCCGAGCGCGGCCGGCAACCAGATCCGCAGCCAGTCATGGCGGACGCGACCGGAAGCATCAAGCGGAGATTGCGTCACCAAAGGTGCGCGGAGTGGCGAAAGACGCTTGCGCTGGCGCCGGGAGGTCTGAAGACGACGCCCCCCGTCCGTTTCCGTCGCGATCCAGGTCATGAACGGCCCGAAGCCGTGTCGTGCGGCCAAATGCCCGGAATCCTTCATGGCGTTGCCGCTGTCCTTGAACTCGCGCGGCGTGCTGCGATCACCACGCCGCTGCCCACGCGCCGCTCAATGATGGAACCCACCAGCTTCGTCCTCGGTCATCGCGCTGCTAACGGGATGCGCTGCAAGATGCTCGAGCGCGCGGTGCATGTCATCAACGAGCAGAGAGGCAAGATCGCGGCTGACGCTGTGGCGCACCAGGATACGCTGGACCACCAGATCCTGCCGGTTCGCGGGCATGGAATAGGCTGGCACCTGCCATCCGTAGTTGCGCAGCCGGTCGGCGAGGTCGTAAAGCGTGTAGCCGACGGATTCAGCGTCCGCATCGAGCGCCCACGATATCGCCGGGATTCCGGCCTTCATGTCGCCGTCAAAGATGATCCTGAACGGACCCATTTTCTCGATTTCGTCGGCCAGATACCGCGCAGTGTCGTAGCAGGCGTTGTGAACTCTGGTGTAACCCTCGCGCCCCAGCCTGAGGAAATTGTAGTACTGGGCGACAATCTGACCCGCCGGCCGCGAGAAGTTGAGGGCGAAGGTCGGCATGTTGCCGCCCAGATAATTCACGTCGAAGACCAGTTCTTGCGGAAGGTCGGCGGAGTCGCGCCAGACCACCCATCCCACGCCGAGCGGTGAGAGACCGAACTTGTGCCCCGACGCATTTATCGACCGAACCCGCGGCAGGCGGAAATCCCATTCGATCTCGGGCGCGCAGAATGGAGCCAGAAAGCCTCCCGAAGCACCGTCGACATGCATTGGCACATCGAGCCCTTTCTCGACCTGCAATCTGTCGAGAGCGTCGCTTAGCGCCTTCACCGGCTCGTAGCCACAGGTAAAGGTGACGCCCATCGTCGGCACGACAAATATGGTGTTCTCGTCGACCCGCTCCAGCATGGATTCGGGGTCCATCATCAGCCTGTCGCCTTCGAGCGGCACCTCGCGGATGTCGACATCGAAATAACGGGCGAACTTGTGCCAGCAGATCTGGACGGGGCCGCAAACCATGTTCGGCCTGTCGGTTGGCTTGCCTTGCGCTTCCCGCTTCTTGCGCCAGCGCCACTTGGCGGCGAGCCCGCCGAGCATCGCCGCCTCCGAGGAGCCGGTGGTCGAGCAGCCGATCGTGTCAACCGCTTCCGGGGCATTCCATAAATCCGCGAGCATGTGGACGCATCGTCGCTCAATTTCAGCGGTCTGAGGATACTCGTCCTTGTCGATCATGTTCTTGTCGATACACACCCGCATGAGGTCGTAGACCTCCTCTTCGGCCCATGTCTGGCAGAACGTCGCGAGGTTCTGGCGCGAATTGCCGTCGAGCATCAGTTCGTCGCGTACGAGGCCTGCGACCCGGTGCGAATTGTGCTGCTGTTCGGGAAACCGGTATTTCGGCAGTGTGACGCCGCCCGCGGCAGCGAAGGGATCATCGAATAGGTGGTCGAGTTGTTGCTCCGCAGTGTAGCGGATTTCCTTTTCATTCGAGTGAAGTGGCATCAACCGTCTCCCGTTTTACCTGCTGCATTTCGGCCCGAAACCGGCGCGTCGAGACCGCGACATTCGGAGCGAACGATCTCGCACTTTGCGCACGAGTGTGGACGATATTACCCGGGCCACGAAATGGCGAATCCACCGCTCGACTGCCTGAAAGCCTGTCGCCGGGCGAATTCTGTATCCGGGTGTTGATTCAGCGGCTTGACAAAGCCCCTATCTCCGCGCCTTGGCGGGCTTTTCGAGCGGGATGTAGTCGAGGGGAAGCTGCGTCGTCTCCTTGATGCGCTCCATGGCGAAGGCGGAGGAAACATCCTCGATGTCGATTTCCTTGACCAGCTTCTTGTAGAAGGTGTCATAGGCTGCGATGTCCGGCACCACGACCTTGAGCAGGTAATCGACCTGGCCGCTCATGCGATAAAAGCTCACCACTTCGGGGAATTTGGTGATCACCTCCGAAAAGCGCTTCAGCCATTCGTGATTGTGCTTGTCGGTGGTGATCGAGACAAAAACGGTGACGCCGACATTGACCCTGGCCGGGTTGAGCACGGCGACGCGGCGCTGGATGATGCGGTCTTCCTCCATCTTCTGGATGCGCCGCCAGCACGGCGTGGTCGACAGGCCCACGCGCTTGGCGATATCGGCGACGGGAAGTGTTGCGTCCTCCTGCAACAGGCTGAGGATCATCTTGTCGGTGCGGTCCATGGTATTTCCGGGTCGTCTTTTTGGAAAATTGTTCTCGTTTTCTCATATCAGAGAAACAGATTTGCGCAAGGTAGCCAAAAGTCTTTGACGAGGCATGTTTTGCCATGGCCAGTAAGCAGGTGCGGCGAGGCTACAGCAATTGTTGAACTCTTTTCTTCAGTTCCGGCAGCAAATCATTGGCAAACCATGGATTTTTATTGATCCAGGCATTGTTGCGCCAGGAAGGGTGCGGCAAAGGGAGGACGGCAGGCGAGGCATCCGAACCCAAAATGGCGCGCCAATCGGCGACGGTCGCGGTCAGGTTCGGCCCGGTTTTTCCGCCCAGATGCCATTTCTGGGCGTATTGACCTACGGCGAGCAGCAGTTCGATCTGCGGCATGGCAGCAAAAATCCGGGCACGCCATTCAAGCGCGCATTCGCGCCGGGGCGGCAGGTCGCCGCCCTTGGCGTCGAGGCCCGGAAAGCAGAACCCCATCGGCACAATGGCGATGCGCGAAGCGTCGTAGAATTCTTCTTCGCCAATCCCCAGCCAGTCGCGCAGCCGATCGCCGGACGGATCGGTGAACGGAATGCCGGAAGCATGCACCCGCGTGCCCGGCGCCTGCCCGCATACCGCGATCCGCGCTGTCGACGACAGGATGGCGACTGGGCGCGGCTCATGCGGCAGGGGCTTGCCCGACGGCCGCTCGACGCAAACCCGGCAGGCGCGGATATCCGCCATCAGGCGATCGAGTACGGCGGTCTTGCCGGCCTTCTTTTTTGAATTCTTTTCAGCCACTTGCGGTGAGATCAGACATGGGCGGTTTCCTGCACGCTCGGCCGTGCGGCGACCTCGCCATACCAGCGCTGCAGATGGGCGAGGTCTTCCGGGGCCGGGATGCGGCCGGGCTTGAGGAAGCGATAGGCGACATAGGCGCTGATGTCGGCGATGGTGAAGCGTTCGCCGGCGATGAAGCGGCGGGATGCGAGTTCGCCATCGAGGAATTCCATGAATTCGCGCGCCTTGGGGCGGTTGACCTCGGCCCATTCGCTGACCTGCGGCGATTCCAGCGTGGCCGCGCCTGGATGCTGGTGGCGGAAGGCGAAGGCGACGGGCAAAAGGAAACCGAATTCGACGCGGCGCTGCCACATCTCGACGATGGCGCGATCCTTTGCATCGACGCCCATCAGCGGCGGGTCGGGATAGAGTTCCTCCAGATAGCGGCAGATGGCCACCGTTTCGGCGATCGTCGTGCCGTCATCGAGCACCAGTACCGGCAGGCGCTGCAGCGGATTGATCTGCGTGAATTCCGGCGATTTCTGCTCGAGCTTGGCGATATCGACCTGGACGCGGTCGATCTCGAGGTCCTTTTCGGCCATGAATATCTGGACGCGGCGCGGATTGGGCGCCCTGCCCCCGTCATAGAGCTTCATTCCCTCAAGCCTGATCAAGTTTTCCTCCCGCTGCGCCTTCACAACCAATCGAACCATGATGTGAGCCAGTCGACCAACGCCGTCAATGCCGACCAGGCCCATTCCCGCAAGCCCCCGCCAATTTTACCCGCATCGCCCGCGTGGCCATGGCGGCGGCGCCAGTCCGACGGGCGTTCGAACTTGAAGGCCCACATGCCGCGTCTTGCCTTCCGCGCCTCGGCTTCTTCCGCCTCGTAGCCGCCATAGGCGATCGCC
>JAJDOK010000085.1 GCA_022340185.1 Salaquimonas sp. | reverse complement strand
AAGGAGCGGCTGAAGAAGATCGCCAGCCATCTGATGACCGATGCCGGCGAACTGATCGTCGAGGCGGCGCGCTTCCGCACACAGATGCAGAACCGGGAGGACGCACGCGCCCGGCTCGCCGCATTCGTGGAGGAGGCGTCGAAGCCGCCACCGCCGAAACGGCGAAAGACGAAGCCTTCCAAGGGTGCGGTCGAAAGGCGGCTGAAGAGGAAGGCGGGACGTTCGGCGGTGAAGAAGATGCGCGGGCGGGTGCGCGAGGACTAGGTTCAGCCGGCTCCCGCTCCCGGGCCGTTGACACGCTTGTGACCGGCGTTTGATTTGTTTGGCGGCACCGGCAAACCTATACATAGCGCAACGCAACGCGCCGCGAGAGAAATCATGGCCTATCGACCGGTCCACAAAATCCCTTCGTCCGAGATCACGCCGAAATCGGTTTATCTCAACCGCCGCAGCCTGATGGCGGGTGCGGGCGCGGCGTTCGCGGCCGGCATGCTGCCCGGCCACGCATGGGCGAAGCTGGAGACGAAACCGTCGAAATATGGTGCCGACCTGAAGCCGACGGCGGAGGAATACATTACCAGCTACAACAATTTCTACGAATTCGGCACCGGCAAGGCCGACCCGTCGGAAAATGCCGGCTCGCTGACGACATCGCCGTGGAGCGTCAAGGTCGACGGGCTGGTTGCGAAACCCGGCACGCTGGCGCTGGAAGACATCGTGCCGAAGGTACAGGAAGACCGCACCTACCGGCACCGCTGCGTCGAAGCCTGGTCGATGGTCATCCCGTGGGTCGGCTTCCAGCTCTCCGATCTGCTGACCAAGGTCGAGCCGCTCGGCAGCGCGAAATATGTCGCCTTCGAAACGCTGGTGCGCCCGGATGAAATGCCCGGTCAGAAGGGCTTCTTCCAGCCGCTCGACTGGCCCTATGTCGAGGGGCTTCGCCTCGATGAAGCGATGCATCCGCTGACCATCCTGGCGACGGGGCTCTATGGCGAGGAACTGCCGAACCAGAACGGCGCGCCGCTGCGCTTGGTGGTGCCGTGGAAATACGGCTTCAAGTCGATCAAGTCGATCGTGCGCATCACGCTGACCGAGAAGGAACCGCCGACGACCTGGAACAAGGCGGCGTCAAACGAATACGGCTTCTATTCGAACGTCAATCCGAATGTCGACCATCCGCGCTGGAGCCAGGCGACCGAGCGGCCGATCGGCGGCGGATTGCTGTCCCAACGTCAGCCGACGCTGATGTTCAACGGCTACGAAGACGAAGTTGCCAGCCTTTACACCGGCATGGATCTGAAGAAGTATTTCTGAGTCATGTCCGCCATCTCGAAATTGGTTGATCGCCTGAACGGCGCGCTCAAGCGCGTGCCGGTGCTGCCGCTCTATTTCGTCGCGCTGGTGCCAGGGCTCTGGACTTTCTACCAGGCGCTCGCCGGCCAGCTCGGCGCCGATCCGATGCGCGCGCTGGAACAGGGGCTCGGCCTGTGGGCGCTGCGCTTCATGCTGGCGACACTGGCGGTGACGCCGCTGATGCGCTGGCCGGGCATCAGGCTGTTGCGCTTCCGCCGCATGCTTGGCCTGACGGTGTTCTGGTACGTACTGGCACATCTGACGGTCTATATCGTGCTCGACCAGCAATTCTACTGGTTAGCCATCGCCCGCGACATCCTGAAACGGCCCTATATCATCTTCGGCATGACGGCGTTTGTCGCACTGGTGCCGATGGCGATCACCTCCAACGATCTTTCGGTGCGCCGGCTCGGTGCGATGGCATGGCGCAATCTGCACCGGCTCGCCTATCCGGCCGGCGTGCTGATGGTGCTGCACTATCTGTGGCTCGTCAAAAGCTGGACGGCCGGGCCGCTCGCCTATGCGGCGCTGATGGCTCTCCTGCTCGGCCTGCGGCTCGTGCCGCGCGGCAGTTCGGGTCGCCGCAGGACCAGGGAAAAATCAAACGCGCGCAATGTGAGCACCGCGCGCGCCTGAATGATTTTACGTCAAGCCTGAACGCTTTAGCGATTGTCGCCGGGCTTGGTCGGCGGCACCGAAGTACCCAACAAGCCCATGGTCTTGGTCATCACCTTGACCTGTAGCTCCGGGTTCTTCTCGATGTTGAAGTGGTTCATGCCCTCGACGCCGGAAACATCGACATTATAGAGTTTGCCGGTGAATCCCGTTCCCTCGACAATAATGTTGGCGTCCTTGCCCTTCTTGCCATTCGGCAGATAGAAGTTGATTGCCTCGTCGACATTCGCTCCCGGTTCCCCGGTAATCGTCGGATCGAAGGACACCGCATAGGAAACGTGGATGCCGCGATCGCCAAGATAGCGCGCCATCTCCATGGTCGCGTTGGCGCCCAGCGAATGACCCATGATGATGATCGGATAGGAAACCTTGCCCGCCTTGTCGCGGGCGATGATGTCGTCGGCCCAGTTCCGCCAGACGGCGTGGTTGTCGACCTTGGAATTGACACCGCGCGCATGGAACTTGTCGTTCATCACGTCGAGGCCGGTCGAGAAGACATTGGCCAGCCCGCGCAGAAGATAGACCTCGCCGGTATAGCGGTATTGGGTATGGTCAGGACGGGCGAGACCCGCCGCGGATGTTGAACTTGCGGTCTCCGAACAGCCGGACACCATGAAAGCCGCTGCGGCCGCAAAGACTGCACCGACAAATATGCCTGCAAAGGATCTGCGCATCTTACCCGCCCTTGTTACGCAATACTAACTGGCCCCCGGTTGTCCAAAAATAACGCCCGAGACCACATCAAGTCAAATGCCGGCAAACAAAAAGCCGGCGCATGGCGAGATTACTGGCCCGAAATCATGAACATCCGGCAAATCTTTTCGTCAATTCAAATCATCGGGAGTACCAAAAAGGATGCATTCCCGACCCGGACAACGTTCAATCCCTGATCCAGTCGGTCAGTCTCGCCTTGCGGAGATCGGCCAGAAGCTCGACGAAACCGGCGGCCTGATGTTCGGCGGTCGCCCAGCCCTTGTCGGCGGTGGCCATCGCCGCCTCGCCGACCGTACCGGCAGGGTTGAGATCGCCCGACATCCAGGCGAAGGCGTGCGTGCCGGTATGTTTGAGGTGTTTGAACGCCTTTTCGGCCTCGACGACGCGGGATTCAAAGTTTTCGGCTCTGTCCATATCGACTAGGTCGGGACGGAAATGCAGCATCAGCGAAGTCTCGCGATCGCCGCCGTGGATGCCGTATTTCGATTCGATCTCGCCATAGAGGCCGTCGGGCACGCCGAAGCGCATCCAGGAGGATTTCACCACCATCATGGCGTGGCGCACGCGCAGTTCGCGCGCGACGATGCCCATGATTTCCTCATTGCCGCCATGCGAATTGACCAGCACCAGCTTGCGGATGCCGGCGCGGGCGACCGAGGCGCCAAGCTCACACCAGTATTCGATCAGCACGGTGGCAGGGATGGTCAACGTGCCGGGAAAGGCCAGATGCTCGTTCGACTTGCCGACCGCCTGGACCGGCAGGAAACGTATGTCGAGATCGCCAGAAGGTTCGGGGGGCAGCATTTTCGCTACCGTCTCGATCATGCCGTTCATGATTGAGGTGTCGGTGGAGACCGGCAGATGCGGGCCATGCTGCTCGATTGCCGCAAGCGGCAGCACCGCAATCACGCGATCGGGATCGAGTCCTTCGAACTCGGTCGTATGAAAATCGCCCCACCAGATTCTGCGTGTCACGTATAGCTCTCCTTGTGGAATACGCCCGATTGTCCGGCCGCCTAGCCGGCCGCGACAACCTCGATCTCGACCTTGAATTCGGGCCGAGCGAAGCCCGAAACGATCATCAGCGTCGACGCCGGCCCGGGGTCGCCGAACAGGGCGTTGCGCACCTCCATGTAGGGTGCGAGATGCTCGCGGCCGGTAACATAGGCATTGATGCGCACGATGTTGGCAAGCCCCATGCCTGCCTCGGCGAGAACCGCCTCGATATTGGCGAAGCACAATCGGGCCTGTTCGCCCGTGTCTTCGGGTATTTCGTCACCCTTCGTGATGCCGAGCTGGCCCGAGCAGAAAACCAGGCGTTTTCCCTGCGGCACCGCAATGCCATGGCTATAGCGCGAGAAAGGTGCCCGGATGGTTTCCGGATTGAGATGATCGAACATGTGGACTTCCATAAAAAGCCGAAATTAGTAGAGCACAGGGGCTATGCAAAGCGCATATTTTCTGCGCATTTTTCCGAAGTTGAGCAATAAATGGGCAGCCCAGGGTGCGCTGCCTCCTCCTTGAGAGGACGAATCTCGGCGTTTCCGGCCGTTTTGCGGGCTTTTCCGCTGGCATGCAATTTGCTCGTTCAGCATCATCATCAGAAGCGCGGTCAGTCCCGGCCGCGCCAGTTAGTCAGGTAGGAAAATGAAGCGCAATCTTCTGTTTCTGATTTCGGCCACCCTTTTGGCAGGTACCGCGCAGCCGGCCTTTTCCCTGGATCAGGTGACCTTCGGCACCAACTGGCTGGCCGAGCCCGAACATGGCGGCTACTACCAGGCGGTCGCCGACGGCACCTACGCCGCGTGCGGCCTCGACGTGACTATCATGCCGGGCGGTCCGCAGGTGAGTGGACGGCCGCTGCTGCTCGCCGGCAAGATCCAGTTCTACATGGGCGGCAACATGCTGCAGGCGTTCTCGGCCGTCGAACAGAATATCCCGCTCAAGGTCGTCGCAGCCGATTTCCAGAAAGAGCCGCAGATGCTGATGTCGCATCCCGGAGAGGGTCTCGACACCTGGGAAGATCTGAAAAAGGCTGAAAAGTTCATCCTCGCCGACGAGGGTTACCAGACCTATTACCAATGGATGATCACCGATTACGGTTTTCCCGTCGACAAGCGCATTCCCTACACGTTCAACCCGGCGCCCTTCATCGCCGATGCCAAGTCGGTCCAGCAGGGCTATGTGACGTCCGAACCCTTCGCGGTCGAAACGCAGGGGGGCTTCAGGCCCAATATCTTCATGCTGGCCGATTACGGCTTTTCGACCTATTCGACGACGATCGAGACCATGCAGGATACGATCGACAACCATCCCGACTGGGTGAAGTGCTTCGTCGATGGTTCGGCCAAGGGCTGGTACAACTATCTCTACGGCGACAACTCGGCCGCCAACGCGGCGATCAAGAAGGACAATCCGGAAATGACGGATGAGCAGATCGCCTTCTCGATCAAGGCGCTGAAGGACCATGGCGTCGTCGATTCGGGTGATACCGAAAAGCTCGGTATCGGTGCGATGACCGATGAGCGCATGGCCGATTTCTATGCCAAGATGGTCAAGGCGAAGGTGCTGCCTGCAGGCATCGACATCAAGAAGGCCTACACGCTCGACTTCGTCAACAAGGGCGTCGGCATGGATCTGAAAAAGTAGGTCAAAGCCGCAGCGGGCCCAAACAGGCGAACCATGCGATGGAGTTGGCCGTGGATGCAAAGGTGAGTAATCCGGGGGGCACGATCATGCGCCCCGGCCAGCCTCAGCTTTATCTGCGCTCGGTTGCCAAGGGCTTTGCCAATGGCACTGTGGCGCTGGAAAATGTCAACCTGACGGTCAGGCAGGGTGACTTTCTCAGCCTGCTCGGTCCATCCGGCTGCGGCAAATCCACCGCGCTGAGACTGATCGCGGGGCTATCCACACCGACTTCCGGCATGATCGACTGGCGCGGCCCGGCCATGGGCAAGAACGATATCGGCTTCGTCTTCCAGGAGCCAACGCTGATGCCCTGGGCCACCGTTTTCAACAATGTCTGGCTGCCGCTTCGGCTGCAGGGCGTGAGCCGGGCGAAAGCCGAACCCAAGGTCGCCGAGATGCTGGAGCGTGTCGGCCTGACGGGCTTCGAGACGGCGATGCCGCGCGAATTGTCGGGCGGCATGAAGATGCGCGTGTCGATCGCACGCGGACTGGTGACGCGGCCGCGTGTCCTGCTGATGGACGAACCCTTCGCCGCGCTCGACGAGATCACGCGGTTCCAGCTCAACCACGATTTGCTTTCGGTGTGGGAGCAGGAACGCTTCACGGTGATCTTCGTCACCCATTCGGTATTCGAGAGCGTATTCCTGTCCAGCCGCATCGTGATCATGGCGGCGCGGCCGGGGCGGGTCTTTGAGGAAATCGATGTCAACGCGCCCTATCCGCGCGACGATTCCTTCCGCACCTCACCGGAATATGGCGCCTTGTGCCGCAGAACATCCGACATTCTTGGCCAGGCGATGCACGCCAATGTCGTGTCGAGAGAGAACGCGTAGCATGTCGGCGGTCGAAAGCCACGAACAGCCGATCGCCATCGATGCGGAAGAAGCCAGCCGGCTGCGCAACGAACGGCTGGAACGCGTCGGGCGCTGGCTGTTTCCGCTACTGATCATGGCCGCCGCGATCCTGGCCTGGGACCGCATCTGCGTATGGAATGAAATCCCGCGCTACATCCTGCCACGTCCCGGCGAGGTGCTCGCCACACTTTTCCAGGATGCCGGCATCCTGTTTTCCGCGCTTGCCGTTACGCTCAGGATCACCTTCCTGTCGCTGGCGCTCGCCGTCATCGGCGGCGTCGGGCTCGCCATCCTGTTCACCCAGTCGAAATGGGTGGAAATGAGCTTCTTTCCCTTCGCGGTGATCCTGCAGGTCACCCCGATCGTCGCCATCTTTCCGCTGATCAACATCTATGTCGACGACCAGACGACCAAGCTGCTTTTGTGCGCATGGATCGTCGCCTTCTTCCCGATCCTGTCGAACACGACGCTGGGGCTCAACTCCGTCGACCGCAACCTGCTCGACCTGTTCAAGCTCAACGGCGCCAATCGCTGGCAGACGCTGTGGCATCTCAGACTGCCGGCCTCGATGCCCTATTTCCTCGGCGGACTGAAGATCGCCGGCGGGCTGTCGCTGATCGGCGCCGTGGTCGCCGAATTCGTCGCGGGCGCTTCTGGCCAGAATTCGGGTCTTGCCAGCCGCATCATCGAGGCCGGCTACCGGCTGAATGCGCCGAGGCTGTTCGCCGCGTTGATCCTGATCTCGTTTACCGGCATCGTCATCTTCCTGGTGCTTAGCTGGATATCGCACCTGATCTTGCGGCGCTGGCACGAGAGTGCTTTGCGCCGGGATCACTGATCATGACGGAAGACGGCGGAAATCTTGCGTTCGCGCGCGTGCGCCTGCACGAGACTGCGCTCGAGACAATGACAGCCGAACATGACGTAGACGGGTTCGGTCTCTACGATCTCACCGTCAGGGATGGACGTATCGTGGCGATTACACCATCGGTGGACGGTTCCCCAGCTTCGAGCGGGAACGATATGGGCGGACGGATCGTGCTGCCGGCCTTCATCGACTGCCACACCCATCTCGACAAGGGCCATATCTGGCCGCGCCGGCCCAATCCGGACGGCACGTTCGACGGTGCGCTGACAAGTGTCGCCGAAGACCGCGCCATGCATTGGTCGGCGGATGATGTCGAGGCACGCATGGAATTCGCGCTCAAATGCGCATACGCCCACGGCACGAAGGCGATCCGCACCCATCTCGATTCAGCCCGTCCCCAGGAGGCGATCTCCTGGCCGGTGTTCGAGATGATGCGCGAACGCTGGGCCGGCAGGATCAGTTTGCAGGGGTCCTGCCTGATCGGCATCGAGATGGTGCGCGAAAGCGACTGGTACGAAACGCTGGTGGCGCGGGTGAAGGCGGCCGGCGGCGTGCTCGGTACGGTGACCTACATGGTGCCGGACGTCGAAGCATTGCTAGACCGGGTGTTCGAGGCGGCGATCGAAAACGATCTGGAACTTGATTTCCATGCCGACGAGACCGGCGATACCGCAGCGGTAACCTTGCGCCTGATCGCGGAAGCCGCGGCGCGGCACAAATTCGAAAGACCGATCCTGATCGGCCATTGTTGCGCGCTGGCGCGCCAGGGCGACGACGAGGTCAGGCGCACGCTCGACCTCGTGGCGGAAGCACCGATCTCGGTCGTGTCGCTGCCGATGTGCAATCTCTATCTGCAGGACCGGCGCCCCCAAAACAGTTCAGACGGCGGAACCACGCCTCGCTGGCGCGGCGTAACGCTGCTGCATGAAATGGCGGCGCGCGACATCAATGTCTGCGTCGCATCCGACAATACGCGCGATCCGTTCTATGCCTATGGCGATCTCGACATGCTGGAGGTCTACCGCATGGCGACGAGAACCATCCATTTCGACCATCCGGTCGGCGACTGGCCGAAGACGGTGCTCGCCAATCCGGCGCGGGCCATGACCCTCGATGGCTCGCATGGCAGGTTGCGCGTCGGCGACAGCGCGGACTTCGTCCTGTTTGAGGGCAGAAGCTGGACCGAACTCCTGTCGCGGCCGGAAAGCCACCGCATCGTCTACCGCAATGGAAAACCGCTCGGGGCGAAGCTTCCCGACTATAGTGAACTCGATCATCTGATGGAGCAGGCAAAATGAGTGCAATCGAGGCCCTGCGCGCCGATCTGGGCGGCATAACGACCGAGGACAATCCGGCCATCGTCAAGCAGAAGAGCCGGGATTTCTACTGGTATTCGCCGGTGCTGAAGGCGCGACTCGACGACGTGGTCGGCGATCTCGTCGTCTCGCCGAAGAGCGAAGAAGAACTGATCCAGGTGCTGAAAGCCTGCTACCGCCACGCCATTCCGGTGACGCCGCGCGGCACCGGCACCGGCAATTACGGCCAGGCCATGCCGCTGTCCGGCGGGGTGGTGCTGTCGCTTTCCGAGATGAACGAGATCAAGTCCATCGAACCGGGACGCGTGATCGCCGGACCGGGCGCGGTCATCTCCGACATCGACAAGGCGACGCGGGCGCATTCCGGCCAGGAACTCAGAATGCATCCCTCCACCGCGCATACCGCGACGATCGGCGGCTTCATCGCCGGCGGGTCGGGCGGCGTCGGCTCGATCCGCTGGGGCGGACTGCGCGCGCCGGGCAATGTGCTGCGGCTGCGCGTGGTGACCATGGAGGAAGAACCGCGCGTGCTGGAATTGACCGGCGCGGAACTTCACAAGGCGATACATGCCTATGGCACCAATGGCATCATCACAGAGGTCGAGATGCCGCTGACCGCCGGCTATGACTGGGTCGACGTCATCGTCTCCTTCGATGATTTCATGGAAGCGGCAAAGTTCGGCTACGCGCTGGGCCGCGAGGACGGCTTGCTCACCAAGCTGATTACGGTCGTCGCTTCACCGGCGCCTTTCAACTATTTCAAGCGTCACCAGAAATTCTTGCATGACGGCGAGAGCGTGGTGATCGCCATGGTCGCGCCGCATGCGCTCGACGCCTTCCTGGTGATGACCGAAAACTGGGGCGGGCGGATCGCCTTCAACCAGGCGGCGATAAGCGATGAAGAATTAAAGCGGTTGCCGCCGGCCTTCGAACTGACCTGGAACCACACGACGCTGAGGGGTCTCAGGGTCGATCCGGCGATCACCTATCTGCAGGTGCACTACCCGTTCCCGAAGACGCTGGAACTGGTCGAGGAACTGCACAACAAGTTCGAGGGCGAGGTGATCAGCCATCTGGAAATCATCCGCTTCGACGGCAATGTCACTTGCTCAGGCCTGCCGATGGTGCGCTTCACCACAGAGGAACGGCTGGAGGAGATCATGGTGCTGTTCGAGAAGACCGGTGCGCCGATCTTCAATCCGCACCGCTATACGCTGGAAGAAGGCGGCATGAAGCAGACCGACGCCGTGCAGCTCGCCTTCAAGAAGGAGACCGATCCCAAGGGCCTGCTCAATCCCGGCAAGATGATCGCCTGGGACGATCCAGATTACGATTTCGACAGCGGCCGGCTGTGGCTGTTCAAGGGCCTGGAAAAGACGGGCTGACCGGCATGCGAGTCCTTGTCATTCATGCCCATCCGGTCGCCGAGAGCTTCAACGGCGCGCTGCACCGGCTCGTCGTCGAGCGCCTGACGGCGAAGGGCCACGAGGTCGACGATTGCGATCTCTATGGCGAGGGCTTCAACCCGTTGCTGACCCGCGAGGAGCGTATCGGCTATCACGATATCGGCGACAATCTCGCGCCGGTCGCCGATTACGTCGAGCGCGTGCGCAGTGCCGAAGCATTGGTGATGTGTTATCCGGTGTGGAATTTCGGCTATCCGGCGATGTTGAAAGGCTTCTTCGACCGGGTGTTCCTGCCGGGAGTTTCCTTCACCATGGCCGACGGCAAGGTGAAGCCCTGCCTGCACAATATCGCGAAGGTCGCGGCGGTGACCTCCTATGGCGGGACTTGGCTGCGCGCCACCTTGGTCGGCAATCCGCCGCGCAAGTCGGTGATGCGGGTGCTCAGGGCCATCGTCAAGCCGGCAGCCCCCTTCACCTATCTCGCCCATTACGACATGAACCGCTCGACGCCCGAAACCCGCGAAGCCTTCATGAAGAAGGTCGCCGCGGCGATGGATTCATTCTGAGGCGAGTATGCGGGTGCTCGTCGTCTATTGCCACCCCGTGCCGGAAAGTTTCTGCGCGGCACTGCGCGATACGGTGGTCGGCACGCTGAAACGTGGCGGCCATGAAGTTCGTGTGCTCGATTTGTACGCCGAAGGCTTCGACCCGGTGATGAGCTGCGAGGAACGGCGCGTCTACAACGAGCTGAGCAGTGACGAACACCCCATGCCGGAACAGGCAGGGCACCTGAAATGGGCGGAAGCCATGGTGTTCATCTATCCGACATGGTGGTACGGCCTGCCGGCGATGCTGAAGGGCTGGTTCGACCGCATGTGGACGCCGAACCTGACCTTCGCCATGCCGACGGGCGGGCCGATCAAGCCGATCATGACGCATGTGAAAAAGGTGGCGGTGGTAACAACCTGCGGCGCGCCGCGCTGGTGGTCCTACATGGTCGGCCATCCGGGCAAGCGCACGATCCTGCGCGGGGTGCGGGCGCTTTTCGCGCCACGCTGCAAGCGGCTGTTCCTCGCCCATTACATGATGGACCATTCGACGCCGCAATCGCGCGCGGCGTTCCTCGCCAGGGTCGAGCACGCCTTCACGAAGTTCTGACGCACAGGCAATCTTGACGGGCATCAAGACAGCTTGATCCCGCTGCGCTATGTAGGGCGCATGGACAAGGTTGCGGCGAGCACATCCGAACCGATTTTCCGCATCGACGGGCTGACCAAGATCTACCATAGCGGCGAGGTCGAGGTCCGCGCGCTGAATGGCGTGACCCTCGAGCTCTACGAAAGCGAGATGACGGTGTTGCTTGGGCCTTCGGGCAGCGGCAAATCGACCTTTCTCAACATTGTTGGCGGCCTCGACCAGGCGAGCGGCGGCACGGTATTCTTCCGCGATTTGGAACTGACGAAACTCTCCGAGCGCCAGCTTACGCGCTACCGACGCGACCATGTCGGCTTTGTCTTCCAGTTCTACAATCTCATTCCCAGCCTGACGGCCTGGGAGAACGTGGCGCTGGTGACCGAGGTCGCGCGCAAGCCAATGAAGCCGGAGGACGCACTCGAAGTCGTGGGCCTGCGCGATCGCATGACGCATTTCCCCGCCCAGATGTCGGGCGGCGAGCAGCAGCGCGTGGCAATTGCGCGCGCCATCGCCAAACAGCCGGAAGTGCTGCTGTGCGACGAACCGACCGGTGCGCTCGATTCGAAAACCGGCATTCTGGTGCTGGAGGCATTGACGCGGATCAATGACGAACTGGGCACGACGACGGCGATCATCACGCACAATGCCAGCATCCAGAGAATAGCCCACCGGGTGTTTTCGTTCATCGACGGCAAGATTTCGGCGACCCATGTCAACACCGAGCGGCTCAAGCCGCACGAAGTGAGCTGGTGAGCGCACCATGTCGATGCTCGACCGCAAACTGTTACGCGATCTGGTGCGGCTGTGGGCGCAGGCAATGGCGCTGGCGCTGGTCATGGCCTGCGGCGTGGCGACCATCCTGATCGCGGTGGGCGCCTCGCGCTCGCTGGAAGAGACGCGCAGCGCCTTTTACGAGCGTTACCGCTTCGCCACCGTCTTTTCCGGTGCGCAACGCGCGCCGCTGCATCTGAAAGACCGCATCGCGGTGATCCGCGGTGTGTCCGCGGTGGAACTGAGAATCGTGCGGCCCGTCCTGCTCGACATCGAGGGCATGGCGGAGCCGGCAACGGGCATCGCCGTATCGGTGCCCGATTTCACCGACGCCACGGTCAACCGTCTTTACATCAGGAAAGGCCGCCTGCCGGAAGCGGGGCGGGAGGACGAGATCGCGGTGGTCGAGACTTTCGCCACAGCGCACAAATTCGAGCCCGGGGACCGTTTCAAGGCAGTGATGAACGGACACAAGCGCGAACTCACCATCGTCGGCATCGTGCTGTCGCCGGAATACATCTACGCCATCGGCCCCGGCGACATGGTGCCCGACAACAAGCGCTTCGGCGTCTTCTTCATGTCGCAAAAGGCGCTGGCCGGCCTGTTCGACATGGAGGACGCGTTCAACGACGTGGTGGTGACCACCAGACGCAATGCGGATCTGAGATATGTCATCGAACAGCTCGACACGATCCTAAAGCCCTATGGCGGCACCGGCGCGCACGAACGCAAGGACCAGATCAGCCATGCCTTCCTCGACAGCGAGCTGACGCAGCTCGACGCGATGGCGCGCATCATCCCGCCGATCTTCCTGTTCGTCTCGGCATTCCTGGTCAACATGATCCTGTCGCGGCTGGTGGCACTGGAGCGCGAGCAGATCGGCCTTTTGAAGGCGGTCGGCTATTCCGACATGGCGATCGGCTGGCACTACGCCAAGCTCGTTATCGCCATCTCGATGGCCGGCCTCATCATTGGTGCGATCGCCGGCACCTGGGCGGGGGCGGGCCTGACCCGGATCTATGCCGAATTCTATTCCTTCCCCTTCCTGATCTTCCGCTCCGATCCGGATCTCTACATTCTGGCAGGCGGTGTTACGGTCCTCGCCGCGCTTGCCGGTGCGACGCGCTCGATATGGTCGATCCTCAACCTGCCGCCGGCCGTCGCCATGCGTCCGCCGGCACCGACGCGCTATCGCAGCCTGCTCGGCGAATCGCACGGCCAGCACCTGCTGTCGCAAATGTCCGTGATGGCGATCCGCCATCTGGTGCGCTGGCCGCTGCGCTCCGCCTTCACCATACTGGGCACTTCGATGTCGGTGGCGCTGCTCGTTACCGCCCTGTTCACGCTCGATTCGGTCGACGAGATGATCGACACGATCTATTTCAAGGCCGATCGGCAGGATGCGACGCTGACCTTCACCGACGAGAGAAGCCCGCGAGCCCTGCAGGCCGCGGCGAACCTGACCGGCATATTGCGCGCCGAACCTTATCGTGCGGCCACGGTGGAATTGCGCAATGGCCACTATTCGCGGCGCATGTCGGTATTCGGCATCCCGCCGGGCGCCGATCTGTCGCGCGTGCTCGATCTCGATCAGAATCCGGTCACACCCCCGCCCAGCGGGCTGATGCTGACCGAGCGGGCGGCGAAGCTCCTGCATCTCAAGACCGGCGACAAGGTGACGGTCGAGTTCCTGGAAAAGGATCATCGCGTCAGCGAACTGACGGTAACCGGCGTCGTGCAGAGCTATGTCGGTCTCAATGCCTATATGAGCATGGAAGCGCTCGACCGGGCGATGCCGGAGGGCCCGCGGATTTCCGGCGTGCGTGTGGAGATCGACCACAATGCGCTTGGCCAGGTCTATGACGAGATCAAGGAGACACCGGAGATCGCCTCGATCGCGCTGCAGGGCATGTCGCGCAAGAATTTTCGCGACACCATCGCCGAAAACATCAACGTCATGACCTCGGTCTATGTCATCCTGGCGGTGATCATCACCATCGGCGTGATCTACAATTCGGCGCGCATCCAGCTGTCGGAACGCGCGCGCGAACTGGCGAGCCTGCGTGTTCTGGGCTTCACGCGCATGGAGGTTTCGGGCGTGCTGCTGACTGAACTCGGCATCATCGTCGTGCTTGCCCAGCCGCTCGGCTGGCTACTCGGCTATTCCTTTGCCTGGGGTGTGGCGAAGGGTTTCGAGACCGATCTGTTCCGAGTACCGCTGGTGGTTACCGACAGGACGTTCGCCATTGCAAGCCTGGTGGTGCTTGCCGCCGCCGGCATTTCGGCGCTGATCGTGCGACGACGTATCGACCATTTCGACCTCGTTGCCGTCCTGAAGACAAGAGAATGAAACGGGAAACGAAACCATGCTGCGCAACCTGATCAAATGGGGCGTCATCGCCATGCTGGCGGCGGGTGTCGGCTGGGGCATCTATGTGGCGCTGCGGGTCAAGCCTGTGCTGGTCGACACCGCCACGGCATCGCGCGGGCCGATGGAGGTGACGATCAACGAGGAAGGCGTGACCAAGGTGCGCAACGTCTATACGGTTTCCTCGCCGATCGCCGGACATCTCGAGCGGGTGACACTGGAGGAAGGCGATCCGGTGAAGGCCAACAAGACGGTCATAGCTTCGATCCGGCCGCTCGACCCGCCTTTCCTCGACAAGCGCACGCGCGCCGAACTGACTGCGGCGGTGGAGGCGGCCCGTTCGGCGGTGACGCTGGCGGAGGCCGAACTGGAAAGCGCCCAGACGGCGGTCAATTTCGCGCGGTCAGAATACCAGCGCATGACCAGACTCGCCGATCAGAAATTCGCCTCGATGAGCGCGCTGGAAAAGGCCTCCAACGAGGTCAGGCTGAAGGAAGCCCAGGTGTCGAGCGCGCAGGCCAATATCCAGCTCAGAAAGGCGGAACTGGCCAGCGCAGAAGCCAAGCTGTCCCAGCCAAGCGAGATTTCGGGCGAAGGGAAGGTGCAGAATTGTTGCGTCCATCTCACCGCGCCCGTGGACGGCGTCGTTCTGGAAGTGCTGGTGCGCAGCGAACAGGCGGTCACGTCGGGTACGAAAATCGCCGAGATCGGCGATCCGCACGATCTGGAGATCGAGGTCGACCTATTGTCCAAGGACGCAGTGCGGCTGAAGCCCGGCAGCAAGGCGGAGATCACCGACTGGGGTGGGGAGGGAAATTTCACCGCGACGATAAGGCGGATCGACCCGGCTGCGTTCACCAAGGTCTCGGCGCTCGGTATCGAGGAGCAGCGGGTCAATGCCATTCTCGATCCCGACACGGTGCCGAAAGGGCTGGGCCACGCCTATCGCGTCTTCACGCGGCTGGTGGTGTGGTCTTCCGACGATGTTCTGAGCGTGCCGATCGGCGCCTTGTTCCGCACCGGTGGGGACTGGACCGTCTTCGTTGTCGAAAACGGCGTGGCGCGGCAGCGCACAATCGAAATCGGGCAGATGAATGCCGATCGGGCACAGGTCGTCAGCGGGCTCACGGAAGGCGATACCGTGATCCTGTATCCGAGCGACCTTCTCGAAGACGGCAGCCCGGTCGAGACGCGCAATGGCAGTTGAGAGATGCCACCGATGTCGGAGGTATCACAATTGCAGCCGGTTTCCGCGACCCGTCGTCATCCTAGGCCTTGTGCCGAGGATCTGCTGAATCCCTGAGTATCATTGGATGCCCGGGACAAGCCCGAGCATGACAGGCAATCTGCTAAGCCACCGGCAATAGCGTTACTGCTTGACCTGCACCGATTCGATATAGGCGATGATGTCGGCGATCTGGTCCGGCGCGGCGACGAAGGACGGCATGTCCGGGTGGCCGGTCTCGATGCCTTCGACAAAGGCTTCCTCCAGCGCCTCGATCGGGTAGCGCTTGCTCAGCTCGCGAAAGGGCGGCGCATCGGGATGCGGGCTGTCGCCGGTGGCGCCGGTGGCGTGGCAGGGCGAACAATTGAGTTCGACCAGTTCCTTGCCGTGGGCAGCCGGCTGAACCGAGGCGATATAGGCGGCGATGTCGGTCGCCTGCCCCATGTTGATCTTGAAATGCGGCATGTCGGTATGGGCCGGCGTCGCCCTGGTCAACAACGCCTCGTCGATGGTGTCGACGTCGAGTCGCTCCGACAGGGTACGGAAAGGCGGCGCGTCGGGATTGGCGCTTTCACCGGTATTGCCGATGGCATGGCAGCGCGAGCAGTTGATGACGGCCAGTTCCCTGCCATGCTCGACGCTCTGGTTGACGGCACCGGCGGCGGAAAAGGCCAGGACCAACCCCGCCAACGACAGTGCCCCTGTCAGCGTGATATGCTGGACGGTCTTGCGTGGCTGGCGAAATTGTGCGCGGGCCATGAGCGGTAATCCTCCATCCCTTGAACGAAAACAAATCCGAATCGCCGGTGCGTTGCGGACCATTTTTTACGAACAAGGCTATGTGTGGAAGGAGGTGCCGGTCAAGCGGCGCGTTGCGCCTTATGGGCCAAGCCCGAAACGCTTACAAGTGTGCGCTCTAATCGCAAGTCATGACGCGTCTGGTGTGCCAGCCCAGATTGGCGTCGTACTGACGGACATATTGCCAGCGGCAATTGGGCCGGAAGACGGGCGGCAGTTCTTTTTCGAGGGGAACCACCGTGGTGGGCGCTCCCTTGAGCCGGGCGCCGACATCCAGACCGGAATCGGCCATGGCTTCGCCGACCGGCGCAAGGAGGCAGGCCGCGAGCACGGCAATCAGGACCCGGTTTGCGAGATGAAGCTTCATGCCCTTCATATGGGGCGAATGAACGTCAAAAGCAGCGGCAGGCAGAAACCAAATCCCGCCTGCCGCACAACTTTTACCGAAGCCCGGTGATCAGAAGATTTTTCTAGAATACGGGCGGGAACGGACGGCCGCCGCGATCCAGCGTGACCCAGCGTGTCTCGGTGAAGGTCTCCATCGACCAGCGTCCGCCATGCTTGCCGCTGCCCGACGCCTTGAAGCCGCCGAAGGGCACATGCGGCTCGTCATTGACCGGCGAACAATTGACGTGGCAATTGCCGGTGTCGAGCTGGTTGACGATGGCGAGGCCGCGTTGCTCGTCGTCGGTCATGACGCCGGCGGTCAGGCCGTATTCGCTGTCATTGGCGATGCGGACCGCTTCCTCGTCGTTCTTCACCTTGAAGATCGAGCACACGGGTCCGAAGGTCTCTTCCTCGTAGAGCAGCATGTCGGGCGTGACATTGGCGAAGACCGTCGGCTCGACGAAGCGACCGTCAATGCCGCCGCCGGCCAAAACCTTGGCGCCCTTGGCGCGGGCGTCATCGAACTGGCGGCGGATGCGCTCGGCGGCGCGATCGTTGATGACCGGTCCGAGCACATTGTCCTTGTCGGAGGTGGCGCCGACCTTGAGCTTGCCGACGCGCGGCAGGAATTTCTCCATGAAGGCGTCATGCACCTTCTCGTTGACGATGACGCGCTCGATCGACATGCAGATCTGGCCCTGGTGCATGAAGGCGCCGAAATTGGCGGCCTGTACGGCGCGGTCGAGATCGGCGTCGTCGCAGACGATGAGCGAATTCTTGCCGCCAAGTTCGACACAGCACTTCTTGAGATGCGCGCCGGCCTTGGCCGAGACCTGGCGGCCGACGGCGGTCGAGCCGGTGAAGGACACGCCCTTGACCAGCGGGTTCTCGATCAGTTCGTCGCCGACGGCAGCCACGCTGTCGCGCGAGCAGGTCACCACGTTGAGCGCACCCTTGGGCAGGCCGGCTTCCTCGAAGATTTCGGCGAACAGCAGGCCGCCCAGATAGGGCGTGTCTTCGGAAGGCTTGAGCACGATGGTGTTGCCGGCGACCAGCGGAAACAGGAAGCCGCGCGCCGACAGGATCAACGGGAAGTTCCACGGGCTGATGACCGAGACGACACCCATCGGCCGACGGATGGCGAAGGACAGCTTGCCGTATTCGGACGGCAGGACATCGCCGATCGAGCCGTAATTGGCGGCAGCCGCAGCGGGGAAGATTTCCGCGGTGTAGCCGGTCTCGAACATAGCTTTGCCGAACCAGCCACCGCCCTCGGCCATGATGGCCTCGACGATCTCGTCGCGGCGGCTTTCAAAAATCTCGCCGGCCTTCAGCATGATGTGCGAGCGCCTGGTGAACGGCATGGCCGACCATTCCGGGAAAGCGGCATGCGCGGCCTCGATCGCCGCGCGCGTGTCATTCACGTCGGCATCGGGGATATCGGCCCATTTCGAGCCGTCAGAGGGGTTGTAGTCGGGGAATGTACGGGCGGCGTTCGTCCAGCCGCCGGCGATGTACATGCCTTCCATGATCTTGGCCATTTGGCGCTTCCTTCCTTGGTGTTTGCGATGTTCCTGTCCGCAATTTGATACATGGAGCGGGTCGTTCCACACATTCGCCCACTTGTTCTTTTGCCGGCTTAATTGCCGGCTCTCTTCAACTTCTCGATCTCTTTCTTCAGCCTCTTGAGAGCCTTCTTCAACTCTTTCTTGCGCTTCTTCCTCGACTTCTTGCCTTTCTCGGAATCGGACAGGGCCGGCACATCCAGGTTCGGTGGCGTGTCGGCAAATGCCCGCGCCTGACGGGCGCGCTCCTGCACCAGATGTTCGGATTGCACCTGCGTGGCGTGACGCGCCAGGTCCGCTGCCCTCCGGCTCAACTGGGCGGCCATGGGTGGCATGGAAACAGGCCGGTTCTGGCTGGCCGGTGCCGGGTCAGACGATGGTTGCTCTTGCGGGTTCTCTTTCGATTCGGAAACGGAATGAGTGTTCGCGTCATTTGCTGCCGAGGATTTTTGAGCGCGTGCGGCACCGGCACGCATGGCAGCGTCGTGCGCTGCGTTCACCCGCCATGCGAAACTGGCGAGGTCCCGGGCGGGGCGTGCTGGTGGCGCATTCCCGGCGGGCGACGCCTGTTCGGGCGCGGGCTGCTCCTGGTTCTTCACCCTTTCTGCTTGTCTCGACCGCTCGGCGCCGGCGCGCATGGCGGCGTCATGCGCCGTGCTCACCCGCCTTGCAAAACCGGCGAGGTCCTGGGCAAGCCGCGCTGGCGAAGCGTTTCCGGCGTGTGACACCCGTTCCGGCGCGGACTGCTCCTGGTTCTTCACCCTTTCTGCTTGTTTCGACCGCTCTGCGCCGGCGCGCATCGCCGCCATATGCGCCTCCTGCACCTTCTTGGCGAAGCCGGCGTGGTCACGGGCGGAACCGGTAATCGCGCCCGTTCCTGCGGGCGCCGGTTCACGCGCGGGGCTGGCGGCTGCCGCCACCTGTTCGGCGCGCGCCGCGCCTGCGCGCATCGCCGCCAGATGGGCTTTCTGCACTTGTCTGGCATGGCTGGCGAGACCGGCGGCTCGGCGGCTCAGTTCCTGTGCTTGTTCTGACATGTAGATCTTCTCCCCGCTGGCGACATGGTAGTCGATCAGACCGTGGGTGTGGCCGTTCATGCCGGCGGGCGCTGCCGCCTGGCGTCGATAGGTGATGTGACTGCGCTGAATGCGCGCGGCGCGCAGCGCAAGCGCCTCTGCCAAGTCGAGCGCCTCGGCGGTATCGGCGACAGGCGGAAGCGACGCGGAAGGCGCGGCAGCCATTGGCCGGGGCGGCATTTCATGGCCGGCAGCACCACCCAGATAGGCGGCCTGTACGGCGGGATCGCGCGCCAGCCTTTCTGCGCTGTCCTCGCCGACGATATGGCCATTTTCCAACAGGTAGCCACGGTCGGCGATGGCAAGCGACTGCTTGGCGTTCTGTTCGACCAGCAGGACACCAACACCTGTCTCGCGTACCGCTTTCAGCGATTTGAACAGATCACGGGTCAGCAGCGGCGACAGGCCGAGCGAGGGTTCGTCCAGCATCAATATCGCCGGATTGGACATCAGCGCCCGGCCGATGGCGACCATCTGCTGTTCGCCGCCGCTCATGGTGCGCGCAACCTGGCCGCGCCGTTCGCCGAGCCGGGGAAACAGTTCGAGCACCTGCCTGAGGCGGGTGGATTCGCTGGCGCGCGCCTGCGCGCCATAGGCGCCGAGCTGCAGATTCTCTGCGACAGTGAGATCGCCGAATATGCCCCTGCCCTCGGGCACCAGCGCCACACCGGCCTCGACGATTGAATGCGGCTTCAGACCGGTGATGTCGGTCTCGCCATTGGAGATTTTCGCCCCCGGCGCGGCCTTCACCATGCCTGCGACGACCTTCAACAGCGTGGATTTGCCCGCGCCATTGGCGCCGAGGATGACGCAGATCTCGCCGCGCTCGACATGGATCGAGACGTCTTCGAGCGCGCGATGCGGCCCATAGGCGACGGTAAGGTTCTTCACCTCAAGCATGGAGTGTTCAGGCATCATCATCTCCCAGATAGGCGGAGACGACTTCGGGTCGAGTCAGCACGTCGGCGACATCGCCATCGGCGATCTTGACGCC
Organism: Salaquimonas sp.; assembly: GCA_022340185.1. Lineage (GTDB taxonomy): Bacteria > Pseudomonadota > Alphaproteobacteria > Rhizobiales > Rhizobiaceae > BOKV01. Next base: position 20,442 of record JAJDOK010000085.1, on the reverse strand, counting down.
GCTCGACATGACAACACAACGGTCGCATAACGAGCGGATGGCGTCCATCACATGCTCGACCATGATGATGGTGCGCCCGTCGGCGCGCAATTCGCGGATCAGCTCGATGCCGAGCTTCAGTTCGGACGGGTTAAGGCCGGCCAGCCATTCGTCGAGCAGCAGCAGCCGGGGATTGGAAGCGAGCGCGCGGGCGAGTTCCAGCCGCTTGTGGTCGATATAGGTCATCGCGCCAGTCATCGCGTCGCCGCGCCCGGCAAGGCCGACGCGGTCGAGCAGGGCGACAGCCACATGTCTGGCGTCATCGCCCCAGGTGCGGGCATGGCCGAAGACGGCACCGGCCATGACGTTTTCGAGCGCCGTCATCGAGGGCAGGATACGTACGAGCTGGAAGGTCCGCGCCACACCCTGGCGGGCAATGGCGTGCGCCGGCCGGCCGGAAATGCGCGCGCCGGCAAGGCTGATCGTGCCGGAAGTCGGACGCAATGCACCGGAAATCAGGTTGAGCATGGTCGTCTTGCCCGAACCGTTCGGGCCGATCAGGCCGACCAGTTCGCCCTCGCGCACGTCGAAGGAGACGTCGTTGACGGCGACGAGCCCGCCAAAGGCCTTGCGGGCGCCGTCGATGCTGAGAATGGGGGCAAGGCTCGGGGTGGCGCTCATGACGCACGCTCCTTGCCGAGTGCCCCTTCGTCCTCGACCAGCACGATACGGAACCGCTTCTTCAGCCGGCGCATGTCGTCGACGAAACCGATCACGCCGCGCGGCAGCAGGTAGACAACCGCCATGAAGGCGATGCCGATGACCAGCGAGGTGTGGTTGGGAAAATAGGCGGAAACCTGGTCGAACAGGATGGTGAAGGGGATGACGCCCAGCAATGGCGCCCACAGCCTGCCGGTGCCGCCAAGCAGCGCCATGATGACGACCTGGAACGAGATCATCGGGTTGAAGGCCGAAGGCGGCTCGACATAGGCGAAGCGGGGTGCAAGGCATGCGCCGACAATGCCGATGAAGCCGCCGGAAATCATGAACAGCAGCACCTTGGCGCGAGCGGTATCGATGCCAACGTGGCGCGCCACCGTCTCGTCATTGCCGATGATGCGCAGCGCGAAGCCAAGACGCGAGCGGTTAACCAGCCAGCCGGTGACGTAGACGATTGCTGCAAGCGCCAGCAGCATCCAGTAGATATGCGTCTCGGTGAAATCGGTGAAGACGTAGAGACCGACGCCATGGGTGAAATTGGTCTGCGCCCAGGTGACGACCTGGCGCACCAGTTCGGCGAGACCGAGCGTGAAGATGACGAAATAGACGCCCGACAGCCGCAGCGTTGCGATGCCGACCAGTCCGGCAAGTGCGGCGGAGGCAACGAAGCCGACGGCCACCAGTAGCGGGAAGGGCAGAGTGTCGATGCCGAGCGCCACCGAATAGGTGCCGATGCCGAAAAAGGCGGCGGACGCGAGCGAGATGTAGTGCGTCGGGCCCGAAAACAGCGTCCATGCCGTGCACAGCACCACATACATGGCGACGTTGAGCGCCAGCGACAGGTAGAAACCGGTATCGAACAGCGGCAGGGTGGCGGCGACCGCGAGCGCTGCCGCGCCGAACAGCGCGATGCGCGCTTCCTTCCTGGTGACCGTGGCGAGCAGGGGCGTCATGCCGGATGCCTCCCGAAAATGCCTTGCGGGCGGAACAGCAGGACGAGGATGAAGAGCGCGTAGGTCGCGGCAAGGGTGAGGCCGGGATCGATCAGACTCGCCACCGCCGTCTCGGTGATGCCGAGCAGCAGGGCGGCAATGACCGCGCCGCGCACGTCGCCGACGCCGCCCATGATGACGATGATCAGCGCCTTCATGGTAAACAGCGTGCCCATGGAGGCATTGAAGGTGTAGAAGGTCGACAGCAGCGCGCCGGAGGCCGCCGTCAGCGCGCCGCCGAGCGCGAAGGCGAAGGCGGATGCGCGCGGCACGTCGATGGCGACGAGGCCGGCGGCGGTCGGATCGACGGCAACGGCACGGATCGCGGTGCCATAGCGCGTGTGGTTGAGGAACAGGTAGAGAGCAGCGGCGATAAAAGCTGCGGCACCGAGCGCCACGATGCGGTTCAGGCCGTAATTGGCGCCCAGAATGGTGATCGGTTCCGACAGGAAATTGTAATTGTAATAGCCGCCGCCGAAGCCAAGCAGCATGACGCCCTGGGCGATGAACATCAGGCCGAAGGTCGCCAGAATGGAATCGACCTCGAGCTGGCCCCTGTTCCTGGCCCGGTTGACCAGCGGGCGCAGCGCATAGACGTAGATCAACCAGTTCAGCACGAATGCGACGGGCGCGATGAAGATGACGCCAAGCACCGGATTGATGGCGAGGGTCGACCATAGCCAGAAGGCGCCGAAGCAGGCGAAAACCAGGTTTTCGCCATTGGCAAGGTTCATGATGCGGGCGACGCCGTATTGCAGCGTCAGCCCCACGGCAATCAACGCATAGGTGCCGCCCAGAACGATGCCGGTAATCAGTATTTCCATCATGACGCGGACTTTTACTCCCCGGATCTCCTCGGACCCGCACTGCAAACTCTATCAGGGCCGAATACGGGTTGGCGCCGCGTTCCGCCCCGATGGCCCGCCTTTATCCGGCAGGGGCCTGCCGCGGAATTTTCCGCGACAGGCGTGGTTAGCATGTTCAGGTTTCGACTTTGGTAGCCGCCATGGTTAGCGATTACTTCCAGCCCTTCTTCAGGATAATCGGCACTTCGCCCGGAAGGCCGGTGGACGCGACACCCTTGAAATGGCCGCCCTGCCACTGACCGGCGGTCCAGAACTTGGTGATGATGTTGTTTTCGAACTTCCACTCACCCATGATGGTGTCGAAGGTGCTGTCGCCGATTGCCTTGATTACGGCCTGCTTGTCGAGCGAACCGGCAGCGGTAATCGCCTGTTCGAGAACCTGGAGGCTGGCATACTGGACCGGGCTCGCCCAATAGTCGGGCTCGACGCCGGTCACTTCCTTCTGGCGCTTGATGAAATCCTGGATCTTCGGATCGTCGGCATTGACGCCGCCGATTCCGAGCACGCCTTCGGCTGCAGCGCCATTGGCCTGGGCAAAGGCCGGGAAGGCGGTGGCGACGCCGGTGTAATAGGCCTTGATGGGCAAGTCGGCGATGGTCGCCTGCTGGGTCAGACCGAAGGTGTCAGGCGGATAGGAGAAGGCGACGAAGGAATCCGGGCCGGCATTCTTGGCCGCCGAGATGATCGGCGCGAAGTCCTGCTGGGTCAGCGGATAGGAGGTCTCGTAGACGATGTCGAAACCTGCGGCCTCGAAGGCGGGCTTGGCCGTCTTCGACATCTCGATGCCGAAAGCGTCGGCAACGGAGACGAGCGCCAGCTTGTTGTTGATGGTGCCGTCATCCTTCATCTTCTTGAGGAGGTCGACGATGCCCTGTGCCATTCCCTGCGAGGTGCCGAGCGTCCAGAAGGTGTTCGGCCAGCGCTTGACGAATTCTTCGAGACCGTCGGCGACGGCAGTCACCGCGATATGCGGATAGCCGTTCTTGGCGATGATCGGCGCAACCGCAAGGTTGATGCCGGTGCCATAGGGCGGAATGACGAAATCGACCTTGTCGACGGTGGCGAGGCGCTGATAGTTCTTGATCGCCTCCTCGTTCGAGGTCTTGTCATCATATTCGATAAGTTCCACCTTCATCTTCTTGCCGCCGACATCGATGCCGCCACGCTCGTTGACGTCATGTACCCAGAGCTGCACGGCCGGCCAGTAGGTGACGGCGGCGCCGCCGGCGAGCGGACCGGTCTTGGGCGCGCTGGCGCCGATCTTGATCGTGTCCTGGGCAAAGGCGCTGCCGGCCATGAGGCCGGTTGCCATCCCAGCCGCCAGCATCGTTCCGGCTGCCGTCTTCAACAGGGTTCTGCGTTTCATCGGGTTTCCTCCCTTGCTTGCAATTCCTGTACTTGTTCGATTTCCAATCAGATCGGATAGGTTTCCCGTCCGGTCTGAAGCGTGATCCACCGCAATTCGGTGAATTCCTCAATTCCCGCACGGCCACCGAAATGGCCGTAACCGGAAGCCTTGACGCCGCCGAAGGGCATTTGCGGTTCGTCATAAATGGTTGCGCCGTTGATGTGGCAGGCGCCGGTCTCCAGCCGTTTGGCAAGATCGAGCGCGCGCGCGACATCACGGCTGAAAATCGAGGCCGCCAGGCCGAACTCGGTATCGTTGGCCACCGACACCGCCTCCTCGACATCGGCGACGCGGATGATCGAGGCCAGCGGTCCGAAGGATTCCTCATAGTAGACGCGCATATCGGGCGAGACACGGTCGAGTACGGTCGGATCGACGAAGACGCCTTCCTGGCGGCCGCCGGTGACGAGCTGCGCGCCCTTGACCACGGCGTCGTCGATCAGCCCTTTCAGGCGCTGGGCGGCCTGCTCTGTGATCATCGCTCCGAGAACGCAACTGGTGTCACGCGGATCACCGGCACGCATCGACTGCGCGCGGTGGCCGAATCTGTCGACGAATTCGTCGGCAATGGAATCGCAGATGACGATACGCTCCGTCGACATGCAGATCTGGCCCTGATGGAAGAAGGCGCCGAAGGCGGCCGCATCGATTGCGGCGTCGATATCGGCGTCATCCAGCACGATCATCGGCGCCTTGCCGGAGAGACCCAGAATGCAGCGCTTCAAATGGCGCGCGGCTGTCTCTGCGACAATGCGGCCAACCCTTGTCGAACCGGTGAAATTGATGCGTCGTACCGCCGGATGGGCGATCAGCGCCTCGACAATCTGGGGCGCGCGTTCCTGATTGGTGTGGATGATGTTGACGCTTCCGGCCGGCAAGCCGGCTTCGGCGAGTACGTCACCCAGCAGGCCATGCGTGCGAGGGCACAGTTCGGAGGCTTTCAGCACCACGGTGTTACCGCAGGCGAGCGGCACGGCGAGCGCACGCGTCGCCAGCACGACCGGCGCATTCCAGGGCGCGATGCCGAGGACGACACCGCAGGGCTGTCGCAAGCCCATGGCGAAGGTCTCGGGCCGATCGGCGGGAATGACCTCGCCGTTCATGTGGGTGGTGGCGGAGGCTGCCTCGCGCAGGATCGAGGCGGCGAGCCGGCAATTGTAGTCCGACCAGCTTCGCGTGCCGCCGGTTTCCGCCATGACGGTTTCGGCGAAATCGTCCATACGCTCGAGCAGGCGGTCGGCAGCGGCGTTCAGACAGGCACGGCGCTCGCTCGGCGGCGTGTTCGACCAGGCGGGAAAGGTGCGCGCGGCGATATTGGCGGCGTGAACGGCATCCTCCACGCTTGCCGCGGCCGCCCGCGTCGCGACCTGGCGCGAAACGGGATCGATGCGGTCGAAGGTCGCCTCGCCGCTTGCCGGCGCCCATGCGCCGTCGATCAGCAACGCCGCGCTGTGCATTCTTCCTCCCTTGCCCGCCATTTCGGGCGCTTGTCGCCCGGCTCTTGCGGCCGGTTGCCGATCCCGTTGAGCTATCAGAAATCCTCACCTGGTTCAGGCCATGTATGCATAGGCCTGTTCCCCTGTCGGGCGCATGGATCGACAGCTTCTATCTAAACTGGCTTCGGGCAAGATAAAATGCACAAAACCGGGGCATACTTGCGAAAAACTGGTCCCGAGCCTAGATTTGCGCATTTTGGTGAAGGATCATGATGAATCCATTGGCCCGCCCTGCACGGCTGCCGATGCTGGTGCAGCGCATCGAAAGCAGCCTGCATACACGCACGATCGCCCTGGCGCGGCGAGAGAGCGGCTCGACCCGCGTGCTGGTACAGCTTGGCGATGGCGAAGGCCGCCTGGAATGGAAGGAAGCTGCCGGAACGGGTGCCGCAGATCCAGTCGAGCGCATGGTGATCGCCCCGGGACTAGCATGGCTGGCGAAACCCAAACATTGCCGGCTAATTATCGAGGCCGGCTCGACGGGCCATGTCGCGGAGATCGCCGACGATACCCTGGTGCGCGCGGTCGGTGATTTTGCCGAATCGGCGACACTGATGTTCATGGCCGACAGCGACATGGGCCTGACGCTCAGCGAAAGAAAGCCGGCTCATGAACGTATCCGGACAAGCCTGGAAGCGGTCATCGAGGAAACTGGCCGAACACAGCCCGGTTCGACCATGGCCGTCGTCGCGCATTTGCGCATCATCCTGGTCCAGATGATGCGGATCAGCGGCCTGGAGGAAACCGCCGGCGCGGGACGTGGCGAGGACGCGCATTTCCTGCAGCGCTTTCGCCAGCTCGTCGAGGGCCATTTCCGCGATCACTGGCCGGTGGCGCGCTATGCGCAGGCGCTCGGCATCACGCCCGACCGGCTGCACGCCATGTGTACGCGCGAACTGGGGCGCCCACCCAAGGCGCTGGTCGCAGAAAGGCTGGCGCGCGAGGCGGCAATGGCGCTGGAGCGTTCGACGCTGTCGATCGAGCAGCTCAGCCACGCGCTCGGCTTTCGCGACCCGGCACATTTCTCCCACTTCCACAAGCGGATGACAGGGCTGGCGCCGGGCCGGTTCAGGAAGATGCTGGGCAGTGCGGCACAAAGCGGCGAATTCTCACCACCTTCCTTTGCCGACTGGCCGTGAGAAATCGTCAACGCGCCGACACTGGCGCACTGGATCAGCAGCGACTGCAGCACACCACATTTTCTTAGTCTGAATGCGATACGGGGCGCATGGCAGCGAAGGCCAGAAGCGGACAAATCTTCAATCTGACCGTTGGATTCCCGGCTCAACGAAAGCTACCGGGAAGTGGGCTATGCCGAGCACATCCATCGAAACCGGTTCCATCGCGTCCTTCGCCATGTCCTCCCTGGAGACCCAACGTACTGTCACCGCCTCCGGCGAGAATTCCATGTCGGAGCGTCTCGGCCTCGGCGACAACGAATTCGTTTCCCGACAGGTCGGCGTGACGCGCAACCGGATAGTATGGCCTGGGCGTTGACGCCAGAAGTCTTTTCCTGTCGCTCCTTCCCGTCGGGTTATTTCGCCTCGGCGAACATTCCCTGCTCGCTAGTCGCCCGCAAAAGGGTTTCCTTTGCCGAGGCGAGATGCCCCCAGCAGGCAGCCTCGACAGCCTCCATGTCTCTGGAGATCAACGCATCGATGAAGGTCAGGTGCTCGCGGATGGCGACTTCATTGCGCTGGCGTTCATCGTGCTTGTTCCACTGATAGTGGTAGTGGAAGATCATGGTAATGACGTCGTAGAAACTGTCAATAAACCGGTTCGGCGAAGCGGAATTCACCAGGCGGTGGAACCGGCTGTCGAGGTCGGAGAAATCGTGGAAACGGCTGTCGATCTCGCGCAGTAGCGTTATGTGGTCTTCTCGCAGCGCCTCCAGCTTGCGCCATAACAGCGAATGGGCGGGCAGGGCCACGAAATCCCTGGCGGAGCGCAGTTCGAACATCTCCCTGATTTCGAACAGTTCAAGCGCGAAACCGGTCGTGAAGCCGGCCAACACCCAGCCGCCGGCCGGCCGCCTCTCGATCAGGCCGAAACGCTGGAACCGGTTTAGAAATTCACGGATGCTGGTGGTCGCCACGCCGAAACGCCGCGCCAGTTCCAGTTCGTTGATCGCCGTACCGGGCCTGGCATTGTCGCGGAGCATCCATTCCATGAACCGCTTCTCGACCTGATCCGACATCGCCACCGTCTCGACTTCGGGAAAACGGTCCGTCTTCGTATAGGCCGGACTGACGATACGTTGGCGTCCGCCGCCGCCGATCACCGAGCGCGCCGACAGTTCTGCCATCACCTTGCGCACGGTCGTCCGGCTCACTCGCAACTGGGTCGCAAGGGCGTTTTCGGAAGGCAGAGTCTCTCCCACCGGCCATTCCGCGATCAGGTCAAGCGCATCGTTGAAAGCGCGTTTGAATACCGTGTCGGTTTTCATGATGTCTCACCCGTTTTGATTTTTATTCCATAAAAAACAGCTTGACCCAAGTCACCAGCTTGTCTTTTTTCTATAAGATACAATTTGCCGAAGGTGGAGGACCGTGGCGAACGATACGCGACACAAGGGCAGGCGTAGCTCGGCCGCGCTGGCCGCGGGGGCACGTTCGCAATCCCCCTCGCCGCAATCGGATCTGCAGCAGGACGACAACCCACGTGGTCACGCATCGCATGGATTGTCATTGGTCTCGTGGGGGCTCAGGCTTCTCAATTTCGGACCATTGCTTGTCCTTGTCGTGCTGGTGGCCATCATCAGCCTGCTCACCCCGTATTTCCTGACACCGATCAACATCGGCAACATTCTGGCCCAGACTGCCGTCATCGCCATCGTGGCGCTCGGCCAGCATCTCGTCATCCTGACGCGAGGCATCGACCTTTCAGTCGGTTCCAATCTGGCCCTGGCGACCGTCGTCGGCGGCCTTTTGTTCCGTGTGGTCGATTCCGCACCGCTGGTCATGCTCGCGATGCTGCTCACCGGTACTTTGGTCGGCGCGGTCAACGGCGCGGTCTACGTCTTCGGGCGGCTGCCTCACCCTTTCATCATCACGCTCGCCACGCTTTCCATCTGCCGCGGCCTGGCACTCGAAATCTCTCCGGGCCATACCACGATGCGCGGCATGCCGGACGCCATCGTCACCATCGGCAGCGCCACGACCTTCGGGATTCCCAATTCCTTTTTCGTGGTGGTTCTGGTCGCCGCCGGTGTGCTGGTCATGGCCAAATACATGGTCTGGGGGCGCTGGACATACGCGGTCGGCGGCCACCCGGAAGCCGCCGTCGAAATGGGCATCCCGGTCAAATGGGTGCTGCTGTCGACCTACATGATCTCCGGGTTCTGCGTCGGCATCGGGGCGATCGTGCTGGCCGGGCGCACCGCCGCCAGTTCTCCGCTGTACGGCAATCTGCTCGAACTCGACACGATCGCGGCTGTCATCATCGGCGGGGCGAGCTTCCTCGGTGGGCGCGGCCATGTCGGTCACGCCCTGGTCGGTGCCGTGATGATCGGCGTCATCCGCAACGCGCTCAACCTGCTCAATGTCGACGTCTTCTTCCAGATGATCGCCATCGGCCTCGTCATCGTGCTCGCGGTCGAAGCCGACGTGTTGCGCAACTGGCTTGAGGCGCGGGTGCGGACCATCCAGGCGGCGAGGACGCAATGAACGCTCCGGTCGCCGCCCCCGTTCTGTCCGTGCGCAACGCCGAGAAGCGGTTTGGCGCCGTCCACGCGCTGAAGGACGTCAGTTTCGATGCCAGGCGCGGCGAGGTGCTGGCCCTGCTGGGCGACAATGGCGCCGGCAAGTCGACGCTGGTCAAGTGCATCGCCGGCGTCCACGCCCTGGATGCCGGCGAAATCCTGCTCGACGGCGAAGCTGCAGCACTGCATTCGCCGGCCGCCGCGCGCAATGCAGGTATCGAAACCGTCTATCAGGACCTCGCCCTGTTCGACAATCTGACGCCGGCGCAGAACTTCTATTGCGGCCGCGAGATCTCCTTTCCGCAATGGCTGCCGAGGGGTCTGAGATTCATGAACAGCCGCGCCATGGACCAGGAGGCGGCCGACGTGATCGATCGGCTCAAGGTCAGGCTGCCGAAATTCGATGCCCCGGTCGCGCTGATGTCGGGTGGTCAGCGCCAGGCGATCGCTGTGGCGCGGGCCACCGTCTTCACCCGCAAGCTGGTGATGCTGGACGAGCCGACGGCCGCGCTTGGCCTGCGGGAATCGCACAAGGTCCTCGACCTCATCAAGCAGCTGCGCGCCGAGGGCAATGCGGTGATCCTGATCACCCACAACATGGAACATGTTGTCGAACTGGCCGACCGCGCCGTCGTTCTGCGTCAGGGGCGCAAGGTGGGCGAACTGAAACCTGACCGTTCGAACCGACAGGAGCTCGTCTCCATGATTGTCGGCGCGGAGGCCTGACGAGTTTCGTCGCTCGCCGAGCGGCGATGAAGAGAATCGGCTCGATACGGCCGGTTAAAAAAGGGAGGAATGGCAATGAAATTGAAACTCACACTAGCGAGCCTCGCGTTCGCATTCGCAATGGGCGGACCCGCTCTGGCAGCGGACAAGATCAAGATCGGGTACATCACCAAGTTCCCGGCACCGTATTTCCAGACGATGGAAGACGCGGCCAAGGCCTGGGCCAAGGATCATCCCAATGTGGAAATCGTCTACGGCCAGGGCACCTCGGCGACCGACATCGAAGGCCAGATTGCGCTCATCGAGAAGATGGTCGCCCAAGGCGTGCAGGGTATCGCCATCACCCCGGTCGATCCGAGCGTGTCGACAACGCTGGACAAGGTGGTGGCAGGCGGCGTGAAAGTTGTCCTGATGGACAATTCCATCCCCGACTGGAAGAACCAGACCGCGTTGGCGACCACCGACAACTTTGCGGCTGGCAAACTTGCGGGAGCTTTTTTGAAATCAAAGCTCAAGGACGGCGACAAGGTCGGCATTCTCGAGGCCGTCCCGGGTGTTCCTGCCCTTGATGACCGCGTGAACGGCATGATGGAAGGCCTGAAGGGCGTCAGTGTCGATATCGTCGGCAAAGGCGCCACGAGCTGCGATCAGGAAAAGGGCCTCAACCTCGCGCAGGACATCCTGACCGCAAATCCGGACGTCAAGGCGTTCTATTCGGCCTGTGGTGCACCTGCCGTCGGCGCGGCCCAGGCGATCAAGAACGCCAATCTCGACCACCATATCATCGTGGTGGGTTTCGACTTCTGCTGTGGTGAAGACGGACCCGATGGCACGATTGCAACGGGCGAGGAAGATGCGACCGTGGCCCAGTTCCCGGCGAAAATGTCGGAGCTCGGTGTTGATGCCCTGGTCAAGGCGCTGAACGGCGAGCAAGTCGAATCGCTGATCGACTCGGGCGCTGCACTGGTTACAAAAGAAAACCTGAAGGACTTCATGTAAACGCCGTGTGGGGCCGGCCATGCGCCGGCCCCGTTCGGCATGTGCATCCGTCTGCCAGGCCGTTGTGGCAGGCGATCCAAACACCAGCAGGTAGCGAGCGATGATAGATGCCCTTGTCTGTTCCGAGCCGGGCAGGCTGGAACTGGTGCGCCGACCCGCGCCAGAAATCACCCCGGATAGCGCGCTCGTACGGCCGAGACGTGTCGGCATCTGCGGCACAGACTATCATATCTACGAGGGCAAGCATCCCTTCCTCCAGTACCCACGCGTGATGGGTCATGAGCTGGCCGTCGAAATCGTCCAGGCACCCGAAGGGTCGGGGTTCGCACCCGGCGAGATCTGCGTCGTCAATCCGTACCTTTCCTGCGGCCATTGCGTCGCCTGCCGCGCGGGAAAGCCGAATTGCTGCGCCAACATTTCGGTGCTTGGCGTTCACCAGGACGGCGGCATGGCTGGCCTCTTGTCGGTGCCGCCGGGCAATCTCATTCCCGCCGAAGGCCTCAGCGCAGACCAGTGCGCGGCCGTCGAATTTCTTGCCATCGGCGCCCATGCGGTTCGACGCGGTGGGGTAGCCAAACGCGATCGCGTGCTGGTTGTCGGCATCGGCCCGATCGGCCTCGGCGTATCGCTGTTTGCGCGCCTGTCGGGGGCGAAGGTCGCCGCTTGTGATCGCGACCCCGAAAGGCTCGCCGTTGCCAGGGAGATCGCAGATATCGACACAATCGTCGCCGGAGACGACCCCCTTGCCGAAATCGACGCCCATACCAATGGCGAGGGTTTCGACGTGGTTTTCGACGCCACCGGCAATCCGCAGGCCATGGAACGCGGCTTCGACTATGTAGGACATGGCGGGCGCTACGTGCTGGTCAGCGTCGTCAACGAACCCCTCACCTTCCTCGACCCGGATTTCCACCGCAAGGAAATGACCCTGCTCGGCAGCCGGAACGCGACAATGGAGGATTTCGAGCACGTGATGGCGGCCATTCGCACCGGCGCCGTCCCGGTGGAACGCCTGATCACCCATCGCACCACCCTCGCCGATGCGGCGGCCGACATCCCCCGGTGGGCAGCCGACAAGACCGGCCTGATCAAGGCCATGATCGAAATCGGTGGCTGAGAAACGCGCCCGTCACCTGGGATCCGGCGGCGGATTGTCCGAGCTTGCCTACGACCGCGCGCAAGTAACCCCGGGGATTGTCCATCTCGGCATCGGCGCCTTCCATCGGGCCCATGTCGCGGCCTATGTCGAAGATCTGCTGAAGGCGGATCCGTCCTGGGGCATCATCGGCGCATCGCTTCGCCGGCCCGACACGCGCGATGCGCTGGCGCCACAGGACTTCCTCTACACATTGGTCGAGCGCAGCGGCGCGGGCACCAGATTCCGCATCATCGGATCGTTGCTCGACGTCCTTGACGTCAACCGCCAGCGCGACGAGATTTTGGCTGCGATGACCGATCCGCGCATCCGCATCGTTTCGCTCACCGTCACCGAGAAGGGCTATTGCCACGATCCGGCGACCGGCGAACTGGACGAGGCCCATCCCGATATCCTCCACGATTTGGCAAACCCGGACGCACCGGTCAGCGCGCCGGGCCTGATCGTGCGGGCGCTGGAATTGCGGCGCCAGGCCGGCACGGCGGCCTTCACGGTGATGAACTGCGACAACCTTCCGGCAAACGGCAAAACCACTGCGAGCATCGTTACCCGTCTTGCCCGATTGCGCGACGAAGCGCTGGGCGAATACATTGCCAACGAAATCGCCTTCCCCTCGACCATGGTTGACCGCATCGTGCCGGCGACAACGAATGCCGACCGCGAACTCGTTCTCGCCGCAACCGGATATTTCGACGCCTGGCCCGTCGTCACCGAACCGTTTACCCAATGGGTGATCGAGGATCGCTTTCCCTCCGGTCGGCCGCCGCTTGAGACAGTGGGCGTCCAATTCGTCGCCGATGTCGAACCGTATGAACTGATGAAACTGCGCATGCTCAACGGCAGCCACTCGACGCTCGCCTATCTGGGCTATCTGGCGGGCTACGAGTTGGTTTCCGACGCCATCGCCGATCCCGCCTTCCGCACCCTGATCAACCGGCTGATGAGCGACGAAGTGATGGAGACCCTGCCCGACGGACTTGGCGACCTCGCCGCATATCGTGACGCGCTGCTGGAGCGTTTCGCCAATCCGGCGCTGAAACACCGCACCTGGCAGATCGCCATGGACGGCTCCCAGAAACTTCCGCAGCGCCTGCTGGGAACGATCCGGGACCGGATTGCCGCCGGCCTGCCGATCGAGATCGCCCCGCTCGGCGTGGCGGCCTGGATGCGCTATGTCTGCGGCCGCGATGAAAAGGGCGAAGCGATCGACGTGCGCGATCCTCTGGCCGGGCCGCTGCGCGACATCGCGGACCGGGCGCATGGCGATGCCAGCCAGCTTGTCGACGGAATGCTTGAGGTCAGGGAGGTCTTCGGTGACGACCTCCCGCTCAACGGCGATTTGCGCGCCGTGCTGGTTCGCCATCTCGATTCCCTGCTGCGCCACGGCGCGCTGGAGACGGTGCGAAACGTGATCGACACCTGAGACGCGCGGGTCCATCGGGCCGGACCGCCAAAGAAAGCCCGACCACATTGCTTGGCCCCATTGAGATGGTTCAGGGTCGATGTCAGTACATCGATGCCTGGACTTTACCCCCCCTCTCCCATTCGGGTATTGTTGGATGTGTCCCGCGAGGTCGTACATATCTACAAGCTGGCGGTCAAATACACCGACGAGAAGCGGTATTTTGTGTCGGAATCCTCAGCTTACCGCATCCTCAAGGCCGAAGACCTGATCACGGCGCCGGCGCATGTGGTGATCAAGGCTGCCGACGAGTTCCACGACAAGACCAGCCGGCCGAACCAGCTGTGGCAAGCCGACTTCACCTATCTCAAGGTCATCGGCTGGGGATGGTTCTATCTCGGCACGATCCTCAACGATTACAGCCGTTACATCATCGTATGGAAGCTGTGCACGACGATGAAGGCACAGGACGTCACCGACACGCTGGAACTGGCACTGCAAACTTCCGGATGCGACCAGGTTGCAGTGGTTCAAAAGCCCCGTCTTCTCAGCGATAACGGATCGCCATATGCGGCCGCCGATCTGGCAGATTACCTCGATGCCTTCGTCGACCACTACAATTACCGGCGGTACCACGAGAGCCTCGGCAATCTGACCCCGGCCGACGTCTATCACGGACGTGGCGCCAAAATCCTGAAGATGAGAGAGGAGATCAAGAAGCAGACAATCAGCAGATGCCTATTGCAGCAACAGAGCGCTGCAGCCTGAACTGAAACGAAAACCGAGTCAGAACTTCCGTTAGGAAAACGCCCAGGCTATCCGGAAAACTCTGACGACGGACACGTATCGGCTTTCTTGCCTCGCGATTGCCGCGTTGTTGTCCTTTTGCCATTTATCGAATTCCTTTATCTGCGTTGGATCAGATGATGGAGAGCGACGATCAATTGGCGGCGACGAGGTTGCCTTGCAGCGCCACGCGCCCGTGCTCCTGTTCGTCGTTTCGTGTTCGGCATCGTCCCTGGTCGCCTGCGGTAGGCATCTTGTACGAAGCGGAAGATGTTCGATGCGATTGGCGAAAGGTCTGGCAGGTCGATCAGCCGAACCGCGTCGCCGGGCACGAACGGTTCGCCATCATGGCGTTCCGGAAGGGGCATCGCTGCTCTCCGCCTGGCCGGTCGCCAGGCTGGCTATGCCCCGGCTGATCGCGGCGTCCAATTCCGCACGATCGATCTCGAACATCTGGATCGCGCTGGCGCTCGACAGCGCGGCCGGAACCTCGATGAACGTTCCCGCCCGGCGATAGGCTGCCCAGGACAAGTCCTCGATCAATCCCTCGTCTTCGACGATGGTGTAATTGCCTGCCGGAAGCATCTGCTCGATGCCCACGAGCGAAAACGCCGAGGACAGGTGGATGGTCGAACGCTTGGTTCTGTTCAGCATGAAACGCTTCCTTGGTTTCTTCCGACAGTCGAGTCGGCGAGTATATTGATTGGCAACTCGTCGGTCGGCGACACGCAACAAGGTGTTGTCATCTCCGACGAAGCGGATAGAATTTTCGGAAGCAAGTCACGCTGATCGCTAGCGTCGACGGAAAGGCTACAGCAGGCCGGCGTCCCGCGATTCCCTGTCTGAGCCTGAAGATGGAATATCCCGCGCGCGGCAAAAAGTTATCCGTCATTTACGATTTATTGAAGACGGTTCAACTGAGCGAGCTCGCCTCCGGCTCCGATGGGAACGGGGCATCGTGCTCGTCTTCCGACATTTCGCGTACGTTGACGCTGACATCCATGCCAAGAAAACTCGAGTCCCCGCGTTCGTAAGTGCCGCTGATCGGTGTCGCTTGCAACGGCGTACGGGTAACCGCGACTCTGACCAGTGCCGTGCTGTCGTCGATCAGATTGGTCGGGTCGAACTGGATCCAGCCTTCCTCAGGCACGTAAACATCCGCCCAGGCATGGGTCGAGCCGCCGCCGACGAAATCGTCGACTTCACCTCGGTCATAGTGCAGATAGCCGGTTACGAAACGCGCCGCGAAACCGCACAGCCGAGCTGATTCCATGAACAGGAACGCAAAATCCCGACACGAACCCATTTTTCTGTGTATGGTGGTCAGGGCGCTCTGCGTGCCGCGTTCCTCGCGGCGCGAATAGGCAAAGGCGTTGTGGATCGCTGCGCTCAAGGCCTTGAGAAATACAACGGTCGCGTCGGGCCTGTCCTGAAACACCGCGTCGAGCCATGCCTGCAGACCGGCGGCTTCTTGCGGAAACTCCATTGCAAGGAAGGGCGCCAGATCGATTTGCTCGTCCTCGTCATAGTCGGGCGGCATGCTTGCCTTGGGCCAATCGGGATGAAGCAGCGGCGGCATGCGCTCGTACTGCTTGATCAGCAGATTGCTTTGTACCTCCAGATGGTCCGAAGGATCGGCGAACAGGGCATGGGCGACGGAATTGCCAAACGTATCGAAGTGCCAGTGCAACCTCGCCGGCGGACTGATCCGAAGACTCGACTTCAGCACGCGCAGGTCGTGCCCATCCCTGGGTCGCAACAGCAATCGATGCGGCCCCAACCTGACCGGCCGGTCGTAGCGGTACCGGGTCGTATGGGAAATGGAGAGCATGTTGATGTGGGAACCTTCCTGCTTCCCGGCACGTTGACAGGCTTGTTCGTGCATGGGCGCGCATGCGCAACACCCTCGGGGGCAAATGCCCGCAATGCAAGGAACAATATGGTGCTGATCCGTTTTGGGTTCGAAATAGAAGTTACGTGTACCGCTCCGGTTCCTATGTTGCTTGCGCTGTCTACGCACACGGAATTTTCCGGGCGGTTGATCGGCGAAGATCGGGTGCGCTCCTCGAACGGGACCGACATTGCCGAATATGTCGATCTGTTCGGGAACCGGATTTCGCGCACTGTCGCCCCTCCCGGTTCGACGATATTCTGGTCGGATTGCATTGCACAGGTCGATGGCCGGCCGGACGAAATCGCACCCCATGCAATACAGCACCGCATTGAAGACCTTCCGTCGGAAACGCTGACGTTTCTGACGGCGAGCCGGTATTGCGATTCAGACCGTCTTGCCGACTTTGCGTGGAAGCAATTCGGCAACGTCCCGGAAGGCTGGAGCCGCGTTCAGGCGATCTGCGACTACGTCCACAACCACGTTACCTTCGGCTACAAGTTCAGCCGGCCGGACAAGACCGCGCTCGAAGTGCTGGAGGAAAAAACCGGTGTGTGCCGGGATTTCGCGCATCTGAGTGTCAGCCTGTGTCGGGCGATGAATATCCCCACGCGCTATGCCAGCGGCTATCTCGGCGACATCGGTGTGCCCGACGCCGGGTTTGATGATTTCTGCGCATGGTTCGAGGTGTTCCTGGGCGGGCAGTGGCACACCGCCGATGCGCGCTACAACACCCCCAGGATCGGGCGCATTCTCATGGTCCGCGGCGCCGATGCGGCCGATGTCGCGATGATAACTTCATTCGGCCGATATGAATTGACCACCTTTCGGGTCTGGACGACGCAACTGCCCGATAGCGATGATGACCAGGCAATCTTGCGCCAATTGACGACCCGGCCAGCAAAAAGAGAAGCGGTCATTCACTGAAGACGACCCTGTCTTTTTCAATTTGTTCGATCCACAAAACGTGAAACAATTCCTGCCGTGCACTGTCCAGTTCGGCAATCTTTCCAATCGAATCACCTTCCAAGTAAGCAACTAAAATTCTGGCACTCCTATCTTTCGAGTGCCAAAGAGCGTACTAGGGAGAGGTGGCTGCCCTACACGCCGGCCGCAGAAAGCATTTCCAATGAAATTCCGGCCTCTCCACGACCGTGTCGTCATTCGACGCGCCGAAGGCGCGTTGAAATCCAAGGGCGGGATCATCATTCCCGACACTGCAGCGGAAAAACCTCAGGAAGGCGAAGTCGTAGCCATCGGTCCGGGCGCCCGCGATGAAAGCGGTGTACGCATTCCGATTTCGGTCAGCGCCGGCGATACCGTCATGTTCGGCAAATGGTCCGGAACCGAGATCAGGATCAACGGCGAGGATCTTCTCATCATGAAGGAGACCGATTTGATGGGCGTGGTCGGCTAGATCCAATCAGCCCCGCCCGATCGGGAAATTTTCCAAAAACTTTCATTTCAACGGAATTGGACAAGAAAACATGTCTGCCAAGGAAATCAGGTTCGGCACCGATGCCCGCGACCGCATGCTTCGCGGCGTGGAACTCCTCAACAATGCCGTCAGAGTCACGCTCGGGCCCAAGGGGCGCAACGTTATCATCGACAAGGCGTATGGCGCGCCGCGCATCACCAAGGACGGTGTGACCGTCGCCAAGGAAATCGAGATCGAGGACAAGTTCGAGAACATGGGTGCACAGATGGTGCGCGAAGTGGCCTCGAAGACCAATGACATTGCCGGCGACGGGACCACCACCGCGACCGTGCTTGCCGCCTCCATTCTGCGCGAGGGTGCAAAACTGGTCGCCGCCGGAATGAACCCGATGGATCTGAAGCGCGGGATCGATCTCGCAGTGGCCGCCGTCGTCAAGGACATCAGGAATCGAACCAGAAAAGTCAAAACATCGGACGAAATCGCGCAGGTAGGCGCCATCGCTGCCAACGGCGAGAAATCCATCGGCGAGATGATCGCGAGAGCCATGGACAAGGTCGGAAACGAAGGCGTGATCACGGTCGAGGAAGCCAAGACCGCCGAAACCGAACTCGATGTCGTCGAAGGCATGCAGTTCGACCGGGGCTACCTTTCCCCATACTTCGTGACCAATGCCGAGAAGATGCGCGCCGAACTGGAGGATCCGTATATCCTCATTCATGAGAAGAAACTCGGCAATCTGCAGGCGCTGCTGCCGGTCCTCGAAGCGGTGGCGCAAAGCGGCAAGCCGCTGCTGATCATCTCGGAGGATGTCGAGGGGGAGGCGCTTGCCACCCTTGTCGTCAACAAGCTGCGTGGCGGATTGAAGGTCGCTGCCGTCAAGGCACCCGGCTTTGGCGACCGCCGCAAGGCCATGCTGGAGGACATCGCTGTCCTCACTGCCGGACAGATGATCTCCGAAGACCTCGGCATCAAGCTTGAGAACACAACGATCCCTATGCTCGGGCGTGCAAAACGCGTTGTCATCGACAAGGAGACGACGACGATCATCGATGGTGCCGGCAAGAAGTCGGACATCACCGCGCGCATTCGCCAGATCAAGGCGCAGATCGAGAAAACAACATCGGACTACGACAAGGAAAAGCTTCAGGAGCGACTGGCCAAACTCGCCGGCGGTGTGGCGGTCATCCGCGTCGGCGGTTCGACCGAGATCGAGGTGAAGGAAAAGAAGGATCGCATCGACGATGCGCTCAATGCCACGCGCGCCGCTGTCGAGGAAGGTATCGTCCCTGGTGGTGGCGTCGCATTGTTGCGCGCCAGGGCGGCGCTGGCGGGGTTGACGGGCTCCAATCCGGACATGACGGCGGGTATCTCGATTGTCATGCGGGCGCTGGAGGCGCCGATCCGCCAGATTGCCGCAAATGCCGGCGTCGAAGGTTCGATCGTCGTCGGCAAACTGATGGCCGACCGCGATGCGAACCTGGGTTTCGACGCACAGACGGAAACTTATGTCGACATGATCAAGGCTGGCATTATCGACCCCGCCAAGGTTGTGCGTACCGCCCTTGAGGATGCCGGCTCCATCGCCGCTCTTCTGATTACCGCCGAAGTGATGGTGGCGAATTTGCCTGAGGCTGAAGCACCTGCGATGGGCGGCGGTGGAATGGGTGGTGGCATGGGCGGAATGGGATACTGAGCAGTGCCTAAGCCGTTCGGACAACGATGGTCGTATTACCAATCGAAACGTCCGGAGAGGACCAAGACCATGGCTCCACAGAACAGTGCCAGGGATTCCCTCTCGCGTCGGTGGGAGAACTATCAGCTATCCAAGACGATGGCCATGTGGGCCTGCATCTTCGCCGCCGGCACAACGATTGTCATCGGCTTCGGCTGGGGCGGCTGGGTTACGGCAGGCACGGCGCGCAAGATGGCGATGGCCGCCGGCGATGTCGCCCGAACAGAACTGGCCTCGACGATCTGTGTTGAACGGTTCAAGGCGGAACCGAACCGCGACGGGCGACTGAACGAGTTCAATGCGCTGGCCGAGCCCAACAAAAAGCAGAAGTTTGTCGAAACCAACGGTTGGGCAACGATGCCCGGGGAGAAGTATCCCGATCGAATGGTCACTGAAAGCTGCGCTGCGGCACTTTCGGCCTTGGTGTATTTTTAGATTTTGGTTTGGGTTTCGATCAATAACCCAGCAGCTATTTCCCTAAGAATGCCACTTGCGTTTTGCGTTCTCTCGCCCGTCTCAATCTTTCGGTCTTTTCCTCTCTTGCCTGCTCTTGTGCAGTGAGGATCACGCGATAGGCTTTGTCCGTGACGCCTGCCTTGGTCTCATTTTGGATTGGCCTGAAAAGATTCTTGGCCATGATCTTCCTGGCCATTTGCATCTCCGTCGGATTGATTTTTCGGATCAAAAAAAGCCGGGCGCAAGCCCGGCTTCCCGTCGGTCCTTCGCTATCGTGCCAGTACATCCGTGGTCACGATTGGCGCTGGAACCTTTATGCTGTCTGCAGGTTTTCTGCGGCGTTCTTGCCGGAACGCGAATCCTTGACGACCTCGAAGGACACTTTCTGGCCCTCGACAAGGCCGGTCATCCCCGCTTTTTCGACGGCGGTGACGTGAACAAACACGTCGGTGGAACCGTCATCGGGATGAATGAAGCCGTAGCCGCGATTGGAATTGAAGAATTTTACAGTGCCAGTGGTCATGACGATTTTTCCTTTCAATCGGTCATAATTGTATGCCCGGATCGCAACACGCGGTCCGACGCAATTAAGTTCGATTTTGAAGGAGAAACAGTTCGCCGGCGCGCATAGCGCAATAAAAACAAATTCCGACAGCAAGATCGATTTCCTTCAATTAGGCCTTTTCAAGAAAAAA
>JAJDOK010000097.1 GCA_022340185.1 Salaquimonas sp. | reverse complement strand
GTGACCGACGACGAGAACAACGAACTGCCCTGGGATGGCAAGACTTTCGGCAGGCTGAAAGTTCGCGGGCCAGCGGTGGCGTCGGGCTATTATGGCGGTGCGGGCGCCGAACAGTTCGACGAGGATGGCTGGTTCGATACCGGCGATGTCGCCCATATCGATCCCAATGGCTACATGCAGATCACCGACCGCGCCAAGGATGTCATCAAGTCGGGTGGTGAATGGATTTCAACCATCGATCTGGAAAACCTCGCCGTCGGCCATCCTGATGTCGCAGAAGCGGCGGTGATCGGCATTCATCATCCCAAATGGGACGAGCGGCCGCTGCTGATCATCGTCAGGAAACAGGGCACGGAACCGACGAAAGAGGACATTCTGGGCTTCATGGAAGGCAAGATCGCCAAATGGTGGATGCCGGACGATGTTACCTTCGTCGAGGAAATCCCGCATACGGCGACCGGCAAGATCCAGAAGACGACGTTGCGCGACCAGTTCAGGGAATACGCACTGCCGACGGCCTGATCCGCCGCGTCGAAAGGCATGGTTTTCTACATTCCGGCCAGCTTTTTGGACCGGGATTGCTGGCCAGGCGGCAAACGAGCTGTTTTACTTGCCTCGCAATTTTGAACGCGACGTCCTAATCTCACCGAAACGGGGCATTGTGCGAATGGGCCTGACCACTACAACAGGCCATGCGAGGGAGAAGGATAATGACCTCATCGACCGGCTGCCGTACTACAAAGGGTCGCGGCAAGCTTTATGACAGCGTGCTCGACACGATCGGCGACACACCGGTTATCCGCATCAACCGACTGGCGCCGGAAGGTGTTCGCCTCTACGTCAAGGCGGAGGCCTTCAATCCGGCGGCTTCGGTGAAGGACCGCCTGGCGATTTCGATCATCGAGGAAGCCGAAAGGCGCGGCGATCTGAAACCAGGTCAGACCGTGGTCGAGGCAACCAGCGGCAATACCGGCATCGGGCTTGCCATGGTGTGCGCGGCCAAGGGCTATCCGCTGGTCGTGACCATGGCCGATTCCTTTTCCATCGAACGGCGGCGGCTGATGCGCTTTCTTGGCGCCAAGGTGGTGCTGACACCGCGCGCGCAAAAGGGCTTCGGTATGTACATGAAGGCCAAGGAACTGGCCGAGGCCAATGGCTGGTTCCTGGCGCACCAGTTCGAGACGCCGGACAACGCAACCATCCACGAAAACACCACGGCGCGCGAAATCCTTGCCGATTTCGAGGGCGACCGGCTGGATTACTGGGTGACCGGTTACGGCACGGGCGGCACGATGACCGGGGTATCCCGCGTGCTGCGCAAGGAGCGGCCGGAGACGAAGATCATCCTGTCGGAACCCGCCAACGCCGCGCTGGTCGGTTCCGGCACACCACAGGCACGCAATGCGGGAGGTGAGCCGGAAGGCAGCCATCCATCCTGGGAGCCGCATCCGATCCAGGGCTGGACGCCGGATTTCATTCCGCTCGTCCTGCAGGAATCGATCGACAATCACTATTTCGACGAACTCATCCCGATCCCCGGACCGATCGGCATGGACTGGGCCAAGAAGCTGGCACAGCAGGAAGGCATCTTCACCGGCGTTTCGGGCGGTTCGACCTTCGGCGTCGCCATTCAGGTCGCGGAGAAGGCTGCGCCCGGCTCGGTGATCCTGGCGATGCTGCCCGATACCGGTGAGCGCTATCTGTCCTCGCCATTGTTCGAGACGGTGCCGGAATACATGACGGATGAGGAAATCGCGCTGATGAAGTCGACGCCAGGTTTCCACATGCCTGACGAATAGGCGCTAGGTCATCACATCCGGACCGTCGCGGCCAAGGCGTTCGGCGATCCCGGCGATTTCGTTCGCTGCGGCGATGACTGGCGCAAGGGCAGACTGGGGTTCGTCGTTCTGGCGTTCGGGATCGGGTTCGAAACGCTCCAGATAGACACGCAGCGTGGCGCCGACCGTGCCTGTGCCGGACAGGCGGAAGACGGCGCGCGCCGTTTCGCCGAAAAAGATGCGGATGCCCTGGTGCTCGGCACGCGAGCCGTCGACCGGATCGGTATAGGCGAAATCATCGGCCTCGGTCACGGTAAGGTCGTGAAACGATTTGCCCGGCAGTTCGGACAGGCGTTGGCGCAGATCGGACATGAGCTGTTCGGCGGCCTGCTTGTCGACGCCTTCATAGTCGTGGCGCGAATAATAGTCGCGGCCGTATTCTGCCCAGTGTTCGGCCATGATCCTGGCGACCGAAATCCTTCGCACGGCGAGGATGTTGAGCCAGAGCAGGACGGCCCACAGCCCGTCCTTCTCGCGCACATGGTCGGAACCGGTGCCCGCGCTTTCCTCGCCGCACAGGGTGGCCATGCCGGCGTCGAGCAGATTGCCGAAGAATTTCCAGCCGGTCGGCGTTTCGTAGGCGCCGATGCCGAGCTTTCTGGCGACGCGGTCGGCGGCGCGGCTGGTCGGCATGGAGCGGGCGACGCCGGCCAGGCCTTGTCGATAGCCTGGCGCCAGATGCGCGTTGGCCGCCAGTACGGCGAGGCTATCGGACGGGGTGACGTAGCAGTTTCTGCCGACGATCATGTTGCGATCGCCGTCGCCGTCCGACGCTGCGCCGAAATCGGGCGCGGATTCGGAGAACATCTCCTCCATCAGCGCATGCGCGTAGACCGGGTTCGGGTCGGGGTGATGGCCGCCGAAATCGGGCAGCGGCACGGCGTTGACGACGGTTTCGGAAGGTGCGCCCAGTTCGCCCTCGATGATCGCCCTGGCATAGGGGCCGGTGACGGCATGCATGGCGTCGAAGCGCATGGCAAAGCCGGAGGCGAAGAGCGCCCGCAATGCGTCGAAATCGAACAGCGAGCGCATCAGGCCGGCGTAGATTTCGACTGGATCGATCACCTCGACCGTCATGTCGCCCGTTTGCGTTTCACCGAGCTGCGCCAGGTCGATGTCGGGCGCTTCGGCGATGCGGTAGCTGTCGATTTCAAGCGTGCGGCGGTGGATTTCGCCGGTAACGGATTCAGGCGCGGGACCGCCGGCAGCGATGTTGTATTTGACGCCGAAATCGCCGTTTTCTCCCCCCGGATTGTGGCTCGCCGACAGGATGATGCCGCCATCGGTCTTGCGGTTGCGGATGACGGCGGATGCGGCCGGCGTCGACAGAATGCCGTTCCTGCCGACGAGCACGCGCGCAGCGCCATTGGCGGCGGCCATTTTCAGGATGGTCTGTATGGCGGCATCGTTGAAGTAGCGACCGTCGCCGCCCAGGGTCAGTGTCTTGCCGGCAAGTCCGCCAATTGCGTTGAAGACCGACTGGACAAAATTTTCCAGATAATTCGTTCCCATGAAAACCTTCGTCCTGGCGCGCAGGCCGGACGTGCCGGGCTTCTGGCCATCGATCGGCTTGGTGGAAACGGTCTTGACCTTCATTGCGTCGGCTCCTTGATTGGCTGGCACTGGCCGGTGGCGGATATTGAAATGCACATTATTCGCCGGCTGCACCCTCGCATGAATACGCCGATTGGGGTATCGCCAAGGACAGCCGCAAGAGTCAGGCGGAATGACCGGCGATCAGGCCCCGGAGCAACAGGAGAAACGCATGCTGCGATTGCCCGAATATGACATCGCCATTATCGGCGGCGGCGTCAACGGGTGCGGTATCGCGCGCGACGCCGTTGGGCGCGGACTTTCGATCTTTCTGTGCGAACAGGGCGATCTGGCGCAGGCGACATCGTCGGCTTCGACCAAGCTTTTCCATGGCGGACTTCGCTATCTGGAATATTTCGAATTCCGGCTGGTGCACGAGGCGCTGGTCGAGCGCGAAGTGCTTCTGAAGGCGATGCCGCACATCTCCTGGCCAATGCGTTTCGTGCTGCCGCACCACAAGGGCTTGCGACCGGCATGGATGCTGCGGCTCGGCCTGTTCCTCTACGATCATCTGGGCGGGCGCAAGATCCTGCCGCCCGCCAGAACCCTCGATCTGAGGAAGGACGTGACGGGTAAGCCACTCAAGCCGACCTATCGCAGGGGATTCGAATATTCCGATTGCTGGGTGCAGGATTCGCGACTGGTTGCGCTCAATGCGCGCGACGCCGCCGAAAGGGGGGCGACGATCGCGGTCAGGACGCGCTGCCTGGGCGCAAGGCGCGAGGGCGGGCTGTGGCAGCTGACGCTTGAAGACGTCGAAACCGGCGATGTGAACGACATCATGGCGCATGCGCTCGTCAATGCCGGTGGTCCCTGGGTCGACCAGATCATCCGCGAACGTATCGGGGTTACCTCATCGGAGCATATCCGCCTGGTGCGCGGCAGCCATATCGTGGTGCCGCGCCTGTTCGAACACGACCGGGCCTACATCTTCCAAAATGCCGACAACCGGGTGATCTTCGCCATTCCCTACGAAGAGGATTTCACGCTGATCGGCACGACGGAGCGGGATCATCACGGCCCGCCGGGCGAGGCGGTGTGCACGCCGGAAGAAGCCGAATATCTTTGCACGGTGGTGTCGGACTATTTCGAAAAGCCGGTGAAGGTCGACGATATCGTGTGGACCTATTCGGGTGTACGGCCGCTGCACGACGAAGGCGAGGAATCGGCAACGGCGGCGACGCGCGATTACCTGCTCAAGGTGGATGGCGGGGGAGAAGATGCGCCCGTCCTCAACGTCTTCGGCGGCAAAATCACCACCTATCGCCGCCTCGCCGAACATGCGCTCGAAAGGCTGGAGGATTTCCTTCCCGGAATGGGCAAGCCATGGACGGCCGGCGTGGCGCTGCCGGGTGGTGATTTCGCGGTCGAGAATGTCGACTGGCTGATTCAGTCACTCAGGCGCAACCATGACTTCCTGAGCGAAAAGGAGGCCCGCCGGCTGGTTCGCGCCTATGGCACGGAGGCGGAAAAAATCCTCGCGGGCGCGGAGATGCGCGCCGATCTCGGAAACGATTTCGGCGCCGGCCTGAGCGAAGCAGAAGTGCGCTGGCTGATGGCGCATGAATGGGCGCGCACGGCGGAGGACGTGGTGTGGCGGCGCACCAAGCTCGGTTTGCTCCTGACGAAAGATCAGATCGGCGAACTCGACGACTGGATGAAGGCGACCATCGACGGCGAACGCGCCGAATAGGCAAAAACGGGGAGGAAGACCAGTGGCTGATCATGTTCTCGCCATCGACCAGGGCACGACGTCGAGCCGGGCGATCCTGTTCGATCGCAACCGCAATATCGTCGGTGTTGGTCAGCGCGAGTTCACCCAGCACCTGCCGCGTTCGGGCTGGGTCGAACATGATCCCGAGGATATCTGGTCGACCACGGTGGAGACATGCCGCGAGGCGCTCGACAAGGCCGGTGTGACGGCAGGCGAGGTCGCGGCGATCGGCATCACCAATCAGCGCGAAACAACGCTGGTCTGGGACCGGGTGACGGGCGAGCCGGTGCATAATGCGATTGTCTGGCAGGACAGGCGCACGGCGGAGACCTGCCAGCGGCTGAAGAAGGAAGGCCACGAAGCCGCGTTCACGGCGAAGACCGGCCTGCTGCTCGATCCGTATTTTTCCGGCACCAAGATCGGCTGGATCCTGGATCATGTCGAAGGCGCGCGGGCGCGCGCCGAGAAGGGCGAGCTCGCCTTCGGCACAGTTGACACCTTCCTGATATGGAAGCTGACGAGTGGGGCGGTGCACGCGAGCGACGCGACCAATGCCTCGCGCACGCTGCTCTACGACATCCATCGCGGTCAGTGGGACGAGGAATTGTGCAGGGTGCTCGGCGTGCCGATGTCGATGCTGCCGGAGGTGCGCGACTGCGCGGCGGATTTCGGCACGAGCGCACCGGATATCTTCGGCAGCGCCATTCCGATCCTCGGCGTGGCCGGCGACCAGCAGGCGGCGACCATCGGCCAGGCCTGTTTTCAGCCCGGCATGATGAAATCGACCTATGGCACGGGCTGCTTCGCGCTGCTCAATACGGGACCGGAAGCTGTTGCATCGAAGAATCGGCTGCTCACCACCATCGCCTACCGGATTGGCGGTGAAACCACCTATGCGCTGGAAGGTTCGATCTTCATTGCCGGCGCGGTGGTGCAATGGCTGCGCGACGGGCTGAAGATCATTCGCGAGGCAAGCGAGACGCAGGCCCTGGCGGAAAGCGCCGATCCGCATCAGTCCGTCTATCTGGTGCCGGCCTTCACCGGGCTCGGCGCGCCCTATTGGGATGCCGAATGCCGTGGCGCGATTTACGGGCTGACGCGCGGCAGCGGGCCGGCGGAGTTTGCCAAAGCGGCGCTCGAAAGCGTCGGCTACCAGACGCGTGACCTGCTTGAGGCGATGCAGGGCGACTGGGCCGACGAGGAAGGCGACACCGTGTTGCGCGTCGACGGCGGCATGACGGCGAGCGACTGGGCACTGCAGTTCCTGGCCGACGTTCTGGGCGCGCCGGTCGACCGGCCGAAGATCACGGAGACGACGGCGCTGGGCGCGGCCTATCTCGCCGGCATGCAGGCCGGCGTATGGCCCGGCATGGAGGAATTCGCGAAAAGCTGGGCGCTCGAAAGGCGCTTCGAACCGGCAATGGACAGGGCCGAGGCCGATGCGAAATATGCCGGCTGGAAAGACGCAGTGCGGCGCACGCTGAGCGATAACGGCTGATAGCTTCAGTCGTCCGCAGATGTTGCGGCGAGCTGGAACTTCTCGAAGCGGTGCAGCGTCTCCTCGATCTCGTCTCCGTGTGCGCCTTTCTCGCCCCTGCCGATCCAGTGCCATTGCTGGATGAGCAATTTGGCATTGTCGCGGTCGGTCTTCATATCAATCGCGGCGACAATCTCGTCGCCGTAGAGCACCGGCAACGCGAAATAGCCGAACCGGCGCTTGTCCTTCGGCACATAGGCCTCGAAGACGTGGTCATAGCCGAAGAACAGCTTCAGCCGCTTGCGCTGGATGATCAGCGGATCGAAGGGCGAGAGGATGTGAACGGGACGCGCATCGGCTGCGGGCAACGTTTCCAGTGTTTCGGGGGCGACCCAGTGCTCGGACTTGCCCGCCCCTTCGATGGCGACCGGGACAAGCTTGCGGGCGCGTACGCGCCTGTCGATCAGTTCGGCGATCCGCGGCTTGCGGGCGGCCTGCAGATGGCAGACCGAATCGAGGCTGACGACGCCCTGCGACCGCAGCGCCCGGTCGAGCATGTATGCGTCGACCTGTCGTTCGCTCGCCGGGCGGGGGCGGCGGTCCCAGCCGAAATGACGTTCGATCAGTTCATAGGACTTGACCATGCCGTGACGCTCGGAAATGGCGAGCCGGCCGGTGAAGAAGGCAAGCTGCAGCGCACGCTTCGATGGCTTGCGGCTTGCCCAGGCGTGATCCTTCTCGACCAGCACATCGTCGTCGATGTCGCGAATCGACAGCGGACCGTCACGCCTGATCCGCGAGACGACCTTTCGCATCTCCGCCGGCGTCACGGATTTGTACCAATTGTGCGATGCGCCGTCGTAGCCCTTCATCGCGGGTAGAAAGAAGCGGATATCTTTCGTGGGTATGTAGGACAGCGCGTGCGTCCAGTATTCGAAGACCGATTTGTCGACGCTTTGGGCCCGGTGCAGATCGGCGCGCTGATAGGTCGGGATGCGCGACCACAGGATGTGGTGATGGCAGCGCTCGATGACATTGATCGTGTCGATCTGGACATAGCCCAGATGCTCGACGGCGAAACGCGTGGCTTGTGGCCCCGCGCCGAAGGGTGCCTCGGTATCGAGACGCTGGGCATGCAGCCAGATGGCGCGTGCCGCACCTTGGGAAAGCGGGACGGGCTTCTTCTTGCGTCTGGTCGCGGGCCGGCGGGTCATGAAGGCGGAATGTAGATAAAACGGATGGATACAGAAAGGCCCGCCGGGCAACGCCGCGCTGCGCTCCTGACACAAGGTTGTCAGGAAGTTCGCAAGCAGGCGGCGAGCGCAACCCCGACGCTGCGGCCGTGCGGGTTTTGATTGCGCCACAGCAATGTTAAAGGGCATGGGCTAAACGGCCTGTCACAGCATCTCGCAAGGGGATTCGTTCGGATTGTCTTCGTCAGCAGCCTCGATTGCCTGGAAGAGCATCGTCGTCGCTGTCGTTGTGCTGGCGCTGAAGGCGCTCGCCGCCTGGTTGTCGGGTTCGGTGGCACTGCTTTCCGATGCGGTCGAAAGTGTAGTCAATGTAGCGACCGCGCTCGCCGCATGGATCGGCATTCTCTATGCGTCGCGTCCGGCCGATGACGACCACCCCTATGGCCACGAGAAGGCGGAATATTTTGTCGCCCTTTTCGAGGCGGTCATGATTGGCGCTGCGGCATGGTCAATCATTGCTGCCGCGCTCGATGCGATACGCCACGGACGCGAACTGAACGTGCCGCTCGAAGCCTATCTCGCCAACATCGCCGCCGGTCTCATCAATGGAAGCTGGTGCTATGTGCTCATCAGTCGTGGCAAGAGGCTGAAATCGGCCGCGCTACAGTCGGATGGCTGGCACCTGTTCGCCGATGTCGTCTCATCGGTCGGCGTGCTGGCCGGCGTGTTCCTGGCGAGCATCACCGGCATATCAATCCTCGATCCGCTGCTGGCGATCGTGGTCGCCGGCAACATCCTGTGGTCAGGCTGGCGGTTGCTGAAGATGTCGGTTGGCGGTCTGATGGATGTCGCACCGGACCCCGATACGCAAAAATTGATCGAGCGGTCCATCGAGGCGGCTGGCGGCGGCGCAATGCAGGCCCATGACCTCAAGGCTAGGATTTCGGGGCCGACCACCTTCATCGAATTTCATCTCATCGTCAGCGGCGCGATGACGGTTTCGAAAGCGCATGAAATCTGTGATCGCATCGAGGCGGCGATTCGCAAGGAAATTCCACGCACCCGGATCAGCATCCATGTTGAGCCGGAGAACAAGGCTCATTTCCATGGCGGCATCGATCTTTGAGTGACGGTTCCGCCCGTTGCCCGGCCTGCATCAGGCCGAGCCGGACGTATCGCCTTCCTCGGCTTTTGCATCATCGGCTTCGACCTCACGCACAACCTCGATCCTGACATGCGCGACCAGCGCGGCGATGGCGCCCAGGATCGCCAGCCATGGCGCCGCCAGAACCACCGCACCGCCGGCAATGACGCCGATAGTCAACGGTGTTTCGAGATAGACATCGCCGTCATCGGCCTTCAGGCGGAGCTGGCGGACATTGCCCTCGGCCAGCAATTCCTTGACACGCTCGACAAGCTGATTGCCGGCGATCTCGAACTCCTCGGTGAAGGTACGCTTCTTTTTCTGCTTTTCTTCGTTCATGGGCTTTTTGCTCTTCCAAACTATGCGCGTTTTGCCGGATCATTTTGCAGGCGCAGGTGAAATGACGTTGACAGGAGTCAAGGTGGTGTCGGTCCGGAACGGACGCAACCAGCAAAAGCGCTTGCAAGGGCGCAAGTGCGAAGCTATCAATTCACCCATGACGAATTTGCGCGTAAACAATTGGTGGTGGCCGGTCCGCATCTAGCGGCCGACGATCGCTCACGCGCGTTCCGGAAGATATCAAGCCGCTCGAAATGCCGGGCGGCTTTTGTTTTGCCGGCCGGTCTTCGAGGCGGCAAAGGCAGGGTAAAGACCATGGTTTCGCAACCGATCGAATATGTGACCAGGGGCGGGGTGACGGTGCGCCGCGAGAGCTTCGCGGACGATTACGCCAAAGCCATCGACAATTCACTGACCCGTATCGACACCAGGCGTGGCGCGGTCTTTTCCTCCAACTACGAATATCCAGGCCGCTACACACGCTGGGACACCGCCGTTGTCGATCCGCCGCTCGGCATCGAGGCGAACGGCCGTGACGTTGCCATCATCGCCTATAACGAGCGCGGCATGGTGCTGCTCGACATCATCTCGCCGGTGCTGGAAGGCCACCAGCATGTCGAGAAACTGAAGCGCAGCGACGACCGGATCGACGTCACGGTGAAGCAGGGCGGCAGAATCGTCTCCGAGGAAATGCGTTCACGCGCGCCGACCGTCTTTTCGGTAATCCGCGCGGTGGTCGATCTGTTCCGCAGCGAAGCCGACCCCAATCTCGGGCTTTACGGCGCCTTCGGTTACGATCTTGCCTTCCAGTTCGAGGAGATCGAGAGGAAGCTGGTGCGACCCGACGACCAGCGCGACGTTGTGCTGTATCTGCCCGACGAAATCCTGGTGGTCGATCATCATCAGGCGATCGCCTGGCATGACCGCTACGACTACACCAAAGGGGCGATGACCACAGAGAGCCTGCCGCGCGACGGCGAGGATCATCCCTTCATCCCTGCCGAAGCCGATCCGCCGCGCGGCGACCATCAGCCCGGCGAATATGCAAGGATCGTCGAAGCGGCCAAGGAGAAGTTCAAGCGTGGCGATCTGTTCGAAGTGGTGCCCGGCCAGACCTTCTACGAGCGCTGCACGACCTCACCATCGGCGGTATCGCGCAAGCTGAAAGCGATCAATCCGTCGCCCTATTCCTTCTTCATCAATCTCGGCCACAACGAATTCCTGATCGGCGCGTCGCCGGAGATGTTCGTGCGGGTGACCGGGCGGCGCATCGAGACCTGCCCGATTTCCGGCACGATCAAGCGCGGGCGTGATGCGATCGAGGATTCGGAACAGATCCTCAAGCTCTTGAATTCGAAGAAGGATGAATCCGAACTGACCATGTGTTCGGATGTCGACCGCAACGACAAGAGCCGGGTGTGCGAACCGGGCAGCGTGCGCGTCATCGGCAGGCGCCAGATCGAGATGTATTCGAGGCTCATCCATACGGTCGACCATATCGAGGGCCGCCTGCGCGAGGACATGGATGCCTTCGACGGGTTCCTGTCGCATGCATGGGCGGTGACGGTGACGGGTGCACCGAAATTGTGGGCGATGCGCTATATCGAGGAAAAGGAAAGGAGCCCGCGCGCCTGGTATGGCGGCGCCATCGGCATGGTGCATTTCAACGGCGACATGAATACCGGGCTGACGCTCAGGACAATTCGCCTGAAGGACGGCATCGCGGAAGTGCGCGCCGGCGCGACGCTGCTGTTCGATTCTGATCCGGTGGAGGAAGAACACGAGACCGAACTGAAGGCTTCCGCCATGCTGGCGGCGGTGCGCGAGGCGGGCAAGTCGAACGCTTCCGCCGGTGCCCGCAAGGCGGCGCGGGTCGGCGAGGGCGTGTCGATCCTGCTGATCGACCATGAGGACAGTTTCGTTCATACGCTGGCCAATTATTTCCGCCAGACCGGCGCCAAGGTAAC
The DNA here is from genome assembly GCA_022340185.1 of Salaquimonas sp. Lineage (GTDB taxonomy): Bacteria > Pseudomonadota > Alphaproteobacteria > Rhizobiales > Rhizobiaceae > BOKV01. The sequence goes on along the minus strand of JAJDOK010000097.1, from coordinate 24,220 downwards.
GACGGTCAGGACGCCGGTCGCCGAAGCGGTGTTCGACGAACTGAAGCCCGATCTCGTCGTGCTGTCGCCGGGACCGGGCACACCGAGCGATTTCGACTGCAAGTCGACGATCGCCCAGGCGAGGCGCCGTGATCTGCCGGTGTTCGGCGTCTGCCTTGGCCTGCAGGCGCTGGCCGAAGCCTATGGCGGACAATTACGGCAATTGGCGATCCCGATGCACGGCAAGCCCTCGCGCATCAAGATCCTCAAGCCGGGCAAGGTGTTCTCCGGCCTCGACCACGACGTGACGGTCGGGCGTTATCATTCGATCTTCGCCGACCCGGTGCAATTGCCGCGCGAGATGATGGTCACCGCGCAGACCACCGACGGCATCGTCATGGGTATCGAGCACGAAAGCGAACCGGTGGCGGCGGTGCAGTTCCATCCCGAATCGATCATGACGCTGGGCGGTGACGCCGGCATGCGGATAATCGAGAACGTGGTGGCGCATCTTGCCAAACGCCGAAACGCGCGCGGGGCGAGCGAACGGGTGGCGTGAGCTAGAGCATTCCATCAAGGACTGAAACGCTCTAAATCAACCGAGGAACGGCACCGGAACCCCGAAGGCACCGGCAAGCAGCACGAAGTTGAGCGTCAGCACGACGAACGCTCCGAAGCTGGCCGCAATCACTGTTATCCGGCGGTTGGCGAAATCGCCCATCTGGCGGCGGCTCGACGTAAAGTGGAGCAGGGCCAGCATCGGCACGGGCAGGGCAATCGACAGTACGACCTGGCTCATCACCAGCGCCTTGGTCGGGTTGACGCCGATGGCGACCACCGCAAAGGCCGGGATCATGGTGATGGCGCGACGCAGCCAGATGGGAATGGAAATGCGCACGAAACCCTGCATGATCATCTGGCCGGCCATCGTGCCGACGACGGAACTCGACACGCCGGAAGTGAGCAGCGAGACGAGGAAAACTGTTGCCGCAGCCGTGCCGAGCAATGGCGTGAGCGTGTGATAGGCGGTCTCGATCTCGGAAACGTCGCTGTAGCCGTGGTGGAACGCGGCCGCGGCCATGATCACCATGGCCATGTTGACCATCCCGGCGACCGCCAGCGCCATGATGACTTCCCGGTTGGAGAAGCGCACCAGCATGCGGCGCTCGCCATCGTCACGGGCCGCGACGCGATACTGGGTCAGCCCCGAGTGCAGGAACACCGCGTGCGGCATCACCGTCGCACCGATAATGCCGACTGAGATCAGCAGCGCTTCGTGGTCCGGCAGTCTCGGCGTGACGAGACCGTGGGCAACGGCGGCGTAGTCGACCGGAGCCAGGAACAGTTCGACCCCATAGCAAAGGCTGATGACGGCTACCATCGCACCGATCACGATTTCCATCTCGCGGAAGCCGCGGCGCTCGAGCATGAGGATCGCATAGGTGACGACGGCGGTGATCGCCATGCCCCACAGCAGCGGAATTCCGGCCAGCAAGGACAGACCGATCGCACCACCCATGAACTCGGCAAGGTCGGTCGCCATGGCGGCGATTTCGCTAACCAGCCACATCGCGATCACCGCGGGAAACGGGTAGTTGTCGCGGCACATCTCCGCCAGATTGCGGCCGGTCACGATCCCGAGCTTGGCCGAGAGCGCCTGGAACAGCATGGCGATCAGATTGGCCGCCAGCACGACCCAGAGCAGCGTGTAGCCATAACCGGCGCCGGCCTGGATGTTGGTGGCGAAATTGCCGGGATCGGTGTAGGCGATCGAGGCGATAACCGCCGGGCCGAAAAAGGGCAGCATGGCCCGCCAGCCCCGCGTGCGGCCCTCCAGCACGTCGCGAACCGCAACGACGGTCCTGCCCGAAGGCCCTTGCGGGTCGAACCGCGGCTGCGCCGTTGCACCGGCCTTGTCGAGCATGAGGTCTACTCTGGAGAAATTCTTAGTAAGTGCTATACTTAATCGTACATGCTAAGAATGTCCAGATGGCACGCGGGGGTTTTCATTCCGCCGTTTTTGGACCAGAACAGCGGATCGCCGGATCGTTCGCTACAGGGAAGGGTGCGTTATTGATGCAAGCGAAAGCCAGGACCGGGTTTCCGGACGGCCATGGCGACGATCAGAGCCAGCCATTGCCGGATGTCGGCGCGCAGGCCGAGGCGTTTCGTCTGGTGCGCGAAGCGCGGCGCGGCGAGCTCGTGGAGGACTATCTCGAGCTCATCGATGATCTGATACGCGATCAGGGAGAGGCGCGGCAGGTCGATATCGCGGCGCGACTTGGCGTGGCGCAGCCGACGGTTGCGCGCATGCTGAAACGGCTTTCCGAAGACGGATTGATCGTCCGCAAGGCCTATCGCGGCGCATTCCTGACCGATAAGGGCAAGAACATTGCCGACGCGGCACGCGAGCGCCACGCCGTGGTGGAAGCCTTTCTGATCGCACTGGGTGTCGACGCGGAAACGGCGCGGTGCGACGCCGAAGGCATCGAACACCATGTCAGCGGCGAGACGCTCGACGCGTTCCGCAAGTTCGCCGCCTCGCGGCGCGACGGGTAGCGCCGCACGTTCGACCCAGGCCGCTCCGGACTTGTTGCCGCGTGACACGTTTGGTGCCGGCGCTACCGCATTGTCGGAAAAATATCACAAGCACGGATGAAACTCAGTCACGCAAGAATTGCCTGTTGCGGAAGCGCGGCCTGAATTCTAGTGTGCAGCCGGTGGGGTGCGGTTGAGAACCTGTGGCAGGTGATCATGCATCGGGCGATACTGGCTTCACTTGCAATCTCAACCATATTGGCCGTGCCGGCATTTGCGGCCGACCGGATCGATGCGCCAACCGGCACCTATGGCTCGTGCGGCGCGGCGCATTTTGCCGGCGGATATGCTGGTGTCAATGCAGGCGCCAATGCCTACAACAACAAGCGTGAAGACCTTGACGGCTTCCTGACCGACAATACCGGCTGGACCTCAGGCGGCATCCACGCTGCTGGCGGCGTTCAGGTCGGTTATGACTGGCAGCATTGCAATTTCGTGTTCGGCATAGTCGGCGACTGGAACTGGAGTGGCGCCAGCACCTCCTTGGCCGACAATCCAAATGCGGGCGCCAACAATTACATCGGCAGCCAGATGAACTGGTTCGCGACGTTACGCGGGCGGGCCGGCGTAGCAGTGGGAAATTCGCTGTTCTATGTCACCGGCGGCGTGGCCTGGGCCGATATCGACACGACCATCACGCTGAACAACGCCGACTTTTTGGCTGATCACGTACCTTGGGGCGTTGTTGGCGGAGCGGGTGCGGAATTCCTGCTTGGCGGGAACTGGAGCCTCGGTGGTGAAGTGCTCTACATGCAATTCGCCGAATCAAGCGACACGTTGAATACGACCCCGCTCTACAGTTTCAACCTGAGCGATTCGGCGCTGATCGCGCGCGTATCGCTCAATTATCGCTTCGGCGGTGGTGGCGGATACGAAGCGGTTTCCACCAATGGCACCTATGGTGGCAGCGGCCCGTTCTCCGGCTTCTACGCTGGTGCAAATGTGGGCGCACTCGGCTGGAGCGCATTTCGTGACGACAACGATGGCTTCCTGACCGACAATTCGGGCTGGACGAATTCCGACATCCACGCGACCGGCGGTTTCCAGATCGGTTATGACTGGCAGAGCGGTCCCGCGGTCGTCGGCCTTGTCGCCGACTGGAACTGGGCGAGCGCAAACGCCTTCCTGCGTGACGAACCGAATGACCCAACCGACGACAATTTCATCGACAGCCAGATGAACTGGTTCGCCACCGCCCGGGGGCGTGCCGGCGTCGCGGTTGGCAATACGCTTGTCTACGTTACCGGTGGCGTGGTCTGGGCCGATTTCGATACCACCATTACCGACAATGCCGTCAGTTTTTCGGACGGCGGTACGCGTTGGGGCCTGGTTGGCGGCGCGGGTGCGGAGTTTGCATTTGGCGGCGGCTGGAGCCTGGGCACGGAAGTGCTCTACATGCGCTTCGCCGAGGACAGCCAGACCTTCAACGATGGCGGCACGCTCTACCAGTTCGATTACAACGATTCGGCTCTGGTGGCGCGGCTGGCGCTCAATTATCGCTTTGGCGCGGCGGGTTATTCGTCTGCCGAGTATGATACGGGCCCGCAGCGCTTTACCGGCTGGTATGCCGGCCTGACTACGGGTGGCGTCGGCTATATCGCCGCACGCAACGACAATGACGGTTTCCTTGTCGACAATTCCGGTTGGACGGCGACCGATATCCATCTCATGGCCGGCGCCGAAATCGGTTATGACTGGCAAAACGGCAGCAATGTGCTGGGCGTCGTTGCGGACTGGACCTGGGTAAGCGCTTACGCCGATACGCCCAACAATCCAAACGGCGGCAGCAGCGGCGGCATCACCAGCAAGATGGACTGGTTTGCCACCCTGCGTGGCCGCGCCGGGCTCGCGGTCGACAGGACCCTGGTCTATGTCACCGGCGGCGTTGCGCTGACCCAAATCGACACATCGATCTCGGATCCCGCCACGAGTCCGCTTACCTTCACCAATGACGAGACGCGGTGGGGCCTCGTCGGCGGCGCCGGTGTGGAACACGCATTTGGCAATGGCTGGAGCCTGGGCGGCGAAGTGCTCTACATGCAATTCGCCGAAGATAGCCAAACCTTCAACAACGGCAGCGGCACGCTCTACCAGTTCGACTACAATGACAGCGCGATCGTCGGGAAGGTGAAGCTTTCCTATCGCTTCGGCGGAGCCGTCTGATCCATTCCACCCGGGGCCGACGGGCCGATTTCGCCAACCGGGCTGTGGTGATCCACGGTCCATGCATGCAATTCCTGTCGGAATCTACAGCTTTTCCTCGACCTTGACGGTCCATTGGCCGGTCGGTGTGCCGTCCTTGGTGACCGGGCCGTAGATCTTGCCCTTCCAGCGGATCGAATTGTCTTCGTCATCGATGACGATGACCTCCTGGCCGGCTGATACCGTGTCGCCGAGATTGTCGTTGATGACGACCACCTGGCCTTCCTTGGCATACTGGACGTTGTGGGCGACATACTCGTCCATGGCGAAGGCATAGGGAGGAAGGATGCTGGAAAATGCGGCGGATAGAAAAAGGGCGCCGCCAATCAGGACTGTTACCGATTTCACAGTGATTCCCCTACGTGATTATGAAACACGGCGATCATGACAGACGGGGGCAGTGGCGGTGTGCATTTTGTCACATCGCATACGTTGAAGAGGCCGGCTCCACGGTAATCTCGGCGGTGGCGTCCGATTGTTTCCAGTTTGCGAAATGCTTGCCCTCGCCTGCGGTGTCGGTTATGAAAGCGGCCATGACGACGGCAGCGGAAATCCGCGTTCGCGAAAACCTTCTGGGCCTAGAGCTTCTCCTCAGCCTTAGCGGCGGCTGTCGGGCCCGTTTCTAGGAGGGCGCCCGGCGGTCGATGCGCCGCATGCGGCAAAGCCCCCTTCTCCCAACCAACCGTCAACGAAATTGAGGCAGAGTGCCTGCACGTTGCAGCGCCGCCCGCCTTGAAGGGATACGAGAGAAGCCATGTCCGATACCATTCAATCGCATGCTGCCATTACACATCCAAGCGGCATGCCGAACGCCGCCGACAAATACCGACCTTATCCGAACATCGATCTGCCGGACCGAACCTGGCCGGGGAAAAGGATCACGCAGCCGCCGATCTGGTGCTCCGTCGATCTGCGCGACGGCAACCAGGCACTGATCGATCCGATGGGCCAGGACCGCAAGGAACGCATGTTCCATATGCTCATGGAGATGGGCTTCAAGGAGATCGAGATCGGCTTTCCTTCCGCCTCGCAGACCGATTTCGAGTTCGCGCGCTGGTGCGTGGAAGAGGGCAATGTGCCCGAGGATGTGTCGCTGCAGGTGCTCGTCCAGTGCCGGCCGGAACTGATCACGCGCACCTTCGAGGCAGTCAAGGGTTCACACCGGCCGATCGTCCATTTCTACAATTCGACGTCGGAACTGCAGCGCCGGGTCGTATTCGGCATGGACCGGGCGGGTATCAGGAAGATCGCTACCGACGCGGCGAAAATGATCCGCGACATGGCCGAGGATGCGGGTGGTGGTTTCCGTTTCCAGTATTCGCCGGAAAGTTTCACCGGCACGGAACTCGACTTCGCACTGGAGATCTCCAATGCGGTGACCGAGATCATCCAGCCGACGGTCGACAACAAGCTGATCATCAACCTGCCGGCGACGGTGGAGATGTCGACGCCCAACATCTATGCCGACGAGATCGAATGGATGTGCCGCAATCTCGACAATCGCGAAAACATCATCGTCTCGCTGCATCCGCACAACGATCGGGGCACCGGCGTTGCGGCGACCGAACTGGGCCTGATGGCGGGCGCCGACCGGGTGGAGGGCACGCTGTTCGGCAATGGCGAGCGCACCGGCAATGTCGACATCGTCAATCTGGCGCTCAACATGTATACGCAGGGCGTCGATCCGGGGCTCGACTGTTCCGACATCAACCGGATCAAGAAGGTTTACGAATATTCCAACCAGCTCAGGATTCCCGAGCGCCACCCTTACGTCGGCGAACTGGTTTACACCGCCTTTTCCGGTTCGCACCAGGACGCGATAAACAAGGGCATGAAGGCGATACGCATCGCCAACGACCCGCACTGGGAAGTGCCCTATCTGCCGATCGATCCGGCCGATGTCGGGCGTACCTATGAGGCGATCATCCGCATCAATTCGCAGTCGGGCAAGGGCGGCATCGCTTATATCCTGTCCGAGGATTACGGCCTCAACCTGCCGCGCAAATTGCAGGTCGAGTTCCGCGATATCATCCAGCACATCACCGACAAGGAAGGCAAGGAACTGCCGTCGAAGCGCATCCATGAGGAGTTCATGCGCGAATATGTCGACCAGCCCGATGGCCGCATCAAGTTTGTCGACCACCAGACGACGTCCGATACGTCGGTGAGGGGGCGGCGAAACCTCACCGCCGAGATCATGGACAATGGCAGGCCGGTAGCGATCGCGGGCAAGGGCACCGGGCCGATCGACAGTTTCATGGACGCGCTGTCGCGCCATCTGGGCGTGCAGATGAGCGTCGCCGACTATTCGGAACATTCGATGCAGCACGGTTCCGACGCGGCGGCGATCTGCTACATGGAGGTCGAGGCCGAAGGCGGCAATCTGTTCGGTGTCGGCATCAACAAGAACATCGTCACCGCCTCGCTCGAAGCCATCGTTTCGGCGGCCAATCGCTATCTTGCATCGAGGACATAGACGGTCGGCATGCGGACCGGGAAACCGGTCCGCATCCTGGGGACCCGTTTGTAATCGTCATTTGATCGGCGAGAGCAGTTCCGGCGTGGTGACCAACTGGCGGACGCCATGGGAGTGGCTCTCGCGGATGATGTCGTCGTCGGCTGCCCATCGGTAGAGTGAACCGATGTCGAGCTTGGCGCAGGCAGGGCGTACGCTCCATGTCGCCTGCAGCGGCGAACAGTGCGCTTCGTCGTAACTCGGGCCGGTCGTGGAGCCGGCAAATACCACCGGCGTGCCGGTGTTTTCCGGCAACGATCTGGGCTGGCGAATTCCGTCCCTCGTGGAAATGTCATAGTCGAACTGCGCGAAGTCGAGCGCGTTGGGATCATTGACCACAAGGAAGACCTGGGCTTCCACGCGCAATGTGGGGTTGGAGCATTTGTCGTTCAGGCACGAACCGAGCCCCGGACCGGGCGCGACGTCGCAGGAACTGAACACCCAGTGCACCTCGATCGTGTCGCCCGGCTTGACGCCGTGAAACGCACCGTGTCCATCGGCTGGGTCCACCAGTTCGGCGGCCGTCAGGCTGTCCGATCCGTTGCACTTGTAGCCGCCATGCTCGCCATCGCCGGCAAAGACCGTGAAACCCGGTCCCTTGTGCTCGGCATTGGTGTGCGTGTGGATGTTGCACAAGTTCATCTTCGAGGCAGGCGGCGCCAAGGTGAACACGCGCTGATTGGTGCCTTCGCGAACGGAGATATCTCGTGGCGCCTGAGGTCCGTAACCCTGGCAGACTTCCGCCGCGAGCGCTGAAGCGTTGGCGGCGACGAACGTGCTCGCGGTAAAGGCGGCCACGGCGAGAACGGCATTCCTCATAGGCTCGACTCCCAAATTGGCGTTGCGATCAGTAGATGCATAACGTAGCACCTGATTGAAGGACTTTCTTACTTTGCCGGATCGCGCGCCGGCGTACCGGCTTTGATAGTGATGGCAACCTTAACACTTTACCGCGTGGAAACGGGCGAAGGCGGCATTCCTCTCATCCTGCTGCACGGCTTTGCCTCAAACCACGCCTATTGGGGGCCGGTGACAAACCGGCTCCCGTCGCATCCGGCGGTGGGTGACAGGCGTATCCTTGCCTTCGATCTGCCAGGGCATGGCCAATCGGCACCGTCGCCCTCGGGCCGGACGGCGGAAATGGCCGATCTGCTGCTCGAGGAAATGGCCCGGCGCGGTATTGCGAGCGCGCACCTTTGCGGCCATTCGATGGGTGGGGCGATCGCCTGCCTGATGGCGCTGAAGGCGCCCGGGCGCGTCGCATCGCTCACCTTGCTGGCGCCGGGCGGCTTCGGGCCGGAGATAAATGCCAGGCTGATCCGACGCTTCGCTGCCGCGCAGGACGAAGCCACGCTGGCGCCGTTGTTCGAACAATTCTTTGGCTGGCGGCGCAAGGTTCCGGAAGAAGCGATGGCAGCCGTCTTGGCGGACCATGGCCGGCCGGGCGCGTGTGACGAATATCTGAGGATCGCGGAGACGTTTCTGACGGACGACGAGCAGGGCGTGCTGCCGCTGGCGGACATCGCCGCGCTGGGCATGCCGGTCAAGGTGATCTGGGGCGCGCAGGACCGCATCACGCCAACACGCCAGGCGCACAAGCTGCCCGGCGAAATGGGCGTGCATGTCTTCGAGGGCGTCGGCCATTCGATTGCCGACGAAATCCCCGACAGGATCGCCCGCCTGATCGCTGAAAACCTGCGCTAACTATTGTTATTCATGCACCACGATCACGGTCGCGCCGCTGGCCTTGTGCAGTTCGGCCGGCGAAACGGGAAAGACCGAATTGGGCGTGCCGGCGGCGGCCCACACCGTATCGTGGGCGAGCAGGTCCTCGTCGATATAGGTGGCGAGCGGCTCGGCGTGGCCGAACGGCGGGATGCCGCCGATGGCGAAACCTGTCGCGGCCCGCACGAAATCGGCGTCCGGGCGGATGATTTTCTCGCCGATGGTGCGCCCGACCAGTCCTTCCCTGACCCGGTTGGCGCCCGAGACGAGCAGCAGGATCGGCTTGCCACTCTGCTTGCCCTGGAAAACCAGCGATTTGACAATCTGCGCCACCGTTGTACCGCAGGCCTCAGCCGCCTCCTCGGCCGTGCGCGAGGACTGGTCGAGAACACGGATCGATATCTCCAGCCCGACGACGGCAGCGGCTTCGGCGATGCGCCGGCAGGCTCCGGGCAGGTCTTCGGCCGGTGTGGGGGTCATGGGAGGCACAAGTCAACTCCATTGAACAAAATCGGTACTGGCATTAATAGTGGGGAGCGGCGTTAAGGGGGCATTAACCACGCGCGGAGAGGCATCATGGCCGAAGCCGACGATGACGCCAAGGACAGCGGTTCAAGAGTCAGCATGCTCGAAACGGCGCTCACCCGCATGCGCGAGGCGCAGGCCGACCGCGACGACGTGGTCGTCGAAATGCGTCTGGCTGCGCGCGGCAGGCTCGAAATCCTTGCGAAGGAGTTGCAGCCGCTTTTCGCCGAACTGCCGGAAGGCAACGACCAGTTCGAATTCGCGCTGACCGACGGCGAAAATCCAAGGCTGTGGATCGACATGACCAGTTTCGTGCGCATGGGCCGCGACCGGCGCACCTATGAGTTCGTCAAGGACACGCGGCTCGGCCGCACCATTCTTGCCGAAGGCACCGACCGTTCCGAAATCGTGACGAGGGTGGCGAACTATGCCGCAGAAAGGCTGCTCGAGCGCGAGCGGGCGATCGAGGGCGACTGGCTGGCGATGCGCCATCATGATTTCGACACCGACCGCCAGCACCGTTCGGCAAAACCGCTGATCGTCAGGACGCAGAGCATGGAGAAGCCATCCAGAGGATGGGCGCCAATGCTCGCCGTCTTCCTGCTCGGCCTGCTCGTCGGGGTGGTCGGCCTGCTCGCCTGGGCCTGGTTCGGTACGCCGCCGAACTACTGATTTTCCGGTTCGACTTCACGCCAGTTGGCGTTTGGCGATCAAACCGATTTCGGCGGAGCCAGTGGCGGCGCCATATTCCTGCATGGCGATCGACCAGCCCTTCGGACCCTTGGCAATCGTAAAGAGGTTGTAGCGCGCGGCCGGCTTGCGTTTGCCGCCCGGTTCGCCAGCGGACGGAACGCCGACCACCGGCACCGGGCCGTTCGGCCCCGGAATCGTGTGGATTGTGGCGAGATGGGTATGGCCGTGCAGCACCAGTTCGGCGCCATGGCGGGCGACCGCCTCGCGGAAGCGCGAAGCGCCGATCAGGCGCTTGTGGAAGGCGGTGGCACGGGCGACCGGCGGATGGTGGATCAGCACGACCCGGCAGCGCCCGGCGCGGCCTTCGGCTTCCAGCAATTCGGCCAGTGCGTCGGCCTGGGGCTGGTAGAAATAGCCGGTGGCGTAAAGGGGCAGGGAAGCGCGGGCCGAATTGCAGCCGATCAGCGAGATGCCGTCGCGACGGCGCAGCACCGGATAATCCTTCACGTCGCGGACGACGTGGCCGTCGTCGCCGGCCACCCAGGGCTGCCAGGCGGCAAGCGCGGCGCCCAGTGCGCCCGGCACATAGGCGTCGTGATTGCCGCAGACGACTGAAACGTCATGCGGCGCACCCAATGCGGCGAGCCAGTCGCGTGCCGTCCGCATCTCGGCGTCCAGGCCCAGATTGATCAGATCGCCGGTGACCGCAATATGGTCAGGCTTTCGCTGCAAAAGATCGGCAACAAGATTGGCCGTCGTTTCGGGCAGGTAATGGCGACCGCGATTGCGCTGCCAGTTGACATAGCCGGTGATCCGCTTCGACATGAGTTCGCGGCGCGCGACCGGAGGCAGCGGGCCGAGATGAATGTCGGAAAGATGGGCGAGACGGAACATGGATGATTCTGGCGGGCTGTTTCAAACAATCAGGGGGGCGATAGACGAGTTCGTCGCCGCTCACAAGGTCACTTACAGGGCAAAGGTGGCGGAGCGTTGAAACGGCAATCGCTGATCAGCCGGGGCATGCACAGGGCGATGCTACTGCGCCGGTCGCTGACGATCGGCGTGCGCGGTTTGGTCGAAGACAGCGATGGCGGAATATTGCTGGTGCGTCATACCTATGTGAAGGGCTGGCATTTCCCCGGCGGCGGTGTCGAACCGAAAGAGACGGCGGAAGAGGCGCTGCGGCGCGAGGTCGAGGAGGAAACGGCGGTGCAGCTCGTGGCGCCGCCTGAGCTTATGGGTGTCTATCTCAACCGCCGTCTGGGTGCGCGCGACCATGTGCTGTTTTTTCGCTGCCCGCAATGGCAACAGGTCAAGGCGTTCAAGGCGAGCATGGAGATCGCCGAAGCCCGCTTCTTCCCGAGTGATGCCTTGCCGGACGATCTGTCGCGCGGTACAAGGCGGCGGATCGCCGAGATCGACGGCGTCATGGACATTTCATCGGACTGGTGATTGGGTCAATGGACACTAGGGCGTTGCCCTCTGCCGTCATGCTCGGGCCTGTCCCGAGCATCCAAAGTACCCCGGTGCCAGAGACCAGCGCCTCTTTGGTTCGTTAGATCCTCGGCACAAGGCCGAGGATGACGAAGAGGAAGGCGGCGCGCGTTTCCCTAGGCAGCCTTCTTCAGCCGGTTGCGGTCATGCGGCGCGTCGAAATCCAGTTCCGGGCCACCCGGCACGATGCGGCTCGGATTGATCGATTCATGGCTGCGGTAATAGTGGTTCTTGATGTGGTTCATGTTCACCGTCCCGGCGATGCCCGGCATCTGGTAGAGTTCGCGCAGATAGTTCGGCAGATGCTTGTAATCGTCGATGCGGCGCAGATTGCACTTGAAATGGCCGACATAGACGGCATCGAAGCGAACCAATGTCGTGAACAGCCGCCAATCGGCCTCCGTCAGCGTGTCGCCTGCGAGATAGCGGTTCCGCGACAGGATATCCTCCAGCCAGTCGAGCGAGGCAAACAATTCGCCAAAGGCATCGTCATAGGCAGCCTGCGTGGTGGCGAAGCCGCAACGGTAAACTCCGTTGTTGACGGTGGCATAGACGCGCTCGTTGATCGCATCGATGCGCTGGCACAAATGGGGAGGATAATAGTCGCCGGGCGCGGCGCCGACGTGGTCGAAGGCCGAATTGAACATCCGGATGATCTCGGAGGATTCGTTGGAGATGATGGTTGCCTTCTTCCTGTCCCACAGCACGGGAACCGTCACCCGGCCCGAATAGTGTGGATCGGCGGCGGTATAGATCTCGTGGAGATGACCTGCGCCGAGGATCGGGTCGGGTGAAGCGCCGTCACGATCGGAAAATGCCCAGCCGTCCTCGCCGAGGAACCAGTCGAGGGTCGTGACTGGCACCATGTCTTCAAGCTTCTTGAGCTTGCAGAAAATGAGGGCGCGGTGCGCCCAGGGGCAGGCCAGGGAAACATAGAGATGGTAACGATCAGCCTCGGCGGCAAAGCCCCCTTCGCCCGTCGAATCAGGTTCTCCGTCGGCCGTTATCCAGTTCCTGAAAGCGGATCGGGAGCGTTCGAAACGGCCGTCCTTCTTCCTGGCCGGTTCGCCCCTGTGCCATTTGCCTTCTATCAACTGCCCCATGGCTTCAATCCATTCTTTCGCGATCACATGGCCATGAAGATAGCGGCCGGGGACGATTGGTAAAGCCGGATTGGAGTGAACGCAGCGTCACGGCCATCATGAACGCCTGGCGGCATCGATCTGGTTGTCAACCAATCTTTTTCTTTGATGACCGGTCAAAGCGTGGTATGGCCACGCCCGCTCCGACACCGATGCATGAATGCGCTGGGCGGGCGCGAACAGGTAAAGAACATGGTCCGGCAATTGTCATTGCGACGACGAAAGGTCTTGCGCCGCACCCCTTGCGGGCTGCGCGCGCGCACCTTCGAACGGCCGGCGGCCTAGCCCCAAAACCTCGCATGACACGGGGGCTGCCGGCGAAACGAACCCATCAGCCGGAAAAGCCCCATGACCTCCTTTGCACTGCGTATACGCGCGGAAACGTCTGACGACGACGAAACCGTCGAACAACTTGCCGCCGATGCCTTCGGGCCGGGCCGGTTCGCGCGCGCCGCCTTTCGTCTGCGCGAGGGCGTGGAACATGAGCACAGCCTGTCCTTCGTGGCACTCATGGCCAGGGAAACCGTGGGCGGGCATGAAGACGGCCACGAGGAGCTGGTCGGTTCGGTGAGACTGACCCGGATCCTGATCGGCGGCAAATCCGCTCTGGTGCTGGGGCCGCTGATCGTCGCGAGAACCCGCAAGAATCTCGGTATCGGGCGGGAACTGATGCATCGTGCGCTCGTCAAGGCGCGAGGCGAGAGGCACCGGCTGGTCATCCTGGTCGGCGACTATCCCTATTATGCGAAATTCGGCTTCGAGAAGGTGCCGCACGGGCGAATCACACTGCCCGGACCGGCTGATCCGCAACGCATCCTCTACTGCGAGTTGCAGGCTGGCGCACTTGCCGACTATGCCGGCGCGGCCACACGATACTTGCAATAATGCGACAGTCGTCTGAAATCTTACGCTCGGGCAAGTATTGACGCCTGCTTCGGCCGGCGGTGCGATTGACAATTTACCGAAGTTTCATTTCAGTCTGCCATCATCCGAATATGTCGGGCGTGGCGAGTCTTTGCGCCGAATGCGCGGGGATGGCGGCCACGGTACACTGTTCATGTCGGAGCCGGGCTGGGAACATGAAACATAGATTCCTTACTGTGATTGCGATGGCCGCTCTGGCCTTTGGCGTGACACCGGGGCTGGGGGGCGTCGGTGCACAGGCACAAACCGCAAACGCCAAGAAGGTGGAAGTCGCCGGAAAGAAATCCGTCAAAGTGAGCACCGAAAGCACGGACGAAAAGCCCGAGCGCAAGGCGGTGCCCTTCATGTTCGGCCTGTTCAACGCGCAGAAACCGGCACCGGCGCAGCTGAGCGATGAACAGCTCAAGATCGAAGAGAAATACGAAAAGCTGGCCAAGCGCAGGCCCGCCAAGGTGGCCGACCGATTCCAGGCGCAGAGCGTACCGTTTCATGGTTATGTACCCGGTACGATCGTGATCGATACCAAACAGAAATATCTCTATTTCGTGGAATCACCGGTATCGGCGATGCGCTACGGCGTTGCCGTGGGCAAGGAGGGCCTGCTGTTCACCGGCAAGGCCAAGGTGGGCGCCAAGCAGGTGTGGCCGCGCTGGATGCCGACGAAGGAAATGGTCGAGCGCGATCCGCGGCACTACAAGCGATATGAGGGCGGCATGGATGGCGGGCCGAACAATCCGCTTGGAGCACGCGCAATCTATCTCTACCAGGGCAAGCAGGACACCTATCTGCGCATCCACGGCACCAATCGACCCAACTCGATCGGCAGTGCGGCGTCCAATGGCTGTTTCCGCATGCTCAACAAGCATGTCATCGATCTGTATGACCGGGTTAAGATGGGCGCGCCGGTTGTTGTGCTCTGATACGCTCTAGCAATCCGTGAGACACGGCAGTTCGATTGCCGAAGGCTCGGTGGCAAGAGGATCGTCGGGCGTAAAAATCGAATCGGGATCGGCAAAAATGCCGGACGGATCGAGCGCCGATTTGTGATTGTCCGGTTCGCCGCCGAGTTCGACCGGATCGGGGATCGCCATTTCCTCGTCCGGTTCGGTATTGAGCTTGTCCAGCGTCCTGACTTCGGTCGAATCCGATATTGAAGCAGCATGCGCCTCGTGCTGGGCCATGACCAAGCTGAACGTCAAGGCGATACAGACACTATGGATAAACACGACAATTCACACTTATAACGATAGTTGTCAGAATACCATACACGTAATTTGACAAGCAGGCCATCGATCGCAGGAATTGCCCGCTTCTTTTTGAAATCATGAGATATTCGGAAACCTCCCGGCAAGGAAAGCCGTTCCGGTTCGGGCTCTATCGCCCTTCGCGCGTCCACATGGCGGCGGTGGCCATCAGCAGCAGCGCCAGGCCGATCAGACCGGTGAACAGCGGCAACCGGCTGATACCCTTGAGCACGCTGGCCTGGGAGTTTTCAAGCCCGATCCAGCCCTGGCCCGAGGCAGTGGCGCCAGGGCGGATGGGCACGATGCGCGGAATATTGCCGCCGGCCACGCGGCGCGCGGTGCCGCGTCCGGCTTCGAGGACGGGCCGCAGCTTCTCGGTGGTGGAAACGACCTCGGCGAATTCGCGCGGATTGGGCGGACCGACATGGACGAGCGCGCGCAAATCGCCATTGACCGCCGAATAGAGGCCGAATTCGGGAACTTCCGTCTCGCCGCGCCAGATGCCGGCGCCGGCCTGTTCCAGATTCAGATCGATCATATCGCCGGTCGGACCGGTCACGATGGTATCGCCCGGTGCATCGCCAAGCGTCTGGCGGGTGACGGTGAGGTTGCGGCCCTGCGCGTCGGCGGTCAGCCGCTCCTCGTCAAGTTCGGGCTCCTTCATCAGCCAGTGTGCGGTACGTCGCAGCAATTGCACATGCGGGCCGCCGCCCTCGAAGCCGCGTGCCCAGAGCCAGGTATGGTCGGAGAGGAACAGCGCCACGCGGCCCTCGCCAAAATGCTCCAGCATGAGCAGCGGCGCACCGTCCTTGCCGGTCATGACGGTGTTGGCGGCTTCGGTCGCGCCGGGAGTAAGCCCGATGGAACGGAACCATCGGCCCCAGCTCGGATGGCCGTTGTTCCAGCCGTCGAGATCCCGGGTGACCGGATGCTTGAGGCCGATATCGGAAATCATCGGCTTGAACGGTTCCTCGACGATGTTGCCATCCGGCGGGGTGGGCATGAGGGCGGCGAGCGGGCCGGCGATGGAGCCAGATTCGCCCAGTTCCGGTCCGGCAGCGATCATCAGCGCGCCGCCATCGCGGACATAGCGCACGATATTTTCGAAATAGAGCAGCGGCAGCACGGCGCGCCGACGGTAGCGATCGAAGATGATCAGGTCGAATTCGTCGATCTTCTGGACGAACAGTTCGCGCGACGGGAAAGCGATGAGCGAAAGCTGGTTGATCGGCGTGCCGTCCTGTTTCTCGGGCGGGCGCAGAATGGTGAAATGCACCAGATCGACGGCGGGATCGGATTTCAGGAGATTGCGCCAGGTGCGCTCGCCGGCATGCGGCTCGCCGGAGATCAGAAGCACGCGCAGATTCTCGCGAATGCCGTTAAGCGTGACGAAGCCGCGGTTGTTGGCCTCGGTGATCTCCTGGGGGTCGGCCTCGACGCGCAATTCGATGATGTTCTTGCCGCCGTGGCGCACATCGTCGGCGAAGTGATTTTCCTGACCCGGCACCACGCGCTGGGTTGTGAGCAACTCGCCATCGAGATAGATCGACACGGCGACGGTGGTGTTGCCGGGATAGCCCGACTGACGCACCCGGTAGGTGATGTCGAAGGGTTCGCCTACAACGCCGAAACGCGGCGCCGCCTCGATGACGATGCGCCGGTCGCGCTCGTCCGGCTGGCCGGTGATCAGCGCGTGGACGGGCGTATTGATGCCGGCGGCGGCCAGCGAGTCCGGGATATCGTGCACCTGGCCGTCAGTGATCAGGATTGCTCCGCCGAACTGCTCGGGGGGCACGTCCTGCAACGCGTTGCGAAGGCCACGAAACAATGCAGTCGAGGCGTCCGTCGTCGCCGATATCTGGTCTTCGACGAAGGCTTCGCGCACATCGAACAGGCCGATACGGTGCAGCCTGTCGAGAACTGCGGCGCGCGCCTCCTCGGTCTGTTCGGGGCGGCCATCGAGCTTCTGGCTGCCGGTACGGTCGGTAACCACGGCGACCACGGTCTTCAGCGGCTCGCGTTCCTCGATCAGCGCAACGGGGTTGAACAGAGCCAGCGACAGGACAATGACGGCGGCAAGGCGCAGCCATGCGCCGCGCAGACGGCGCCAAAGCCCGTAAAGCGCGAACAGGGCGCCGATGGCGATGATGACGACGATCACTGCCAGCGGAAAATCGGGCGAGAAGGCGATGTCGAAACGCGTCATCGCGCCGCCTTTGCGATACGGTAGCTCATTGGCCCAGCCTTTCGAGCAGGGCGGGAATGTGGACCTGGTCCGCCTTGTAGTTGCCGGTCAGCACATACATCATGATGTTGACGCCGACGCGGTAGGCCATCTCGCGCTGCACCGGATCGGGCGGCACGGTTGGCAGCAGCGGCCGCATATTGGCATCTACGGCCCAGGCACCGGCGAAATCATTTCCGGTAATCAGGATCGAAGACACGCCATCGGAAGCGCGCGCGGGGTGTTCGAGCAGGCTGTCTGATGGCGGCAGCGCTTCGACCCACAAATCGCCGCCGGCATAGCGGCCGGGGAAATTGTTCAGAAGATAGAAGGATTTGGTCAGAACGTGGTCGGGCGGAACCGGCTCGAGCGGGGGAATGTCGAGGCCGGACAGGATCGCCTGCAAGCGTAGCGCTTCCGGCGAATTCGCGGTGCCACCAAGCGGGCCGCTCAACTGGTCGCGCGTGTCGAACAGGATGGTGCCTCCCTGCTTCATGAAGGCATCGACGCGGGACATGGTGGCGGCGTCGGGGACCGGGCCGCTCGCCGAGATAGGCCAGTAGAGGATCGGATAGAAGGCGAGTTCGTCGCTCGAAATGTCGACTCCGACGGGATCGCCGGGTTCGAGTGCGGTGCGGGCGGTGAGGAAGCGGGACAGGCCGAGCATGCCGGCACGGCTCGTCTCGTCGATGGCGGCGTCGCCGGTGACGACATAGGCGAGCCGGGTGACGAGAGCGGATGAAAAATCGAGCTCGCCGGCACTTGATGCCTGTGCCCTTGCCGGGGCAGGCATGGCAAGCACGCCGAGAAGCGCGAGCGCGGCCAATACCGAGGCGCTGCGGGCGAAGCCGCGCCTGAGTGCCGGCAGACGCAGCGTGCCGGCGATCCACAGCACCGCCAGGCAGTCGAGCGCCAGCAGGATCGCGGCGAGCGCGAGCAGCCATGAGCGGAAGGCGATCGCCTCGTTGCCGGCATAGGCTACAGTGGCGACACCCGGAGCGAACTGTGCGGGATCGAGCGCGGTAAGACGGTCGGATTCGTTGAAAAGGTTGAGGGCTGAAAAACCGTCATCGGTGCCGTAAAGGCCCGGCGGGTTTTCGATGCTGACGACCGGTGTGACCCCTTCATGCAGCACCAGCGGCCTGGCTCTTGGGCCCGGCGCACCCAGCCTTCCCCTGCCATCGAGCAGACGCAATGGCGGCAAGGAGATCTCGGCGTTTGCCGCAGCCGTTGCATTGGAGCGCGACTGGTTGACGACACGGCGCAGCATTTCGACGAAGGTGCCGGAGATCGCGAGATTCGACCAGCGCGCGTCGGACGAGGTGTGGAACAATACCAGCCAGCCGGCCTTGCGCCTCGCCGCGGTGACCAGCGGCGTACCGTCCTCAAGCCGCGCCCAGGTCTTGGAATCCAGTCCGGGCTCCTGCAGGGCGAGCACCTGGCGTGTCACGGTGACTTCGTTCGGCGGCTCAATGCCGAAGAACGGGCTGTTCGGCTCGAAGGCGGCAACCTTCTTGGGCTGGTCCCATGACAGCGCGCCGCCGAGATTGCGGTTGCCCGCGCGCAGTTCGACCGGCAGCAGCGTGTCCTCTCCTCGTGCGGGATTGGCGGCGGCGAGCCGCGGGCCGGCGAAACGGATCAGCATGCCACCCTTTTCTATCCATGCCGAAAGCTGCGCTTCGGTCTCCTTCGGCAGCGTGCCGACATCGGCCAGCACGATGGCCGAAACGCCCTGTGCGATCAGTTCCGGCACAGTGGTCGCGATATTGGCGTCGCGGCCCTCGCGAATGTCGGAGAAAGGCGAAAGCGCCCGCGAGATATAGTAGAGCGGACTTAACAGCGGCTGCTCCAGATCGGCCGACTGGCCGGAAACAAGGCCGACGATGCGCCGGCGGAAGGAATCGTCGAGAAGCTGGACCGCGCCAGCATTGGCAATACCGTCGACACTGATGCGCACGGCCTGGTTTCTGAGTTCGACCGGCTCGTCGAAACGGAACGTGGCGGTGGTGTCGCTGGCGGCGAATTCGACATTCGTGCGGGCGAGCGGCAGCCCTTTGTTGTCGTGGGCGGTGACGGTTAGCGGCAGTGCTTCACCGGATTGCGGGCGCACCAGCGTACCGGTCAGCGCGTCGGGATCGTTGCGCACGCCGGCCAAGGCGACGATCCGCCCACGATCCGGCAGCACAATCTCGCGCTGTCCGCCCGCCTCGGAAATCGCCTTGCCGAGATCGGTCGAGCCTTTGTGCTCCAGCCCGTCGGAGAAGAAGACGACCGAACCCGGCGCGTCGTCGCGCAGGACATCGCGCAGGCGCCTGGCAGCGGTATCATGGTCGGGTTTCAGGGGCTGGACCTCGATGCCCTCGATGCGGGCGAGCGCCGTGTCGGGGTCGAGCGGTTCGGCGGCAGGCGTTTGATCATCGGCGGTGGTTATCAGAATGATGGTGCGCTGGTCGCTTGCGGCTTCGGAGACGATCGCCTCGGCCGACTGGCGGCGCTTGTCCCAACCGCCGGTATTGGCATCGGCCGATGCCCAGCCATCGTCGATGACGAGGGCGACCGGGCCCTTGCCGGTCAGCGTGGCCTTTCGCGGATTCCAGACGGGTCCGGCCATGGCCAGAATGATCAGCGCCGTCAAGGCGAGGCGCAGCAGCGTCAGCCACCAGGGGCTCTGGGCCGGTGTTTCCTCCTGGCGGATCAGCCGGGCAAGAATGGCAAGCGGGGGGAACAGCTCCGTCTGCGGCCGGGGCGGGGTCAGGCGAAGCAGCCACCAGATCACCGGCAACAGGCCCAGCGCCAACAGGATCCAGGGACTGGCGAAGGCGAGCGGCAGACCGGCGAGCGCGCTCATGACTGCGGCCTCCAGGCATCCTGGCCAAGATGGGCGTGGAGTGCGATCAGCGCGTTGAGGGCTGGCCGGTTGGTGTGATGAAGCGTGTGTGTCCAGCCAATGGAGCGCGCAAGAGCACGAACGGTTTCGATATGGGCGGCAAAAAGTCTGGCGTAGTCGTCGCGCAGACCCTGCGCACTACCGGCGGTCAGCTTGGCGCCTGTCTCGGGATCGGTGAACTCGACGCGTCCGGCATAGGGAAAGACTTCCTCCACGGGATCGACGATCTGCACCAGATGCCCGCGCGCTCCGCGGCGGGCATAGGTCTGAAGTTTTTCGGCCAATTGATCGCGATCGCTCAGAAAATCGGAAAACAGGACGATATCGCAGAAATTGCGGATGCCATCGGCGCCGGGCAATTCTGTCTGCGGCGGTGCGAAAGCGAGCGCCTGGCCGAGATTGTGGGCGGCGCGGCGACTGAGAACAGGACGGGTCAGGCCGAGCCAGCCCAGCCGCTCGCCGCTTCTGGCGAGCAGTTCGGCGAGCGCAAAGGCGAGCACCAGGGCGCGCGACTGCTTGGCGACCATGGCCTCGGTCGACTTGAACAACATCGAGGGCGATTCATCGACCCAGAGCCAGACCATGTGGGTGGCCTGCCATTCACGGTCACGCACGTACAGCGAATCATCGCGGGCCGAACGGCGCCAGTCGATGGTCGCCATGTTCTCGCCCGTGACATAGTGGCGGAACTGCCAGAAATTTTCGCCAACGCCGCGCTTGCGGCGGCCGTGCCAGCCGGCGAAGACATTGTTGGCGACGCGATGGGCCTCGACCAGCAGATCGGGAATGAGCGAGGCGCGGGCCCGTGCCCGCGCCATGGTTTCCCGGCTGGTCTCGCGCGGGGCGGCAGCGCCGATCGACGGGCTCACTCGGCGGTCTCCGGAACCAGCAGTGGCGTATGTAGACCCGCGATCATGCAATCCTCTGCTTGCGGGCGGCGACGACGTCGCGCACGGTCACCCGATTTTCGGACGTGAGCGCGAGCAGCGACAATTGCATGCGATGCTGAAGCACCGGCTCGGCCAGCGCCAGCACGTCGTCGACGGAAGGCTCCAGCCGGCCACGCAGTAGCGCGCGGGCGCGGCTGGTGACCATCAATGCCTGGCTGGCACGCGGGCCTGGGCCCCAGTTGATGAGGGCGTCGAGATCGTCCTTGACGGCGCCGGGCCTGGTGGAGCGGACCAGTTCGAGGATGGCGTCCATGACCTGCTTGCCGACCGGAATACGCCGCACCAGCGCCTGCATCTCGACGAGTCGCTCGGTATTGAGCACGGGCGTGGCCCTGGCTTCCTCGGCGCCGGTAGTCTCGAGCAGGATGCGCGTCTCGGTCTCCAGATCGGGATAGTGGACGTCTACCTGCATGAGGAAGCGGTCGAGCTGCGCTTCGGGTAGGGGATAGGTGCCTTCCTGTTCCAGTGGATTCTGGGTAGCAAGCACATGGAATGGGCGCGGCAGGTCGTAGCGCTGGCCGGCAATCGTCACATGATGCTCCTGCATCGCCTGCAGCAATGCAGCCTGGGTGCGCGGGCTGGCGCGGTTGATTTCGTCAGCCATCAGCAATTGCGTGAAGATCGGGCCCTTGACGAAATGGAAGCTGCGATGGCCGTCCTCGTCCTGGCGCAGGATTTCCGAACCCAGAATGTCGGCCGGCATCAGGTCCGGCGTGAACTGGATGCGCTGCTCGGAAAGGCCGAGAACGGTGCCGAGCGTCTCGACCAGCTTGGTCTTGGCCAGACCCGGCAGGCCGACGAGCAGGGCATGGCCGCCCGACAGGATGGTGATCAGCGAGCGCTCGACCACCTCCTCCTGGCCGAAGATGACCGAACCGATCATCTTGCGCACTTCGCCGATTTCGGAAAGCGCCTTTTCGGCGGCGGCGACCGCGGCCTTTTCGTCCGATTTCGACAGGTTGCGGTCGATTGCGCTCATGGCATGGCTCCGTTCTTGCAAGTACAGGACAGGCGACTGCGGGACAGGCAAACCAGTGTGCGTTCGAATGCGACCTTTGTTGGACCGACTTGAGGAATTTGTTCCCTAACGGAAACATTGGCACAGCCGGGCGGATAAGTCGCAGGAATCGCCCATCAAGACTATCATGGTAGGACGCACGAGCAGCAATGCAAGAAGGAGTGGTTGCTAAATAGTTCGTGAACCTTATGGTCTGGGGACAACGGGGGCGACGGCGCCGCTTGCGACAAGAAATACAGTGAAGGAGAGCATGGAAACGGCCGGATCTCAGGACAGCAAACCGGAAAGCGAGGCGGGTGGAAGTCTCGGTGGCTTGCAGGCGCTGATCGAACGTGCCGGCAAGACAGAGGGCAAGAACGAAAGAGGCCTGCCGCCGGTCGAGAAGTGGAACCCGGATTTCTGCGGCGATCTCGACATGCGGATCGCACGTGACGGCACGTGGTTCTATCTCGGCACACCGATCGGCCGGCCGGCGCTGGTGCGGCTGTTCTCCACGGTGCTGAGAAAGGACGAGGACGGCAAGACCTATCTGGTCACGCCGGTCGAGAAGGTCGGGATCACGGTCGA
Organism: Salaquimonas sp.; assembly: GCA_022340185.1. Lineage (GTDB taxonomy): Bacteria > Pseudomonadota > Alphaproteobacteria > Rhizobiales > Rhizobiaceae > BOKV01. The sequence continues at coordinate 1,533 of JAJDOK010000097.1, read as the reverse complement.
AGACGCGCCCTTCGTCGCCGTCGAGATGCACGCCGAGAGCCGGGCCGGCGAGCAGGTGCTGACCTTTCGTACCAATGTCGGCGACGTGGTGGAAGCCGGGCCGGACCATCCGCTACGTTTCGAGACGGCCATTGGCAATGACGGGGTGAAACCCTATCTGCTGGTGCGCGGCAGGCTGGAAGCGCTACTGGCGCGGTCGGTGATGTATGAACTGGTTGCGCTTGGCGAGTCGATCCAGGTAGACGGCAAGGCAATGTTTTCGGTCAGATCCAAGAGGGAGGTTTTCCCGATCATGCCGGCCGGCGAACTCGACCGGCTTGCCGGCTAGGCGTGAAATCAATCTGGAAGAGAAACGCGTGCGTGCCTCCTATTCAACCGATCCTGCGCTACTTACGGGCGAGAGCTTGCGGTCGCTGGCGCATGAACGGCTGATACATGGCGATGATCGCCGCTACGGCGATTTCACGCTCAATCCGGAAGTGCATGCCGATCTCGTGGACAATCCGTCGCTGCGCCCGGCGGCGGTGCTGATGCCGGTCTTCGAACGCCCCGAGGGGTTGAGCGTGCTGCTGACCAAGCGTCATGACCAGCTCAAATCGCATTCGGGCCAGGTGGCCTTTCCCGGCGGCAAGATCGACGCGGAAGACGAAAGCGCGGAAGCTGCCGCATTACGCGAGGCGCACGAGGAGGTCGGTCTCGATCCAGCTCTGGCCGAGGTTCTGGGCCGGTTGCCCGACTATTATACCGGTTCAGGCTATCGTATCGCGCCGGTGCTGGCGCTGGTTGACGCAATGGCGAGTCTCGAGGCCAATCCGCATGAGGTGGATTATTTTTTCGAGGTGCCCTTCGCCTTCCTGATGGACAAGGCCAATCATCGCCGCGGCAGCCGGCATTTCGCCGGGCGGGAACGCCACTTTTTCGAGATGCCCTATGGCGAGCACTACATCTGGGGCGTGACGGCCGGGATCATCGCGGCGTTGCATGACAGGATGTTTTCGTGAATGCGCCCGACACCCTGACGAAAACGCAGGCGGGTTTTCTCGCCAACAAGGCCATGCAGGGCCTGTTCGACCTCATTGAAGCGGCGGGCGGCGAAATGCGAGTCAATGGCGGCGCGTTGCGCAATGCGCTGCTCGGCGAACCGGTCAACGAAGTCGATCTGTCGACGACACTGACGCCGGATCAGGTCAGTGAAGTGCTGAAAGCAGGCGGCGTGAAAGTGGTCGCCACCGGCATCGAGCACGGCACGGTGACGGCGGTCGCCGGCGGCGAGGGCTACGAGATAACCACGCTGCGCGAAGACGTGGAAACCGACGGGCGGCGCGCGGTGGTGCGTTTCGGCACCGACTGGCGCGCCGACGCGGCGCGGCGCGACTTCACCATGAATGCGCTTTATTGCGACCGTCAGGGCAGATTGTTCGACCCGCTTGGCGGCTATGACGATCTCAAGGCGCGGCGCGTGCGGTTCATCGGCTCGGCAGAGGCACGTATCGCGGAAGACTATCTGCGCATCCTTCGCTTCTTCCGCTTCTT
>JAJDOK010000074.1 GCA_022340185.1 Salaquimonas sp. | reverse complement strand
GATGGCCGACGCACACCCTTATGTTTTTCAAGGAGCCCAGATCATGGCCTGGAGTATGGCCCGTAACCGTGTATTGACCCGCCCCCTGGCCGCCTTCCGCAAGCTTTTCCTTGCTGCGGCACTCGCATGGCTGGCACTGGCCGTCATCGTGCCTGTCCAGGCAAATGCGCAGGCCTACCGCACCTATACCATTCAGGAGATCATCGACGCCGGTCATGGTTTCTTCGGCGCCACCTCCGGCGCACTGGCTGGTGCTGTGGAGCGCGCTTTCGAGACCTATGGCCTGCCGAATGGCTATATTCTGGGCGAGGAAGCCGGCGGCGCCTTCATCGGCGGACTCAGATATGGCGAGGGAAAGCTGTTCACCAAGAATGCCGGCGACCACAAGGTCTACTGGCAGGGCCCATCCCTCGGCTGGGACTATGGCATCGAAGGCAACCGTACCATGATGCTGGTCTACGACCTGCCGACGATCGACTTCATCTACAGCCGCTTTTTCGGCGTCTCCGGTTCGGCCTATATGATCGGTGGCGTGGGCGTCACCGCATTGACCCGTCAGGGTGTCAATCTGGTGCCGATCCACACCGGCCTTGGTGCGCGTCTCGGCATCAATGTCGGTTATCTGAAGATGAGCCGGTATCCGGAACTCAATCCCTTCTGACCTGACCAGTCCCGATTTTTCCGGTATTCGCCCCGCGCTATTTCGCTTTAAGGTTAACAAATCCTTGTCGTGGCGCGTTCACGGGTTTCGTGCCATGATGGCGTGATCCACCCCATGCGGCGAAACCGGCGAGTTGGCACGTGTTTGAAGGCATTCTCCTTTTCGGCCTCGGCTTACTGAGTGCCGCACTGATTGCATTGATGGTTTCTCCGGTGATCTGGAACCGCGCGGTGACGCTGACCAAGCGCCGTGTCGAGGCTTCGGTGCCGCTGACGCTCAATGAAATCCAGGCAGACAAGGACCAACTGCGCGCCGAGTTCGCCATGTCGACGCGGCGTCTGGAACTGAGCGTCGACGAATTGCGCGAGAAGGCGGCAAGTCAGGTCATCGAGATCGCCCGCAAGCGCGACGAACTGGCCAAGCTTGCCGACGAAAGCAAGGATCGCATCCGCTTCATCGAGGAACTGGAGGCGCGCTCGGCCGATCTGCGCGCGCAATTGAAGGATCGCGAGGAACGTCTCGCCGCCGCTGGCGAGCGTCTGGAGAAAACCAGCGCACGCCTTGAGGAAAAGGCACTGGAAGTCGAACAGATGCGCACCCGCCTGTCGCAGACCGAGGACGACGCCGACAGTCGCCGCATCGAACTCGTCGCCAAACAGACGGAAATGGACAATCTCTCCGACCAGGTTACGGAGATTTCCGAGCAGGAAAGCCGGATGGAGCGCGAACTCAAGAGCGAGCGCGACAAGAATGCCGATCTGGAACAACGCCTTGCGCGCGTGCAAAAGCAACTGGCCGACGCCGAGACCGACCTGGAAAAGCGCGAACGCGATCTTTCCCGCTTGCGCACATCAACCGGCGACGAGGACCGCATCAACGCCGAACTGACCCACCAGCTTGCGGCGGAAAAGTCGCACACTGTCGAACTGGAAGCCAAGCTGGCGCAAACCACCCTGCAGATGGAGGCGCTTTTGAACGATGCCTCCAACGACAATGTGGAGAAGGCCATGTCCTCTCTTCGAAGCGACAAGGAAGCGCTGGAGGAAAAGCTCACCGCCCTGACCGAGGAACGCGACCGGCTGAAGGAAGATCTAGGCTCGCTGGAACGCGTCAAGGCGCAGGACTGGGATAGCGAGCGTCGCGAGAATGCCATTCTGCGCGAACGTATCAACGACCTCGCTGCCCAGGTGACCGCGATGACCTCCGCGCTTGAGGGCAATCATTCGGCGATCGACGAAATCCTCGCCAAAACGCCCAAGCCCTCCAGGGCCAAATCGGTTGGCGAAGCAGGACAGCCCGTGCGTACGCTGGCAGACCGTATCCGTGCCCTGCAGGACACAGCACGCCAGAATAAGGCGGGATAAGCACTCCGGCAATGTCGTGCCGAGCGTCAGGCGGACTTCCGATCGCCGCAAACGCCGCTACAATTCGCCCATGAAGCGAATTTCCGTCTTCTCGCGGCCTGCACGCACCGCCATGTTCGGCGCGATGCTGGCATTCGCAACGTCCGCTCAGACCGCCCCGGTTGCAGCCGCCCCTGCTGTTGCCGCCCCTGCTGTTGCTGCCCCTGCTGTTGCTGCAGATGAGCGCTATGCTCACGAGCCGGACATCGCCGCTGCCCTCCCGATCCTGGCCAAGTCAATTCCGCCGCCACTGGCCGCACTCGACAGCATACCGGCCGATAACCCGGTCACACCGGCCGGCATCCGGCTCGGTCGCATCCTGTTCTACGATCGCTCACTATCGCAGAACGGCCTGGTCTCGTGTTCGAGCTGCCATGCCCAGGCTGCCGGCTTCGACGATCCGACGCGTTTCTCCATCGGCTTCAAGGGCAGGATCACGCGGCGTTCGGCCATGGCGCTCGCCAATGCCCGCTTCAACCCGCGCGGCCGCTATTTCCGCGACGAGCGTGCGGCAAGCCTTGAGGACCAGGTTCTCCAGCCCTTTACCGACAAGATCGAGATGGGGTTGAAGCCAGGTGAATTGACAGCACGCATCGCCAGTCGGCCGTGGTATGGCCACTTGTTCAAGTCCGCCTTCGGCAACCCCGAAATCACCGAGGACCGCGCGTCGAAGGCGCTGGCGCAATTCGTGCGTTCGATCACGGCGCTGAATTCGCGCTACGATGTTGCCCGTGTTGGAAAGCCGGATCGTCTGGCCGATTTTCCAGAGCTGTCGTCGCAGGAGAACAGAGGCAAGTTCCTGTTCCTGGCCTCACGCAAGGAGGGTGGCGCTGGCTGCTCGTCCTGCCATGAAACCGATGCCTTTGTGATGGTCGAACCGCATGACAATGGCCTACCAGCGTTGAAGGACCGTCCCGATGACGGCGTCGGCGAGACGACCGGACTTGAAGTCGACAAGGGCAAGTTCCGCGCCGCCTCGCTGAAGAATATTACGGTGAGCGGCCCCTACATGCATGACGGCCGCTTCGCCACGCTCGAGGAAGTTATCGATCATTATTCGCACGGTATCGCTGGCAAGCCGAACCTCGCGCCCGAACTCAGGAGTACTGATGGCAAACCGCTGCGGTTCGATTTCTCCCAAACCGACAAGGCCGCCCTCATCGCCTTTCTCGAGACGCTGACCGACGAAAACTTGCTCACCGATCCGCGCTACGGCGATCCGTTCCGCCCCAAGTGATGCCTCAGCGCAGGATCGCCAATGCGAAATTCTTCAATAATTGCCCGATCTTTGGATTGTGCTCGGCAATCGCCGCCGCCAGCGCCTGATCGGCCAGTTCCTGCGACGGCTCGGTGTCCAGAAAGGCGGAGAAATCGTCGACATCGCTCGACAGCAGCCTCATGCGGTCGAACCGCGATTGGTCGTCGATATTCCTGTCTGCCACCAGCGACAGCACCGCCGCGATGATCGCGCGTGTTTCCGTCTCGATCGCTGCAAGCCCTGCGCGCACCGCCGGATCGTCAGACGCCTCATTCGGCATGCGTGCCTTGAACAGGGCCGCACCCGCCGCCAATCGTGCAGCGACCTGCAGCCTGAAATCGTAGACGCGTACGATTTCGGGCAGATAGGCAATGAAATTGTGCTCCGCGCGCTGGCGTTGTTCGGGCGTGAGCGTACCATTCTCTCCGGTTCCCGACAGAATATAGGCTCGCGCCAGCGCACCTGCCTGCGCGCTCAATTCGGCCAGCTGCGCGAATTCCTCCGGCTTGGCGGGCGGACCGTTTGCCGCCGCATAGGGCAAGGCAAGATTGAACAGACCGTCCGTATTGCTGTCGCTGAGTCTCGGCGGAGCCTCCGGCGCGGTCTTTACCGCACCAATCAGCTCGCCGCAGGCCGCGACCGCCACGCCGCTCGCCAGCCTGTTGGTCTGGGCGAACATGGTGGCCGGTCCGGCGAGCAGCGCCAGCACGAAAATGACCGCGAAGCGACAGGCCTTAGTCAACCGTGACCGTCGCGATGACGCGATCCTCGCCGAGACTGTAGACCAGCAGCTTTTCACCCTGGCCCGGGATACGCACATGCAGCAGGATATTCCCGCCATCAAGTGAAGTCGAAACGATCGTGCTGCCCTCGGGCAGGTCGATACGACCCGCAAAGCCCGGTTCGACCGGCACACCGGGCGAATTGGCGCCAATGGCCGACTTTTCCCTGGCCGCCTCGCTTCTGGCGCTGATCTTGTAGACAATGGCCCCCAGTACCGCCATAAGGCCGACCATCATGATGCCGATCGAAATGACCAGCAGGCGCACCATCTTGCGGCGCAGCCGCTCGACTTCAGGAGCGAGCGGCTTTTCTTCATCGTCATTTATTGCGGTCATGGCAACTTTCCTGCGGCCTCCCCCAACCGGTCCGGCAATCGCTTGGGCAATCGCCGCTGATTTATCCCATGTCTCCTAGCCCGGAAGAAATCGAAGGGGAAGACCGCGCATCCCGCTTCACGGTGGATGCCGCCGACGCCGGCGCGCGTCTCGACGCCTGGCTCGCCGCGCTGATGCCGGCTCATGTCTCGCGCTCGCGCGTCAAGGCGCTTATCCTCGAAGGCCATGTGACATTGAACGGCAAGGCCTGCACATCACCCAATCAGCGGCTGAAGCCGGGTGACGAGTTCGCGCTTCTAATTCCCGAACCCGAGGACGCAACGCCACTACCGGAAGCCATCCCGCTCGACATCCTCTACGAGGACGACGATCTGATCGTGGTTCACAAGCCGGCCGGCATGGTTGTCCATCCCGCCCCCGGCAACGCCACGGGCACGCTGGTCAACGCGCTGCTGTATCATTGCGGTGAAAGCCTTGCCGGCATTGGTGGGGTCAGGCGGCCCGGCATCGTCCATCGCCTCGACAAGGATACGTCCGGCGTCATGGTCGTCGCCAAGACCGAGCGGGCGCATGCCGGACTTGCCGCGCAATTCGCCGACCATGGCCGCTCCGGCCCGCTGGAGCGCTTCTATCTGGCGCTGGTCTGGGGTGGCCTGCCGCGTGCTGCCGGCACGATCGACGCACCGCTCGGCCGTTCGCCGAACGACCGGCTGAAGCGTGCCGTGGTCTCCGAACGCGCGTCTGGTTCCCGTCACGCGGTTACGCATTACCGCGTGTTGCGCAAATATCCTGACAGAAAGGACGCCAGCCCCGTTATCGCCTCGCTGGTTGAATGCCGGCTGGAGACCGGTCGCACCCACCAGATCCGTGTCCACATGGCCCATATCGGCCATCCGCTCATTGGCGACCGTGACTATGGCGCCCACTTCGCCACCAAGGTAAACGCCCTGCCCGAAGCGATCCGCGAAGGCGTAACCGCCTTTCACCGCCAGGCGTTGCACGCCGCCACGCTTTCCTTCGCCCATCCCGCAACCGGCGAGACCATGCGCTTCGAAGCCTCCTTGCCGGAAGATTTTTCCCGATTGCTTCATCTTTTTGAAACCGCCGTCCAAGGAAGCCCTCGTCAGCATTAGGTAAATTTCATACAACCGCCGCAGATACTTCCTATATTATGGGAGTGTGGCGGGTGATGATTCCGCATGCCCGTTTTTTGAGGTCCGCTTTAAGAGGGACCTGAATTCTTTTTCAGGAGGGTGCTTTCATGGCCCAGACATTGCCAAGCGTTGCCGCCGGAGATTCCGGCCTTAGCCGATATATGGAAGAAATCCGCCGGTTTCCCATGCTGGAGCCGGATCAGGAATACATGCTGGCGAAGCGTTATCAGGAACATGATGACCGCGACGCCGCTCATCAGCTCGTCACCAGCCATCTGCGACTGGTCGCCAAGATAGCCATGGGCTATCGCGGCTACGGCCTGCCAATCGGCGAGGTGATTTCCGAAGGCAATGTCGGCCTTATGCAGGCGGTCAAGAAATTCGAGCCCGACAAGGGCTTCCGCCTTGCCACCTATGCGATGTGGTGGATCAAGGCCGCCATCCAGGAATATGTGCTGCGCTCCTGGAGCCTAGTCAAGATGGGGACTACCGCCAATCAGAAGCGGCTGTTCTTCAATCTGCGCAAGGCCAAGAGCCGCATCCAGGCGCTTGAGGAAGGCGATTTGAACCCTGATCAGGTCAAGCAGATCGCCACCCAGCTTGGCGTCTCGGAAGAGGAAGTCGTCTCCATGAACCGTCGTCTCGGCGGCGATGCCTCGCTCAACGCGCCGATCAAGGCGACCGAGGGCGAGAGCGGCGAATGGCAGGACTGGCTCGTTGACGAGAGCGAGAGTGCCGAACAGGTGATCATCAAGCAGGACGAGCTCGAGACACGCCGCGAAATGCTCAAAGACGCTCTGGAAGTGCTCAACGACCGCGAAAAGCGTGTCTTCCTGGCCCGCCGTCTGGAAGAAAGCCCGATCACCCTGGAGGAACTTTCACAGGAATTCTCCATCTCGCGTGAGCGCGTCCGCCAGATCGAGGTCCGCGCCTTCGAAAAGGTGCAAAAGGCGATGAAAGCCGCCGCCCGCGAACTGGCGAAGGGGCCGGCCGCATTGGAACATCAGGCTGAGGCCTGATCGCTTTGTTGCAGACATGATCAATGCAGGCGGCTTCCCGGTCATCCCGGGAAGCCGTTTTCTTTCATGCTATTTCAGTTCAACCGCATAGCTGTCGAGCGGCGGCACCTGCTTGATCAGACCGGATTCCTTCATGAATTCCGCGAAACGCTCGTAGCGGTACCGGTCGAGCGCGCCGGGCCGCTTGGCGAGCCGCGGCAGCGTATCGTCCCAGGCGCGCTTGTTCAGTTCATCGTCGAGATCGCCATGCGATTTGATGAAAAGCGCCCACGCTTCGTCGGGATGGTTTGTCAGCCATAGCGTCGCCTTTTCCAGCGCATCGACGAATCGGCGCAGTTTCGGATCGTCCACCCGATCATTTTTAGCGACCAGCACCAGTTCGTCATAGACCGGCACGCCATGTTCTTCCGGGTAGAAGGCGATGCCCGGATGGCCCTCGATGTCGAGCTGGTTCAGTTCGAAATTGCGGAAGGCGCCGATCACCGCGTCGACCTTGCCGGCGACCAACGATTGCGACAGCGCGAAATTGACATTGACCAGTGTGATGTCGTCGAGGCTCAAGTTCTCCTGTTTCAACATGGTCTTGAGCAATACGTCCTCGAACCCGCCGACCGAAAAGCCGACCGTATGACCCTTCATGTCCGCCAACGATTTGACCGGTCCGTCCCTGAGCACAACCAGCGTATTGAGTGGGGTTTCGACAAGCGTGGCGAAACGTGTGAGCGGCAGGCCCTCACCGATCTGCATGTGAAGCTGCGGCTCGTAGGTGACCGCGATATCGCCCTGCCCCGCCGCGACAAGACGTGGCGGGGCGCTCGGGTCGGCCGGCGCGATCAGTTCGACATCGAGACCGGCTTCTTCGAACAGGCCTCGTTCCTTGGCGACCACCAGCGCGGCATGGTCGGGATTGACGAACCAATCGAGCAGCACGGTGAGCTTGCCATTGGAATCGTCAGCGGCTGTCGCCGGCTGGATGAAGGTCAGGAAGGCAAGCAAGGCAAATACTAGGCGCATGGTGTGAGTTCCGGATTATGGGTTTCGTTTCCTGGGATTTTAAACAGCGTTCAGCTTTCATGGCCGCGCCAGAACACCAACCGGTCGCACAGGACGGCGACGGCATAGCGCAGCACAAAGGCGGAGACGGCGAGAATGATGAGACAGGCGAACACCGTGGCGGTCTGAACCCGGGCATTGGCCTGCAGCATGACATAGCCGAGTCCGCCAGAGGCGCCGGCCCATTCGCCGACAATGGCGCCGATCGGCGCCAGCGCTGCGGAGACCTTCAAACCGCTGGCGAGCGCGGGCAGTGCGGCAGGAATGCGGACTTTCAGCAATGTCTGCGACGGATTGGCGCCCCAGCCGCGCGCCAGATCGAGCCACGCGTCTTCGGTTCCCTTCAGCCCGTCATGAAAGGCGGAGGCGACCGGAAAGAAGATGATCAGCGCCGCCATCGCCACCTTCGAGCCGATACCGAAACCGAACCAGATGACGATGAGCGGCGCGATCGCGAAGACCGGCAGGGTCTGGGTCGTGACGATCGCCGGCATGGCGAAGCGTTCGGCTGCGGGAAATCTTGTCAGGGCAAGCGCGATGACGATACCTGCCGCCGCGCCGACACCGAGACCGGCGATCATCTCGCCGATCGTCGTCAGCGCGTGATAGGCGAGATAGGAGCCATCGTGCGCGAAGATTTCCGCAACGGTCGACGGCGACGGCAGCAGGAACGCCGGCGGGTGAAACAGCAGGATCGCCAGTTGCCATGCGCCAAGCGCGACAAGGATCACCGCCACTGCAGCAAGACTCTTGCGCCACAATACGTGTCCGGGGCTAATCGCCAATGCCGACTTCTCCGCCCGACCGGCGAACCGACGGGTGGACGAGGAATGGAAAAGTGGCGGCAGGTTGCTTGCGGCCTCCATCCCTTCGCCGGCATTACCCGGATCAGGTTCCCGATCACCTTCCCCTTCGCTTCTTTCAGCGAAAGGGCAAACCAGTGATCAAGGGTTCGGCCTGTTGGCCATCTCAGCCCCTGGCGAAAAACCGCCAGCGGCACCCCTTGGAGTGAATCTCACGGAAATCCTATTCCCTGGGGCGCGACCCGGCAAGTGCTCGTTCGCGCAGGCCTGCCATGCAGATACGCCGTCAACGCAATGCGCCGTATCCACCAGGTTGGACAAGGCCCATGTGAGACAAAATCCATGTGGCGCAGATTGCGGCTTGTTCGGGTGGCAACCGGACATCGCCACCCGAACGCTTTTCCGCTTAATTGCCGACCACTTCAATTTCGCTCGGCCGCCAGCTCTTGTCGAAGAACGGCTCAAGCGGACTATAGAGGCGCAGAAGGGTGAACCACCCCTTGTTCGGGTCAGTCTGGATCCAGTTGCCACGCGACACGCCTTCGGGCTGCTTCGGTCCGAAATAGACGGTTACGGAGCCGTCCGCGGCTGTCTCTGCTGCCCGCGAGGGAAAGCTCTGGCTGCCGGCGCGCGGGTATTTCTGTGGGGTCTGCAGCATGGATCGCGACTGGTTGTCGTAGAGCGTGAAGGACCAGAACGCCGCCGCCGGAATGCCCTTGGGCAGCGTTACCTTGTAGGTCTTGGCGCCATCGAAATAGTCGCCGTTCGCATCCCTCATCGCACCAAGATATTGCGAACCGACATTGGTCAGACGCATGACCATCGCCGGCGTGACCCCGGTCGCGATATAGAAGAAGGCGCTCCGTGCGTTCATCTGGCGATAGCCGGTCGGCGGGAAGAGCTTGGCGCCCTCGTGCGTGATCTCCGGTGGCGGCGTCTCGAACAGGTAGCCGCCCGCAAAGAGCGGATTCCACCACCGGGAGTCCTTGTAATAGTAGACGCCCGGATCTTGAGGATCGAAGCCGAGCGTGCGGCTCGTGGCGTTGGCGAGCGCCACCGCCTCGGTCATGACCTTCTTCATCCGCACGTCCGGCTTGAAGTCCTGCCCTTTCCTGATGCCGATGGCGACGAGCGGGCCCATTAGTTCGGGATCCAGGACCGCCGCAGGCTCTTCCTGCACGAGATCGTTCAGCATCTCGTAGTAGCTGAAATCGTTCGGCGGCACCGTGTTCACCACCAGCCCGGTACCCTCGTGGAAGGCCGGTGTCTTGGGCTCAGCATTCCGGCTCAGCATAATGCCACCTTCGAGGAAGCGGCCGATCGCCATGCCAACGCCGTCCGGCGCGTAGGGATAGATCTTCGTCGTCGCCTTGATCTCCTCGACAACCGGCGCCGGATCGTTGTCCTTGAGGAAGGAGCGGCCGAGTACCAACACCCGATTGGTCTTCGAATGGGCGACGCTGAATACGCCATCGGGCAGATAGCCGTCATAGCCCGGGCCGACGAGCAGGTATTTACCGCCTTCGCCGCGGTCAGGTCCCGGTCGGCCGAAATCGGTCACCCAGCGGAACCACATATCGTCGATGGTGCCGAGCGCACCCGGCGGGGTTTCCAGCACCATCGGCCCTTTCGAAAGGTCGATGAACCCGAACTAGTAGACGGTATCCGCATTGGCGGTCAGGAAAATGGAATCCGCATCCATCAGCTTGGAGAAGAGGACGATTTCGTTATCCTTGATGCCAACGGACACGAGCCCCCGCCGGATCGCCTCGACGCTGACGCCTTGAAACGTGTCGGTGAAGGCGCGGAAGGCATAGGTGAAGTCGAGATTGTCGTAGATCGCCGTTGTGGTTTCCGGCGACGGCACGCCGTCCTTGAACTTGAGCGTGCCGATCCGGGTCTCGACGGTGTCCGGCGTCGTGATCGATTGGGGTGTCTGTGCCGAGGCGCCGGAGAAGCTGGCGGACGCACTCACAAGCGCCAGGGCCATTCCACAAACAACAGTAACAAAACGCATGTTGACCATCTCCCTGGTACTGGAATGTGTGTGAAAGCGGCGACGCCGGGACGGCGCCGCCCTGTTGTCGAGGATCAGTTGCTGACGAGTTCGATCTCGCCGGCCCGCCAGGATTTGTTGAAGAACGGCGGCAGCGGACTGTAGAACCTGAGAATAACGAACCAGCCCTTCTCCGGCTCGGTCTGGATCCAGTTGCCGTCGGGCACGCCTTCAGGTTTGGTCGGACCGAAATAGACCGTCGTCGAACCGTCCTCATTGGCTTTCGCCGCCGGCGTGGGATAGCTCTGGGAGCCGGCACGCGGGTATTTCTGCGGCGTTTGCAGCATGGAACGGGTCTGATTGTCGTAAAGGGTGAGTGACCAGAAGGCGCCGGCAGGAATGCCTTTCGGCAAATCCACCTTGTAGGTTTTGGCGCCATCGAAGGGCTTGCCCTCGGCATCGAGGAACCCCATCAGATACTGCGAACCCACTTCCGGAATGCGCATGATCATTGCGGGGCTGTCGAGCGTGTAGGCGTAGTAGAAAGCCGTTCGCGAATCGAGCGTTCGCGCACCCGTTGGCGGGAACGGCTTGAACATGCCGTCCTCGAACAGTGGTGGCGGTGTTTCGAACAATGCGCCGCCTTGCCAGAGCATGCTGAACCAGTGGGAGTCGGGATAGTAGGCCCAGTCGGGATGTGCGTCGGCGAATTGCCATTGCAGCGCCCGTCCGAATCCCTGGCCGGTCTGCGCGGCATCGGAAAGGATTTTTTTCATCCGCTCGTCCGGCTTGAATTTCTTGCCGTGAACGATCCCGATAGCAGCGAGCTGACCGGAAAGCTCCACATCGTAGCTTGTTTCAGGCTCGTTCTGGACGTTTTCGTTGATCATCTCGAAGAAGCCGTAGTCGCTGGGCGGGATGGTGTTGAAGGACATGCCGCTGGCATCAATGAACTTTGTCGGCGGAACCTTGGGCTCACCTTCCAGACGAACCTTGCCTTCCAGCGCCTCGGCGATGGGCGTACCGAAACTGCCGGGCTTGTAGGGATAGATTTTCAGGTTCTGTTTGATGTTGTCGACGGCCGGTTTGGGATCATTGCCATTGGCGATGAACGCGCGTAGCGCATAGAGCGCGGTATTGGTTCGGCAATGCGCCACGAAGTAGCCGCCCTGCGGCAGCGGGCCGTCATAATCCGGGCCGACGATCAGGTACTTGCCGCCCAGTCCGCGGTCGGGGCCGGGCTTTCCCACGTCGATCACCCACTGGAACCACATGTCGTTGATCGCACCCAGGCCATCTGAAGGCTGATCGATCACCATCGGGCCTTTGGAGAGGTCGATCCAGGCGAGGTAGTAAACAGTGTCGGCGTTCGCCGTCAGAAACAGCGAACTGGAATCCATCAGTTTTTCGAAGATGACGACATCACCGCTCTCGGCGCCGATGCTTCGCATGCCCTTCTTGATCGCCAGCGCCGAGGCACCGCGAAAGCTGTTGTTGTAGACGTTAAGCGCATTGGCGAAATCGACGGCGTCATACACCGCACGCGCGGTGGCGTCGGTTGGGACGCCCTTGCTGAACTCCAGCTTGCCGATGCGCGTATCCACCGATTCCGGTGCTGAAAGAGACTTGACGGTCTCCGGCGTCACCTGTGCGAGTGCGGGTTTGCCCGTTACCAGAAGTAAAAATGTCGAAAGGGCTGCAAAAAAAACAACCGCCGTTTCGCTACTCTTGATCCGCATACTTATCCTCCAATTCAATCGCGGCGAAAAAGGCGCCGCGGGTTTGAAACGATAGAGACAGGATAGTCTCGCTACAAAAAACTGCCTCGTCATATCACGACAAGACAGGATTTCTGTCTGTGGTTTACGACCTCAATGGGTCGAAAAGTGAGCCGCACGAAAAATCGATGGTGTGACACCGGTCCATAGCCTGAACGATCGCGAGAAATTCGACGTGTCCAGGAAACCAAGTTCCAGCGCGATATCGAAAATGCGCAGAGTCGGATCATCCATCAGGCGCAGTGCCTTTTCGAAACGGGCTTGCGCCAATATTTCCGAATAGTCTTGTCCACTCGCCGCAAGTCTTCGCTGCAATGTTCTCGGGTGCAGCCCGAGAGCTCGCGCAACCTGTTCGAGTCCGCACTGCCCCTCTGTCATGCAGGCGGCAATCACCTGCTTCACGGATCCGACAAAATCGCTGCTGGGGGTCGAAGCTTCGAAAGCATCACGATCTCCGGTGCCTGCCCATGTCGACGACTTGGCCCAGCGGGCGGCATAACAGACGTGTCGGGAAAACCAGACCGCTCACTCTTGAAAGTCGTATTTCGGGATCGTCAAACGTTTCACGAAACAGATCGACGTCGTCGGCCTCGATTGTGAGAACCAGCTTCGGCTGCCAATTGAACCCCGCACCATTCGTATCAGGTCACGCATGAGAAGCAGCGCGCAATGGCGGGCATAATTGCTGCCTGATCGCGTGTCGAACAAATAGCTGTGCAGGAACAGGACATTGTCGCCACTGGCCTCCCACCATATCCGCTCGGCCGAACTGTGCAGCGAATAAGATGCATGGAACTTGCCGAGAGCGTCGTGCAGGGTGAGCGAACGGCACAGGTTTCGGCGAAAAGCGCCCAAATCCGCCAACCGCATTTCACCGCCGACCAGAATGCCAAAGTCCCTTTGACCAAGCTTGCGGGCGCCTTGCGCCAGATAGGAATGTGCAAGATGGATCGGCACGAGCGCTCCGGCATCCCTATAGGCGATAGCCGGGATCAGCTTCCCCTCCAGTCCCCGTTCGACCGGTTCGCCAGCCCTTTCGAGAAACTCGACGAATGGCAAATAGGCACTGCTTCGAACTTGAGGAACTGCTGTCAAAAGCCATTGCCCAATTCGTTGCCTTTGTTTTGCAAGGTTAAAGCACGATTGGGACCGGCACAATTCACAACGGATTGACTGCTGGGATGAACGAACGACTCAGCGCTTGTCCCAGTCCGCGAAAGCCTCCTTGAATACCTTTTCGCCGATGGCGCCCTTTTCCAGCGTCACCAGCGCCCGCCGCCCGCTGGTATAGCCGATCGGAATGTCGATCCAGGTCGATTCGGTCAGCAGCTTGCGATTGGTCTCCTGGGCCTGTGCCAGATTGTTGAGCGCGATCAGGAAATAGCCGGCATCGATCTTGGCGGGCACCGCGATCAGTCCTTCGCCGCGCGCCTGCTCGCTCGACTTCATGACGAAGCGCGCGACATTGTCGATCTCGCCGCCGGAGAAATCGGCCGGCGTGTCGAACCGCAATTCGATGATGTGACTGGCCGGCAGGGCTTCGTCGACATTGCGTCTGATGGTTAGGTTCATGACCAGGCCGCGCCCCGGCACGTCGAACTGGCCATGGATGACCGCTTCAGGCGGCAGACCGTCTCCCGGAGATTGTTCCTCCAGCGACCAGACGATCGCTGCATTGTCGCGCGTCGCGCCCGCGCCCGCACCGCCTTCCTCGTAGAGATAGGCCTTTTGCGCAATTGCCGGCGGCGATTCGGCCTGCCCGGAAGTTGCCGGCGCTTCGTCCCCCGTGGTCCCCTGCTGAACGCCGGTGCCTTCCCCGGTTGTGCCGCCTTCGCCATTCTGGCCAACCGGATTGACCTGGGCCGGTTGCTCACTGGCCGGAGTTTCGGGAGCCTGCGGCGCCGACTCGTTCGTTCCCGGTATCGGCGCTCCGGCAGCCGGTTCGCCCGCAACTGGTTCACCGGTGGCCGGTTCGGCTGGCGCTGGCGCCGTTTTGCCTGCGTCGCGAATCGGCTTGGCCGGCACTTCCTCGCTCGGCTGACCGGCTACGGTCTCGCCGTTCTGGTTCAGCCGGACATCTTCCTTACCGTCGATGGCGCCTGGTGACGTCGCCGGTTCCTCGCCGGTGCCCATTTCCGCCGTCGCGTCGCTTGCCTGCTTTGGCGCCATCATGTCTGCAAGACCGAGCGTCGCAAGCAAGGCGTCCTTGTTGCGCCACATCGCATAGCCACCAGCCGCCAAGATCGCCAGCACGACAAGGCTGACCACCAGGGTCACGAACCAGCCGCCCCGCCGCTTTTCCTGTCCAAGCGCGGAAACGCGCTGGCGGCCCTGCGAGGAGCGATCATAGTCGTCAAGTTCGTCCAGCATGGCGTCATAGGCTGGCGTATCTGCGCTCTTTGCTGTGCCCGGTGTGCTTGCCTGCGCAGTTGTCGGTGCACCACCCTGGGGTGCGGTACTGGGCGGCGGTGCCTGCGGTTCGGGCGCCTGACCGGAGTGTTGCCCGGCGGGTTCGGGCGAGGCTTGCGGCGTCGGCGCGGTTGATGGCGCGGCTGGTCGAGGCGTCTCCGGCTGGGAAACGCTCGATGTGGAAGCAGATGGCTCGGGAGCGGGAGTTGTGGCCGGCTGCGCTGCCGTAAACTCCGCCTCCACCGTTGCAATCGCCTGTTCCAGCAGGTTCATCTGCCGGGCAATCGCCTCTTCGGGCGGCGTGGGATCAAGCGCACGCAATTGCCTGTCGATTGCCTGACGCGCCTTGCCATAGACGACGTTTCGGTTCTCGGCTGTATTCTTCGGCAATCCTGAAAGTGTCTTTTTCAGAATCGAATAATAATCTGCCATTTACACTTCCATCCGGATCATGTCCCGGCCCAGGCCGGATAACGCCCCCTTCGCTGACCAAGCATTATGCCCCCTGTCAGCGTCCGAAATGACGGAATCTCCCGTTTCATTGTTAGTCTTGAAACGGATCATGGACAAGTATGGTGTCCTCCCGCTCCGGACTTGTGGATAGAAGTGCGACCGGCGCGCCGATCAATTCCTCGACAAAACGCACATATTTGACTGCCTCTGCCGGCAGGTCCGCCCAGCTTCTGGCGCCCACCGTCGACCCCTCCCAGCCGCCCAGGCTGGTATAGACCGGTTCAACGCGCGCCTGCTGGCCCTGGCTCGCCGGCAAATAGTCGAGGTCGCGCCCGTCGAGACGATAGCTCGTGCACACCTTGATCTCGTCCAGCCCGTCCAGCACGTCGAGCTTGGTGAGCGCGATACCGGAAATGCCGTTGACGGCAACCGCCTGGCGCACCGCCACGGCGTCGAACCAGCCGCAGCGCCTTTTCCTGCCTGTAACCGTGCCGAATTCATGGCCGCGCGTGCCGAGGAACTCGCCCACCTCGTTGTCCTGCTCTGTCGGGAAAGGGCCTTCGCCCACCCTGGTCGTATAGGCCTTGGTGATACCGAGAACATAGCCAACCGAGCCAGGCCCCATGCCCGAACCGGCCGCCGCCTGGCCGGCCACCGTGTTCGACGAAGTCACGTATGGATAGGTACCATGGTCGATGTCGAGCAGCGTGCCTTGCGCGCCTTCAAACAGGATGCGCGCGCCCGACCGTTTTTTGTCGTCGAGCAGCCTCCAGACCGGTTCCAGGAAGGGCACGATGCGGTCGGCAACCTGCGCCAGTTCCTCCATCACCACCGGATGCTCGACTTCCGGCTGCCCGAAGCCGCGCCGAAGCGCATTGTGATGCGCGAGCAGCCGGTCCACCTTGGCGCCGAGCGTGTCCATGTTGGCCAGATCCATTGCCCGCACGGAGCGGCGGCCCACCTTGTCCTCATAGGCCGGCCCGATGCCGCGCCGTGTCGTGCCAATACTGGTGCCCGTATTTGACGCCGCATCCTCGCGTAACCCGTCCAGTTCGCGGTGCACCGACAGGATCAGCGTGGCGTTTTCGGCAATTCTCAGATTATCCGGCGTGACACTCACGCCCTGTTCGCCAAGCCGGTCGATCTCGGCCACCAGAGCATGCGGATCGATGACGACACCATTGCCGATCACGGACAGTTTGCTCGGCCGCACCACACCCGACGGCAAAAGCGAAAGCTTGTAGCTGACCCCGTCGATTACCAGCGTGTGGCCGGCATTGTGCCCGCCCTGAAAGCGCACCACGACCTCGGCACGTTCCGACAGCCAGTCGACAATCTTTCCCTTGCCTTCGTCTCCCCATTGGGAACCGACCACCACCACATTCGCCATCGATCCATCCTGAAGCCGGGGGAGTCGTGTTTCCCCTGAGTGGAATGCAAAACCGGCCGTTCTTAGTCCGAAAGAGCCATCCGCTTCAACCCGGCGTGCACCTGGAAAGCCGATCGACATCGGCGGTTATCCGCATGTTGTCTTGTTATCGCGATCAAAACCCGTCAAACAGCGCAGGCAGAACCTCCAATGCTTGGCTTGCCGCCGATCGATCAGGAAATCCCCTCTTTTTCAGGAAATTGAATGAATTTGCTGCACGGGTTGACCGGCCGACCCTATCCCCTGCTGATCATGACCACCTTGTTTTGGGCGGGTAATGTCATCGCCAGCAAGTTCGCGATCGGCCACATTTCCCCCTTCCTGCTGACCAGCTTGCGCTGGGCTGCGGCGCTGGCGGTGTTGGCCGTCATTGCGTGGCCCCGTCTTGTATCCGACTGGCCGGTGATCAAGCGCCACTGGCCCTTCCTGGCGATGCTTGGCGCGATCGGATTCACGCTGTTCAACAATCTGTTCTATCTGTCGGCGCATTACACGACGGCGATCAATGTGGCAATCCTGCAGGCTGCCACGCCGCTTTTCGTCTTCGCCCTGAACTTCCTCATTTTCCAGGTCCGCTCGACCCGGCTCCAGCTCATGGGCTTCGTGCTGACGCTTGCCGGTGTGGTCCTGACGGCAGCAAACGGCAATCTTGTTGGCCTGGTCGGTCTGGAGCTTAATTTCGGTGACGTGCTCATGCTGATCGCGACGGGTTCCTACGCGCTCTATTCGGTGATGCTCGTCAGAAAGCCGGTGATGCACTGGTTGAGTACGATCCTCGTACTCGCCTTTTCCGCCATGCTGACCTCGCTGCCATTCGCGCTATGGGAGGGGGTCGAGGGGCAGATCCAGTGGCCCGACTTCCAGGGCTGGATGGTGGTGCTTTACACCGCACTGTTTCCCTCGATCCTCGCCCAGCTCATGTGGATTCGGGGGGTGGAGATCATTGGCGCCAACCGTGCCGGCGTCTTCATGAATCTCGTGCCGATCTTCGCTTCCGGCATGGCGGTGCTGTTTCTCGGCGAGAGCTTCCATCTCTACCATGCCGTGGCAATTGCACTGGTCATCCTGGGAGTATGGATGTCGCAGCGGCGACTGCGGGCCAGTCATGAAGTATCCATCGACTGAATGGCTTCAGAATGCTTTCGGCAAACCGGCTTTCTTGAGAATGGCATTTGCTGTGTGGCGCGATTTCATCGAATTGTCGATGGTCACCTTCCGGCCGGTTTCAGGATCGTGCCAGATTTCGTTATCGCCCTTGCCTTGGCGAAGCTATTCCCAGCCGGCCTTGGAGAGTAGTTGCTTTACGGGTTTCGAGAATTTGTTCATTGCCACCGCGCATTTTTATCTGGCCGCAATTATAATAAGGGGCAACGGAACGTGTGGGGTGAAATGAAATCTACGCCCTGATTAACAACGGGAAATAGGCGATTGCCATCGCCTCTCTTTTTAATGCGATGCCGCGTTAGACCGCCGCCACAGACTGCCGGCTTCTCGCAATCAGTTCGATGTCGAATGGGCCGTCAACTTCTTCGCCCAGAAGATCGGGCACCATGATGGCCAGCTTGCGCTGAAGCTCCTCGATGGTGGCGGCTTCGGTCACCAGTCCGATATCGTCCACCGCCTCGGCGACCCAGACACGAGCTTCTTCGTCCCAATTGGCTTCAACGACGACCTTCATTCGATGATCTCCGATACTGCTTATTATTGTAGCGCAGTTGGCATTTCGGGGAAAGGAGGCCAGCCCTTTCCCCAAACATGATTACCCCACGTCGAATGCCAGCGGCTTGGCCTGTTTGAACAGGCCGGAGGCCATTAGCGTGTCGAGTACTTTCGTTTCGACCGGCGCGTCGAGATATAAAAGCGCGATCGCATTGCCGCCCGGCGCGTCTCGGCCAAGCTGGAAATTGGCGATGTTGACGCCCGACTGGCCGAACACCGTGCCGAGCGTGCCGATGATGCCGGGCACGTCGTCATTGGTGGTATAGATCATGAAGCGCCCTATCTCGGCGTCGAGATTGATGCCCTTGATCTGGATGAAGCGCGGCTTGCCGTCGGAAAACACCGTGCCGGCGACCGAGCGTTCCTGGCGCTCCGTCGTCACGATCAGCTTGATATAGCTGTCGAACACACCGGACTTGTCCTGCGTCGTCTCCGAGACATGGATGCCGCGTTCCTTCGCCATGATCGGCGCCGAGACCATGTTGACATCCGAAACCTGGCTCTTGATCAGGCCGGCGATGGCCGCGCTCGTCAGCGCCTTGGTATTCATCTGCGCCACCGCGCCGTCATAGATGATCTCGACGCGCTGGATCGGCGATTCGGTCACCTGGCCGGCAAAGGCGCCCAGATATTCGGCCAGCTTGACGAAGGGCATCAGTTTCGGCGCCTCGTCGGCGGAGATCGAAGGCATGTTGAGCGCGTTCGACACCGCGCCATTGATCAGATAGTCGCTCATCTGTTCGGCGATCTGCAGCGCGACATTCTCCTGTGCTTCCGTTGTCGAGGCGCCCAGATGCGGCGTGCACACCACATTGGGCAGGCCGAACAGCGGGCTGTCCTTGGCCGGCTCCACCTCGAAGACGTCGAAGCCAGCGCCGGCCACCTTGCCGGACTTGATGGCTTCGGCGAGATCGGCCTCGACGACCAGTCCGCCGCGCGCGCAATTGATGATCCTGACCCCGTCCTTCATCTTGGCGATCGCGTTCCTGTCGATGATGTGGCGCGTCTTGTCGGTCAGCGGCACATGCAGCGTGATGAAGTCGGCGCGTTCGAACAGCGTGTCGAGATCGACCTTTTCGACACCCATCTCGTCGGCCCGTTCGTGACTGAGGAACGGATCATAGGCGATAACGCGCATCCTCAGCCCGCGGCCGCGTGCGGCCACGACCGAACCGATATTGCCGCAGCCGATGACGCCGAGCGTCTTGCCGGTGATCTCGACACCCATGAATTTCGACTTTTCCCATTTGCCGGTCTGCGTCGAGACGTCGGCAGCGGGAATCTGGCGTGCAACGGCCAGCATCAGCGAAATGGCGTGCTCGGCTGTAGTGATCGAATTGCCGAAGGGCGTGTTCATCACGATGATGCCCTTGCGTGAAGCCGCCGGGATATCGACATTGTCGACGCCGATACCGGCCCGGCCGATCACCTTCAGATTGTCGGCAAGCCCGATCAGCTTCTCGGTGACCTTGGTCGCCGAACGGATGGCAAGACCGTCATACTGGCCGATGATCTCGGCCAGCTTTTCCTTGTCCTTGCCGACATCGGGCAGATAGTCGACTTCCACGCCATTGCGCTTGAAGATATCGACGGCGGTTTCCGACAGCTTGTCGGAGACGAGTACACGAGGTGCCATTTCAGGCCTCCTGGAATTGCTTGGATAGGGGAGAGATGCGGCCGCCGCCGACAAGCCGGCGGCAAGCTGGATCAGGCAGCCTGTTTCAGACCGGATTTCTGGCGCTGATAGGCCCAATCGAGCCAGGGCATCAGCGCTTCGAGATCGGCTTTCTCGATCGTCCCGCCGGTCCAGATTCTCAAACCCGGCGGCGCGTCGCGATAGGCGCCGATATCGAATGCGACACCTTCGGCTTCTAGCACCGAGACCATGCCCTTGGCGAAGGCCGCCTGCGCATCGGCGTCGAGCGCGGCGATCTGCGGATCGGTGATCGACAGGCACACGGAGGTGTTGGAGCAGGTTGCGTCGGTCTTCGCCAGGAAGCCAAGCCAGGGCGATTTGTCGACGAAAGCTTCGATCACGCCGAGATTGGCATTCGCGCGACCAATCAGGCCGTCGAGCCCGCCAACCGACTTCGCCCAGTTGAGCGCATCGAGATAGTCCTCGACCGCCAGCATGGATGGCGTGTTGATCGTCTCGCCCTTGAAGATGCCCTCGATCAACTTGCCGCCCCCCTTCCCGTCTGACTTGGTCAGGCGGAAGATTTTCGGCAGCGGCCAAGCGGGCGTGTAGCTCTCCAGCCTTTCTACGGCGCGCGGGCTGAGGATCAGCATGCCGTGCGCTGCTTCGCCGCCCAACACCTTCTGCCAGGAGAAGGTGACGACATCGAGCTTGTCTAAGGGCAATCTCTGGGCAAATGCCGCCGAGGTGGCGTCGCAGATCGTCAAGCCGGAGCGATCGGCAGCGATCCATTCGCCATCAGGCACGCGCACGCCGGAGGTCGTGCCGTTCCAGGTGAAGACCACGTCGCGGGAAAAATCAGCTCGGCGCAAATCCGGAAGTTCGCCATAAGGCGCCTCGAACTTGCGCACGTCCTCAAGCTTCAATTGCTTGATCACATCGGTGACCCAGCCCGAACCGAAACTCTCCCAGGCGAGCATGTCGACGCCACGCTCACCGAGTAGCGACCACAATGCCATCTCGACAGCGCCGGTATCCGACGCCGGCACGATCGCGATGCGGTGGTCGGCTGGCACCTGCAGCACCTCGCGCGTCAGATCGATCGCCTGCGCGAGCTTTGTTTTGCCTGTCTTGGCGCGGTGGGAACGCCCCAACGCCGCATCATGCAGTGCTTCGAGCGACCAGCCGGGTCGCTTCGCACAGGGGCCGGAGGAAAAACGGGGATTGGCCGGACGCACGTCCGGCATTGGCAGGTCTGTCATGTCATCTACCCTTCCAGATAGTTGCCCCTCGTTGGGGAGGGGTGTCCCACTGGCGGGATTACGCCCGGTCCGTTTCGCCGTCAAGCGACTTTTGTGTGACGTCCCGGTTACACGCTGCGGCGCAATGGCACAT
>JAJDOK010000070.1 GCA_022340185.1 Salaquimonas sp. | reverse complement strand
GGCGGTCGCAGAACAGCTCGGTCTCGAGCGCTTTCCGCTACTCGGCATTTCGCAGGGATGTGCGGTTTCGATTGAATATGCCGTGCGTAATCCAGAGCGCGTCTCGGGACTGATATTGATCGGCGGCTATGCGGCCGGCTGGCGTCACCTTGCCAGCCCGGAAGAGCAGGCGCGGCGCGAGGCGGTGCTGAAGCTTACCGAGGTCGGATGGGGAACCGACAATCCCGCCTACCGCCATATCTTCTCACAGACCTTCATGCCGGATGCCAATCCCGACGATCTGGCATGGTTCGATGAATTCCAGCGCCAGACGACGTCGCCGCAAAATGCCGCGCGCTTCCAGAACGCCTTCGGTTCTATCGATGTCCGCCAACGTCTTGCGCAAGTGCGCGCACCCACCATCGTCCTGCACGCCAAATACGATCAACGCATCCCGCTCGAACTCGGCCGTGCGGTGGCATCCGGCATACCGGGCGCGCATTTCGTACCGCTCGAAAGCCGCAATCACATCCTCGTCGACAGCGAGCCGGCCCTGCAAGTGGGACTGGAAGCCGTATGGCGATTTCTTACCGAAAAGGGAATCTGAGACGGCGCGTGGTCCAAGAAAACCTGACAGGTTCGTGGCGCTGGCCGGAATCGGTCCAGTGGATGACAAAACAGGTTTTCGCTTCCACCTGAACTTGGCGAAAGGCGGGAGGCGAGAGGCGCCTGTAATAATTGCTTGTCACAACCCGACAAACCTACTGATTTAGCATACCGCTTCACCATAACGCATTGGCGGGCGCTGGCACAGATTGACTGGCCCTAGCCATTGGCTCAAAGGTGACAAAAAAACCTGGATACAAACGGAAGTAATTGATGAAAGCCATTTCATTTGAAGGATCGCCCTGGGGTGTGGACGATGAGCCGGGCCGCAATCGTTTGCGCCAGCGCGCGCAGAACCTGTTCGGCAACAATGCCGGACTTATCGAAGGCAAAACGGTCCTGGATCTCGCCTGCAACAATGGCCGCATGGCCTACGGTGCGTTCCAGGCAGGCGCGGCCAGTGTAACCGGCGTCGAGATCCGCGACGAACTGATCGAAAAGGGCCGCGAGAACATGGAGAAAGCCGGCCTGACGGATCGCATGAAATTCATCAAGAGCGACATTTTCGAATATATGCGCAGTGCCGAGCCGGGCAGTTTCGATGTCATTCTTTGCCTAGGCTTTCTCTATCACACCGTCGACCAGGTCGAATTCTTTCGCGAGTGCGCCAGGCTCAGGCCGGAAACCGTCATCATCGACACCTCGGTCGCGAAAAACTATTTCTGGTTCGGGCGAAGGATGTTCGGCAAGCCACCCGCCCTGTTTCTGGTGTCCTATGAAGATCCCTCCGAGACCCGCAATACATTCGATGCCGACGGCATCGTTTACTGGCCGAGCACTTCCTATCTGGAGGAAATGTTCAGGCGAACCGGCTATGTGCCGCGCCGGATTCCCTACAACGGGAAAACGGTCGATGACTGGGACGCGATGGATGATTACCGTCGCGGCATAAGGGCGTCTTATGTCGCCAGGCTAAAGGCATGAGACCAGCTTGACGCTCCCAAGGAGCGAGGCAGCATCCCGGCGCCAGTTTCCGACGCATTCCCAATCAGTGGGATTGCCGGTATCGCAATTTCGTACTTGCGCCGGAATGCTCGGAGAATATCCGACAGACTTGATGGCGCCTGCCTACGACATGACCTGCTGCCGGGGTGATGGCCGGCAAAGGCAAGTGGAGGATTGCTCGCGGACATTTCGTGCCGCTTGTGGTCTTCGAATGGACTGGTACCGTATCAGCGTTCCGTGTCGAGGCTTTCGAGGGTCGGCGCCAAAGTCGGGGGCAGGTGCATACGCTCGATTATGTTGGCGAACTCGATCTGCAGCAGGATCGGCTGCTGAGCCTCTGCCCCCAGTTCGTTCGCTCGCTTCTGCAGCTTTGCGACGATGTCGGGATGATCGGCGGCGAGATTCGTTGTTTCCGAGGGATCGTGGGGGATATCATAGAGTTCCACGGACTGGGGCAGGAGCGTGCGCCAGAAGAGCTTCCAGTCGCCCTCGCGGACCGCTGCGCGGAACGGCTCTATGTTGTAGACGATTTCGGTTCGCGGCGATGGTTTTCCCGCGCTGATCGTGTCCCACACGTCGAGGCCGTCAAGCGGCTTGGCTGCGCCGATACTGCCGCCGGCGAGCTTTACCAGGGTGGGGTAGAGGTCCACCGTGTGCAGCAGGCCGTTCACCGTTATGCCGCTTTCAATGTGACCGGGCCAGTTGGCAAAAGCGACCACGCGTGTTCCTCCCTCGTACAGGGAACCCTTGCCGTCGCGGTATGGACCGTTGTCGGCTGGAAGCACAACCTTCGACATGTCGGTAATCGCGCCGGCGAACAGGGCATTGCGGGTGCCGCCATTATCGCTCTGGAAGACGATGAGCGTGTTTGCGAGCATGCCCTTGTCCCTGAGCGCCGTGACCACCCGTCCGATCTGGTCGTCCATGGCGGTCGCGCTCGCAGCGTATGCCTTGCGGCTAGGGTCCTCGATATTGGGGTACCGGTCGAGATATTCCTGCGGTGCCTGGTAGGGCGTGTGCACCGCGTTGAAGGCAAGGTAGAGGAACAGCGGTGTCGAGGGATCGTGGGCCTCGATCAGTCTGACCGCATCGTTGCCGAGTAGCGTGGTCGAGTAGCCTTCCTCCCTGACAACCTCATTGTTGCGGTACCAGTCCACCTGGCCATCCACCTCGTGGGTGAAATAGTCGATTTCACCGATGAGCGGTCCGTACTGGTAGTCGAAGCCGCGCTGGCGCGGCCAGTACTTCCTGTCGGCGTGTCCCAGATGCCATTTGCCGATGATCGCGGTCTCGTAGCCGGCTTCCCTCAGCGCCTGCGGCAACAGCCATTCGTCCGTCGCGAGGCCGTAGTTGTGGCCCTGGGGGATCACGGCCGTCTGCAGGCCATAGCGCATGGGATAGCGGCCGGTCATCAGGGCGGCGCGCGTAGGAGTGCACATCGGCTGTGCATAGTACTGTTCGAGCTTGGCACCGGTATTTGCGAGTTCGTCGATGTTGGGAGTCACGATATCGGAGCCGTGATAACCGACATCCTTCCAGCCGAGATCGTCGGCAAGGATGACGACGATGTTTGGCCTTGCCGACTGGGCGGCAGCCTCCGTCACAAACAGACCTCCGGCAATCGCGCCCAAAAGCAACGCACCGAGCGCAATCGCCATAGTCCCCAAGTAGTGCAGGCAAGGCGTATTCCAGTTTGCGCCGGTCCGAAGTTCAAGCGCTTTCATGCAAATCATGACGCATCAAATCCTCTTCAACACGCTCCGCCGAATCGGGAAATCGGCGCGCGGGAATATCTGCCCGTCGGCATTTGCGGGCAAGTGCAAAATGAGGGGGCGTGGTGGAATGCGACTGGTTCGCAAACGCCTACAATCCGGATATCATTCCCCGACCAGCTTCGCCGTCTTGCCGGTCCAATGCTTGGGGAGGAAGGTGCGAGCTTCTTGCCCGGGCCCATTGACCACGGTGCCGAATGCGCCAAACTGACACAGGGCAACTCAGCCTGATTTTGCCGGTTACATTTTTCTTCGGCAGGTGAGATGATTGCCAGATGTCGACGACTACATTTTTTGTTTGACCCGTTTGTCTTTCACAACCGACCCGGCTAGAAATGGGGCCATGTCGATGATGTTCAGAAAATACCAGTTTGGCGCAATCCTGCTCTCGCTGGTGCCAGTCGCGACGGCACTTTCGGCGTCCGCCCAGGAGGATCCGAAGAGTATCGTGGCAGACCAGATTCGCGAACAGGGGTATGCATGTTCATCCCCCAAGTCGGCGAAGCACGATGAACAGGCATCGAAACCGGACGAGGAAGTCTGGATTCTTGAATGCGAAAACGCGACCTATCGGGTGAGGCTCATTCCCGACATGGGCGCGCGGGTGGAAAAACTCGACTGAAACTTCTAGCCTGCACGGCGGGTCCATGACCTTTGGCCGGCGTGTTGCTCGGCTCGCCAGGCAGGCTGCGTATAGAGCGCGATTGCCGGAAGTCTGCCTGTTTCGAGACGGCGAATCGTCGGGCCATGGGTGACGGCGAAGGAAGTAAAGCCGACACGCAGCATCAGTGGAATCTGGTCGAGCAGGAAATGGCCCTCGGCCCTGATCTCGCCTTCATAACCGAGCTTTTCGCGCAACAGACGTGTGGTGGAAAAGCCACGCCCGTCGGAAAAGACCGCAAAGCGCAGCACAATCGCATCGAATTCGTGGATGCGCGAGGCGATAGCGGCAGGTTCGTCGCCCGATTCCAGCACCAGTACGGAGGCTATGCCGGAGCCGAGCTTGCCGGTTGCTTCTTCTGGCGACATGAAGACTGCGCCCTTTTCGGGTGACAGCCGGTTTTCGACGAAGCCTTGCGTTGTCCAGATACGGGCGGCCTGTCCTCGCTCGCTCACGGCAGGCCTCCCATGTCGTCGGCGACATGGATGCCGCATTCGGTCTTGTCGGAACCGCGCCAGCGCCCGGCACGCTCGTCTTCATCCTCGGCAACCGGCGAGGTGCAGGGCTGGCAGCCGATCGAGGCGTAGCCTTTCGCCACCAGCGTATGCTGCGGCAAGGAGAAGGCGGTTCGGTAGATGTCGATGTCGCCCTTCGTCCAGTGGGCGAGCGGGTTGACCTTCAGGCGCGGGGCCTTCCCGATATCTTCGGCCTCAAACAGTGGCAGTTCGGCGCGCCTTCCGCCCTGATAGCGCTTGCGGCCGGAAATCCAGATGTCGAAATCTTCGAGCGCCAAGGCGAAGGGCTTCACCTTGCGAACCGCGCAACAGGCCTGCGTGTCGGAAATCCACAACGCGCCGGCGGGATCGCGGGCGGCGAGCGCGGAAGGTTCCGGGCCGATGACACGGACATCGATGAGACCGAGCCTCTCGGCGATCTCGTCGCGATAGCGGATCGTCTCGGCGAACAGCTTGCCGGTATCGACGAACAGCACCGGCAGGGACGGATCGATGCCGGCGACGAGGTGCAGCAGGACCACGGAGTTGGCGCCGAAGGACGAGATAACGGCAATACGCTTATCTGCGTTTTCAGTGAGCAGAGCCTGCAGCATGGCGCGCGTGCCGGAGCCTTCGAAGCGCTGGTTCAGCGTGTCGGGTGAAAGGGTATCGACATCGATTTCGAGCGTGTCAGCCATAAAGCGCCTCCTTGAAGGGTTCCTGGCCGAGACGGCGATAGGCCTCCAGGAAGGTCTCGTCCTTCGAATGGCGATGAACAAGATAGGCGTCGACCACCTTCCCGACGGCGTCGACGATCTCGTCGGTCGAAAAGCCCTTGCCGACGATTTCACCAATAGACGTGGCCTCGTCAGCCGAGCCGCCGAGCGTGATCTGGTAGAATTCCTCGCCCTTCCGGTCGACGCCCAGAATGCCGATATGGCCGACATGGTGGTGGCCGCAGGCGTTGATGCAGCCGGAGATCTTGATCTTGAGTTCGCCGATCTCCTCTTCGCGCGCCGGGTCGGCGAAACGTTCCGAAAGGCGCTGGGCGATTGGGATCGAGCGGGCGTTGGCGAGTGCGCAATAGTCGAGGCCGGGGCAGGCGATGATGTCGGTGATCAGGCCGGCATTGGCCGGCGCCAGATGTTCGGCGGCGAGCGCGTCGTAGACCGCCTTCAGATTGCGCTTCTCGACATGCGGCAGGATGACGTTCTGCTCGTGGCTGATACGCAATTCGTCGTGGGAATAACGCTCGGCGAGATCGGCGATCACCTCCATCTGCCGCGCGGTCGCGTCGCCCGGCGGACCGCCTGCGGGTTTCAGCGAGATGGTGACGATGGCATGGCCCGGCGCCTTGTGTTCGCGCGTATTGTTGGCGAGCCAGCGGGCGAAGGCGGGATTGTCGCGGCGGGCCACTTCCAGTTCCGAGCTGTCATCAGGTAAGTCGGCCCAGTCCGGCTGGGCGAAATGGGCGTCGATCGCCTCGATATCAGCCTTCGGCAGGTTCAATGCGCCGTCACGGATACGCTCGAATTCGGCCTCGATATCCTTCCTCAGCACGTCGATCCCGGTTTCGTGCACGAGGATCTTGATGCGCGCCTTGTACTTGTTGTCGCGCCGTCCATAGAGATTGTAGACGCGCAGGATCGCTTCGACATAGGCGAGCAGATCTTCCTCCGGCAGGAAGTCGCGTACCAACTTTGCAATCATCGGCGTGCGGCCCTGACCACCGCCGACATGGACGGCGAAGCCGATCTCGCCAGCTTCGTTCTTCTTCAGTTGCAGGCCGATATCGTGTACCTGGATCGCGGCGCGGTCGTGTTCCGCACCGGTGATCGCGATCTTGAACTTGCGCGGCAGGAAGATGAATTCGGGATGGATCGACGACCATTGCCGCAGGATCTCGGCATAGACGCGCGGGTCGGCGATCTCGTCGCGCGCGACGCCGGCGAAATGATCGGCCGTTACATTGCGGATGCAATTGCCCGAAGACTGGATGGCGTGCATCTCGACAGTGGCGAGTTCTTCCAGGATATCGGGAATGTCGGTCAGCTTCGGCCAGTTGAACTGGATGTTCTGGCGCGTTGTGAAGTGGCCGTAGCCCTTGTCGTACTTGTCCGCGATGTGGCCGAGCATGCGCATCTGACGCGAATTCAGCGTGCCATAGGGGATGGCGACGCGCAGCATATAGGCGTGGAGTTGCAGATAGACGCCGTTCATCAGGCGCAGCGGCTTGAACTCGTCCTCGCTCAACTCGCCGGAAAGACGGCGTTCCACCTGGTCGCGGAATTCGGCGACGCGGGCGGCAACGAAATCGCTGTCGAATTCATCGTAGCGGTACATGATCGGCTCTCTGGAAACGTAAATCTGACTCAGGCGGCGAGCGCGGCGCGGGCGGTTTCACCAAAGGCAATAGTCGGACCGAAGGCGCGAATGCGTTCGCGTAGGCGCACGGGAACCGGGCCTTTATCCTCGACGGTGACGTCGATGGCGGCGGTGTCGACGATTTCACGGTTCGCCACGGCACGCGCCGCTGCGGCAAGACCCGCCTCGATGGCATCATGAGCGTTCAGCACGGCGGCATGGGTGATTTCAGTCAACCAGCCTTCGGCGGCAAGATAGACAACGGCGCCGTCGGACAGGCGGTTGGCGGTGATGATCTTCATGGTTTTGCTCCTAGGCGGCGAGAATGCGACGGGTCGTATCTTGGGAGGACGCGGCGACGCCGGGGACGATTTCATGAGCGATGCCTGCTGTCTCGAGCGCGGCGGTGACGGCGTCTGTCAACGCGTCGTCGCGCGGATCGCCGGCGGTGAGCAGGACAATATGGCTGCCGGCGAACGCCTCTCGGACAAGGTGCTTGCCGGCTTCGCGGTGGGCTACGGCCATGCGGCGGGCATCGCGGCGCCCCAGCGCCACGAGGCTTTCGCGCACATCCGTCGCGAACAGGATGGTATCGGCTTCGAGTAGCGCGCGCTGGGCGCGCAAGGTCAGCAGGTCTTCCGCGCCCGGCCCGGCGCCGACCAGCGAGACGAAACCGGTCGGGGCTTCAATATCCTTGAGCAATCGCGTGACCGAGCGCCGGGCGGCGACCATGTCGCCAGACTCGACGCAGCGCGCGACAGGTCCGTCGAAAAAGGCGCGCCAGAAGTGCCGGCGCGTCGCGCCCTTCGGCACGAGACGATCCACGGTCTTGCGGTAGCGCGCTGCGAGGCCGGCAAGGCGGCCGGTCGAGGGTGGCAACAGGGCTTCGATGCGGGCGCGCAGCAATTGGGTCAGCACAGGCCCGGAACCTTCCGAACCGACGGCGACGCAAACCGGCGCGCGGTTGACCAGCGCCGGCATGTAGAAATCGCAGAGTTCGGGCCGGTCGACGGCGTTGACCGGGATGCCCCGCTCGCGTGCGGCGTTGACGACCCCCTCGTCCTCATCCGCGTCGCCGGTCGCGGCGAAAACCAATGCGGCATCGTCGGCCATGGCCGGTGCGAAAGGCGCGATCACGAGATCGGCGTCGGCCTGGATGGCGAAGACGCCCAGTTCGCGCGACGGATCGGAAGCGATCAGGCGAATCCGAACCCGGCTTTCGGCGAGCAACCGCGCCCTGGCGAGCGCCTGCGCCCCATTGCCGACCACGATCGCGAATCTATCCTCGACCTTGAGGAAGACAGGAAAGAAGGAAAGCTGATCGGCCTTTGGTGCCAGGATTTTCTTGGATGTCGCCGGCATGGGATTTCACCGCTGTTTGTCCTGCCCATGAAGATAGGGCTAGCGGCGGAAGAACCATTGGCAGGGCTTGGTGAATTTGCAGGTGAGAGAGAAAATTTTTTCTCAATATACGCCATGATTGGCGTCAAACGTGTCCAACACGGGCTTATATGGCGCATATTAGAGAAAACGAATTCATCTGTGCTGGATCGGAGCACCCTCGCCGGGTCAGTGGTCGCGGCCGACGATGAAGCGGGCGACGGCTTCCAGCCAATGCGCGCGTTCACCAAAGGGGGAGAGCAATTCGAGCGCTTCAACGGTGAGGCGGTCGGCCATGCGCCGCGACTCCTCCAGACCATACAGGGCGACCAGCGTGGCCTTGCCGCGTCCGGAATCCTTGGCGGTTTCCTTGCCGAGCCTTTCCGGCGAGGCGGTGAGGTCGAGCATGTCGTCGGCAAGCTGGAAGGCCTTGCCGATCTTTTCGCCGAACTGAGCCATCGCTGCGCGTTCGGCCTCGCCCGCCCGACCGACGATGGCGCCGGCCTCGCAGGCGAAACGGATCAGCGCGCCGGTCTTCATTGCCTGCAGGGTAACGATCTCGTCCTCGCCCAGTTGTCTTCCCTCGGCGGCGAGATCGAGCATCTGACCGCCTGCCATGCCGCCGAGGCCGGAAGCACGCGCCAGCGCCAGTACCAGTTCGGCGCGGATCGCCGGATCGGCGTGGGTCTCCTCGTCGGCGAGGATATCCAAGGCCAGCGTCAGCAGTGCGTCGCCGGCGAGGATCGCCGTCGCCTCGTCGAAGGCCTTGTGCACGGTCGGCTTGCCGCGCCGCATGTCATCGTCGTCCATGGCGGGCAGGTCGTCATGGATGAGGGAGTAGCAGTGGACGCATTCGAGCGCGGCGGCGCAGCGTGTGGGCGAGACGCCGGTTGCGCCGAATATTTCTGCGGTCTCGATCAGCAGGAAGGGGCGCAGGCGCTTGCCGCCGTTGAAGACGCCGTGACGCATGGCGGCGAGCAGGCGTTCGGGACGTGTCGTCTCTCCGGGAAGCAGAGCGTTGCCAAGCAGGCGCTCCAAAAGGGCGACCGTCTCGTCGGCGCGGCGTTGCAGTCTTTGTGAAAACGCGTCCTTCATCGCAAAATGCCTGTCGTGATCCCGTCGCCACACGGGTTG
The DNA here is from genome assembly GCA_022340185.1 of Salaquimonas sp. Taxonomy (GTDB): domain Bacteria; phylum Pseudomonadota; class Alphaproteobacteria; order Rhizobiales; family Rhizobiaceae; genus BOKV01. Next base: position 14,394 of record JAJDOK010000070.1, on the reverse strand, counting down.
GCACCGGGCGAAGCCGAGGTCAAGCCGCAGATGCCGTTGCGGTGTGACCGAACGTGACGGTATGGAAGGTGCGGCTGTGTCGCATCCATGGGAATCGGCCAGGCAGACAAGGATCGGCGAACACCGACATTGGAGAGGCTGGGTATCAACGGTGAATACGCGCGCGCCCGGGCCGGCGAAGAAAAACCCCGCCAGGGCAAAGACCAGGGTGGCGTCCGCACCGCCGGTGAAAATCGATCCGAAGTCGAAGCCTGCACGCATGGCAAGGTTGCGCCGCGTCTTGTCGCTACGCAATCTGGCGATCGTCGTAATTGCCGCCGGCCTGGTGCCCGCCTCGCTCGGCCTGATGTACCGGGCGGAATTCATCCATCCGGTGTCGACGCCGATGCTGGCGCGTTGGCTGACGGGCAGAAGCGTCGACCGGCGCTGGGTCGAGATCGATGACATATCTCCGGTACTCGTTCATTCCGTCATCATGTCGGAAGACGGCCAGTTCTGCCGCCATCGCGGTGTCGACTGGGTCGAACTCAATGCCGTCATCTCCGACGCACTCGACGGGGAAAAGCCGCGCGGCGCCTCGACGATCCCCATGCAGACGGCCAAGAATCTGTTCCTGTGGAGCGGGCGCTCCTATTTCAGGAAAGGAATCGAAATCCCGCTGGCGATCTATCTCGACGCGGTGCTGTCGAAGAAGCGGATCATGGAGATCTATCTCAACATCGCCGAATGGGACAAAGGCGTGTTCGGAATCGAGGCGGCGGCGAAGCACTATTTCGGCCGATCCGCCAGCCAGTTGAGCGCGCGCCAGGCCGCGCTATTGACCGTCACGCTGCCCAATCCGGCGGAACGCAATCCGGCGCGGCCGTCTGCCGGGCTCAACCGGCTTGCCCGCCTGATCGAAAGGCGGGCGGCGAAGGCGGGCGGTTATGTCGGCTGTGTCAAATAGAGGCCGGGTCAGCAAAAAGCTGTGCTGCGGGCTGGTCAAACGGGAGCGGACACTGTATATGCCGCGATCTGAAAATGCCTGCGATTACCGATAGGCGGCCGCGAGGCAATCCGCCACGATGTTGAAACATCGCGAAATGGCGGCCCTTCACAGGAATTCCGGAGTTCTATCATGGCTGTACCCAAGCGAAAGACGACGCCTTCCAAGCGCGGAATGCGCCGTTCTTCGGATGCGCTGAAGCAGCCGGCTTATGTCGAGGACAAGGATTCGGGCGAGCTTCGCCGTCCGCATCATATCGACCTGAAGACCGGCATGTATCGCGGCAAGCAGATTCTCGAGCCGAAGCAGTCCGTCTGACGGGTCAATCGGTTTCGAACCATGCATGAGGGCCGGCGTTTGCGCCGGCCCTTTGTTTTTGCGCCTGCCTTGCGGAACCGGCGGGATGGACAAGCGAAAGACAAGTCGGCAATCTTGCCATATTCGGTGGGCAGCTTTGTGCGAACGCTTGCTGCACGGAGCAGGGATGCGTACCGGACAGGGGCCGAACGGGAGGTGAATTCGTTATGCAGTTGCTGGCCAATGTTCCGCTGCTGATCGTTCCGTTCATCGCATACAATCTGGTGGCGCTGGGTCTGGTCGACGTCAACGCCACCGATCCATGGACATCGCCTGTCATGCAGCTTGCCATGGTCTCGGGCGCCAACTGGGTGATGAACCTGGGTGACCTGATGATCGTGCTCGGCCTGTTCCTGCTGTTCTTCGAAATCCTGAAGGCGACAAGGATTGGTGCCGATACGATCATCGACCATTTGCTGTCGACCTTCGTCTTCATTGCCTTCCTGATCGAATTCCTGCTGGTGCAGGCCGCCGCCAATTCGGTGTTCTTCATCCTCATGGCAATCACATTCGTTGACGTCATCGCCGGCTTTTCGGTGTCAATCCGTTCGGCAACGCGTGATGTCAGTGTTGGCGGGCCCTACTGACTTAATGCTGCCCGACAACCCAGACGCGAATTTTCAGCTTTTTTAAACGTTCTTGCCTCCATACTGACCGACAATCCACATAGAATGGAAACGGCGATGGGCGACAAAGGGCGGTCGAACAATTCAGTAGACGGTTTGGTGAGGAAGGTGGACGCGAGGCAGCTGCTCGCGCTCACCGGACAGGCGAGCTATATCTGGGACATCGCCAGCGACAGGATCGAATGGTCCGACAATTTCGCCGGTCTGGTAGGGTTCGTCGATGAATTGCGCCATTCGAACGGGCGCGAATTCGAGAAGCTGATCCAGGCCGAAGGAAGCCAGAGCCGCTTCGGCCATGTCGTCGGATCAGCCAACGAGGCCGAGCCGGATTCCTGGACCCATTATCAATGCATCTACGCGATCGCTGCCCAGCATGTGCCGCATGGCGAGCCCATCTGGCTCGAGGACACCGGAGCATGGCAGGCAGGTGGCGACGGCCGACCACAGCGCGCGGAAGGCGTGGTGCGCATCATCTCCGACAGGCGACGGCGAGAGGAAAAACTCCGACGCAGATCGGATTATGATGATCTGACGGGTCTGGCGAACCGGCGCTATCTGGAGTGGCAAATTGGCGAAGTCTTGAAGCTCTGTAAGGAAAACAATGATTCCGCCGCGCTCCTGGTCATCAGCCTCGATAGACTTGAAATCGTCAACGATTACTATGGCTTTGCCGTTGGCGACGAGGTGATCCGCCAATGCAGTGAACGCATCGCGACACGCACGCGTGGCGACGATCTGGTCGCGCGCTTTTCAGGCGCCAAGTTCGGCGTCATCCTGCGCAAATGCTCAAGCCGTGAGATCCACGCGGCAAGCCGGCGTTTTCTCAATGCGCTGCAAAGCAAGTTCGTCGAGACCAGCGCCGGTCCCGTGACACCGAACATATCCATTGGAGCCTGCCTGTTGCCGCGTCACGCAGCAACAGTGCGCGAGGCGGTGGCGCATGCCAACTCCGCCTGCAAGTCGGCGCGCCATCACAGCGGCTTTCGTATCAAGGTGCATGAACCCGATTTTGCGGCGCGCCAATGCAAACGCAAATCAGCTGCGCTTGCCACCGCGCTGGCGGCAGCCTGCGAGGAAGGGTCACTGCGCCTTGCCTTCCAGCCGGTGGTGGAAGCACTGAGTGGCCGGACAGCATTTCACGAATGCCTGGTGCGGATGGATAATGGCCCCGAAGGCGCGGCCAATGGCGGCCATATCGTCTCGATTGCCAGCCAACTCGGTTTCATCGGCACGCTCGACCATCGCAGTCTCGAGCTGACGCTTGAAACGCTGGCGGCCAACCGGCAAGCGCATCTGTCGCTCAATGTGTCGATGGAAACAGCCGCTGATCCGTTGTGGCTGTCGAAACTCGCCAATGGTGTCCAGGCGATCGCGGGTTCGGCGGAACGGCTGATCGTCGAGATCACCGAATCGCATGCGGCGGACGATCTGGCGGAGGCCGGCAAGTTCATATCGGTCCTGCACAGCCTGGGATGCAAGGTGGCGATCGACGATTTCGGCGCTGGCTTCACATCGTTTTCCAATCTCAAGACATTTCTTGTCGACATGATCAAGATCGATGGCAGCTTCGCCGCCAATCTCGTTCACGACGTCAAGGACCAGGTTTTCGTGAAGAGCCTGATCGACATCGCCAAGGTTTGCGGTGCGGGTATCGTGGTGGAATGGGTGGAAGACGTGCAGACGGCCGATCTGCTGGCCGAGTGGGGCGCCGACTATTTGCAGGGGCATCTGTTCGGCGAGGCTGGCGACCGGCTTTCCCTGGCACCTGCCGAACCACTGCGCCGCAGGGCCTGATTGTTGTCACAAGCGACGACGGGCGTTTTGACTAACCCAGCTTGTCGAGACGCTTCTGAAGCGCGGCGAGCTGATCCTTGAGATCCTTGATATCGGATTCGTCCTTGGCCGGAGACGACGCGCCGCCACTCTCTCCGCCCGCTTCAGCGCCTGTCTGCGCTCCGGGAGTGCCGAACGGCAGGAACATGTTCATCGCCTTCTGGAACATTTCCATGTTGCGGCGGACCTGTTCCTCCATCGTACCCAGATTGCCCATGCCGCCGAAGGCCTTCGACATCTGCTCGCGCAGCTTTTCCTGCTCGTGCGCGAAGGAATTCATCGAATGCTCCAGATAGCTCGGGATCATGGCCTGCATGGAATCGCCGTAGAACTTGATGATTTGGCGCAGAAAGGCGATAGGAAGCAGGTTCTGGCCCTCTTTGCCTTCCTGGTCGAAGATGATCTGTGCAAGCACCGAACGGGTGATGTCCTCGCCCGACTTGGCGTCCTGGACGACGAATTCCTCGCCCGCCTTGACCATTGTCGCCAGGTCCTCAAGTGTCACATAAGTGCTCGAACCGGTATTGTAGAGCCGTCGATTTGCGTATTTCTTTATCATTATGGGCTGGTTCTTGGACGACATCGCATTTTCCCGAGGCGTTTTCCTGAAATGGCAACATAATTGAGCCAACTCCATTAATCCAGAAGTTCGCCAATTGCGCCAGTGCCGTTTCGACGCGGGGAAGTCTTGCGTTTGCGCACGGTTAATGCTGCAGTGCAATACGATTCACTCGCCTGCACAGGTCCGTCCATGCCTGCCATCAACAAGCTCCTCGTCGCCAATAGGTCCGAAATCGCCATCCGCATCTTCCGTGCGGCCAACGAACTCGGTCTCAAAACGGTGGCGATCTGGGCGGAAGAGGACAAGTATTCGCTGCACCGCTTCAAGGCCGATGAGAGCTACCAGGTCGGGCGCGGCCCGCATCTGGAACACGATATGGGTCCGATCGAGAGCTATCTGTCGATCGACGAGGTGATCCGTGTCGCCAAGCTGTCGGGCGCGGACGCCATCCATCCGGGTTATGGCCTGCTGTCGGAAAGCCCGGAATTCGCCGAAGCTTGCGTACGCAACGACATCATCTTCATCGGGCCGGCGCCGGAAACGATGCGTTCGCTCGGCAACAAGGTGGCGGCGCGCAATCTGGCGGTCGAGGTCGGCGTTCCGGTGGTGCCGGCGACCGAGCCGCTGCCCGACGACATGGATGCGGTGGCGGCGATGGCCGAAGAGATCGGCTATCCGCTGATGCTGAAGGCGTCATGGGGCGGCGGCGGACGTGGCATGCGCGCTATCCGCTCCGCTGGCGATCTCGCCCGCGAGGTGATCGAAGCCAAACGCGAAGCCAAGGCCGCCTTCGGCAAGGACGAGGTCTATCTGGAAAAGCTGGTCGAGCGCGCGCGCCATGTCGAGGTGCAGATCCTCGGCGATACGCACGGCAATGCCGTACATCTGTTCGAGCGCGACTGTTCGATCCAGCGGCGCAACCAGAAAGTCGTGGAACGCGCGCCGGCGCCCTATCTCGACGACGCGCAACGCGGGGTGCTCTGTGGCCACGCGCTGAAACTTGCGCACGCGACCGACTATGTCGGCGCCGGCACCGTCGAGTTCCTGATGGATGCCGATAGTGGTGAATTCTATTTCATCGAGGTCAATCCGCGCATCCAGGTCGAACATACGGTGACGGAAGAAGTCACCGGTATCGATATCGTCAAGGCGCAGATCCACATCCTGGAAGGCAAGGCAATCGGCACGCCGGAATCGGGCGTGCCGGCGCAAGCCGATATCCATCTCAACGGCAACGCTTTGCAATGTCGGATCACGACGGAAGATCCGGAACAGAACTTCATTCCCGATTACGGGCGCATCACCGCCTATCGCGGCGCGACCGGGTTCGGCATCCGGCTTGATGGCGGCACGGCCTATTCCGGAGCGGTCATCACCCGCTTCTACGATCCGCTGCTGGAAAAGATCACCGCCTGGGCGCCGACGGCCGAGGAAGCGTGCCGGAGGATGGACCGCGCGCTGCGGGAATTCCGCATTCGCGGCGTGGCGACCAATCTCACCTTTCTCGAGGCGATCATCGGCCACCCCAAATTCCGCGACAATTCCTATACGACCAGGTTCATCGATTCGACGCCGGAACTGTTCGAGCAGGTCAGGCGCCGTGACCGGGCGACCAAGCTGCTGACCTATCTGGCCGACGTCACGGTCAATGGCCATCCCGAGACGAAGGGCAGGGCAAAGCCCAAAGCGGACGCCGCAGCGCCCGTCGTCCCGCATCATGCGGGAACGGTTCCAGACGGCTCGCGTCAGCAGCTCGAAGCGCTCGGGCCGGAAAAATTCGCGCGCTGGATGCGCGGGCAGGATCGCGTGCTGATCACCGACACGACGATGCGCGACGCGCACCAGTCGCTGCTGGCGACCCGCATGCGCACCTACGACATCGAGCGCATCGCCGACACCTATGCATGCGCGCTGCCGGAACTGTTCAGCCTGGAATGCTGGGGCGGGGCGACCTTCGACGTCGCCATGCGCTTCCTGACCGAGGACCCGTGGGAGCGGCTGGCGCTGATTCGCGAAAAGGCGCCGAACATTCTGCTGCAGATGCTGCTGCGCGGCGCCAATGGTGTCGGCTACACCAATTATCCCGACAATGTGGTGCGCTTCTTCGTGCGCCAGGCGGCCGCTGGCGGCATCGACCTGTTCCGCGTGTTCGATTGCCTCAACTGGGTCGAGAACATGCGCGTCGCCATGGACGCGGTGCGCGAGGAGAACAAGCTGTGCGAAGCGGCGATCTGCTATACCGGCGATCTCACCGACAGTGCGCGACCGAAATACGATCTGAAATATTACGTCGGTCTGGCGAGCGAACTGGAAAAGGCCGGCGCGCATATCATCGCGGTCAAGGACATGGCCGGGCTGCTAAAGCCTGCTGCGGCCCGCATGCTGTTCAAGGCGCTCAGGCAGGCGAGCGACCTGCCCCTACACTTTCATACGCATGACACGTCCGGCCTGTCGGCGGCGACCGTGCTCGCCGCGGTCGAGGAGGGTGTCGATGCCGTCGATGCGGCAGTCGACTCGCTGTCCGGCAACACCTCACAGCCCTGTCTCGGCTCGATCGTCGAGGCGCTGAAAGGATCCGAGCGTGATACCGGCCTCGATCCGGAATGGATCAGGCGCATCTCGTTTTACTGGGAAGCGGTGCGCAACCAGTACGCCGCCTTCGAGAGCGATCTCAAGGGGCCGGCCTCTGAAGTCTATCTGCACGAGATGCCGGGCGGCCAGTTCACCAATCTCAAGGAGCAGGCGCGCTCGCTGGGGCTCGAATCTCGCTGGCACGAGGTGGCGCGCGCCTATCACGACGCCAACCAGATGTTCGGCGACATCGTCAAGGTTACGCCGTCGTCGAAGGTGGTCGGCGACATGGCGCTGATGATGGTCAGCCAGGACCTCACCGTTGCCGATGTCGAGAACCCGGACAAGGACATCGCCTTTCCCGATTCCGTCGTCGCCATGCTGCGCGGCGATCTCGGCCAGCCGCCGGGTGGCTGGCCCAAGGCTTTGCAGAAAAAGGTATTGAAATCGGATGCGCCCTACACCGTGCGGCCGGGGTCGCTGCTGGAGGACGCCGATCTCGACGCCATGCGTGCGGAAATAGAGGAAAAGCTCGACCGCGAACTGAGCGCGTTCGAATTCGCCTCCTGGCTGATGTATCCGAAGGTCTATTCCGATTTCGCCCAGGTGCAGGAGACCTACGGGCCGGTCTCCATGCTGCCGACTCCGGTCTATTTCTACGGACTGGAGCCGGCGGGGGAGATTTTCGTCGACTTGGAAAAAGGCAAGACACTCGTCATCCGCTGCCTCGCCATCGGCGAGACGCATGAGGACGGCACGGTCACCGTGTTCTACGAACTGAACGGCCAGCCACGGCGCGTGAAGGTGCCCGACCGGGCGCATGGCGCCTCGGCGGGCGCGGTGCGGCGAAAGGCGGAAGCGGGTAACGCCAATCATGTCGGTGCGCCGATGCCGGGCGTCATCTCGACGCTCGCGGTTGCCGCAGGCCAGGAGGTCAAGGCCGGCGACGTGCTGGTCTCCATCGAGGCGATGAAAATGGAAACGGCGATCCATGCCGAGCGTGACGGTACGGTCGCCGAAGTGCTGGTCAAGGCGGGCGACCAGATCGACGCCAAGGATCTGCTGGTGACCTATGCCGAGTGACGGTTGTCCTATGACTTCGTCATGCTCGGGCCCGTCCCGAGCATCCAACGAACCACAGGGGCTCATCGTCATCCTCGGGACAAGCCCGAGGATGACGATGAAGTGAGCCGCGAAAGACATTGTCACCAATTGTGATCCCGCAAACTCCATCCGAGGTTGAGGCATAAGCCAATCCGATCTAATCCCGGCCGGTTGCAATAAAGCAGGGTGGGGAGCGATGGACGCGACGCTGCATTCGCGGACGGGAAAGCCGGTGCGCTTTCCGCCCGCTCGCCTCGCCGTGTCGGCGATGTTCCTCGCCAACGGGTTCATCGTCGGAAGCTGGGCGCCAAAAATTCCCGAATTCGCCAGACGGCTGGAATTGTCGGAAAGCGCGCTCGGATTGATGATCGTCGCCTTCGGCGTCGGCTCGCTGATCGCCATGCCGCTGGTCGGCGTGCTGATAGCGCGCACCGGGTCGCGGCCGTCGCTGCGGTTGCTCGCCGCGCTGCTGGTTCTCGCCCTTCCTGCGGTAACGCTAGCGCCGAACGTGGCGCTTGCGGTGCTGGCCGTTGCGGCATTCGGTGCGCTGGTCGGCGGCATGGATGTCGCCATGAACGCCAATGCGGTGGCGGTGGAAAGATCGCTCGGCCGGGCGGTGATGTCGTCGTGCCACGGCTTCTGGAGCCTCGGCGGACTGGCCGGCGCTGCCGCGGGGGGCTATGCGATCGCGGCGATCGGCGTTATGGGCCACGCACTGGTCGCGAGTGCGGTCGCAGCACTCCTCATTGCCATCGCCTGGCCGATGGTGCTGGCGGACCATTCGCAATCGAAGACGGAAGTCCATCGGATCGGCTTCCCGACAAGCTTGCTGCCCTGGCTTATCGGATTAATGGCATTGTGCTCGATGATCCCGGAAGGGGCGGTGCTCGACTGGGGGGCGCTCTACCTGCGCAAGGAACTGGGCGGATCGGTTGTTTCGTCAGGCTTCGCCTACGGTGCGTTTTCAGCCGCAATGGCCGTCACCCGCTTTGCCGGCGACACCATCCGCAACAGGCTTGGCGCGGTGGCGACGGTGCGGCTGTGCGCAGGCCTCGCGCTGACGGGCATGCTGGTGGCGGGACTGGCGCCGAATTCGGCGATTGCGATCGCCGGTTTCGCGCTTGCCGGCATCGGCATTTCCAATCTGGTGCCCGTCGCCTTTTCGGCCGCGGGCAATTTGCCGGGTCTCGCGCCCGGCATCGGCATATCGCTCGTCACCTTCATGGGTTATTCGGGCATCCTGCTGGCGCCGTCGGCCATCGGTTTCATCGCCGAACACACCGGTCTTGCGCCGGTATTCGCGGTGCTGCCCGCCCTGTTCGTGGTCGTGCTGGCGTTATCGGGGCTGGCACGGCATGCCGACGGCAATTCCGCTTAAGGACAAAGTCTCCATTTCTGTCATTCGATGCCGGGCAATACCGGGTGCAAGTGAAATCGTCATACGAACACGATTTCGCGATTGTTCTTGTCATGCCATACTGCGGTGCAACATTAGGCGTGTTCGCCCCTGTCACGATCATGACAATGTATCACCCAGTCGAGCATGATCTTGTCGTAAAACCGGAATCCACTTTTACGGATCATGCTCCGGCATAGACATTTCGAGACGAACGCGCCGGCGACCGATGATCGGCGGATTTGAAGATATTTGAAAGGACAGAACCATGGGATTTCTGAACGGCAAGACAGCACTCGTCACCGGCTCCACTTCGGGCATCGGAGAAGCCTGTGCGAAGGCCTATGCCAGCGAGGGCGCAAATATCGTGCTCAACGGCTTCGGCGATGCAGCGGAGATCGAGAAGCTGCGGGCGGGCATCGAAAGCGATCATGGCGTCAAGGCGGTCTATTCGGATGCCGACCTGACCAACCCAGAGAAGATCGGGGAGATGGTGACGCTGGCGCTTGACACCTTCGGCGCGGTCGACATCCTGCACAACAATGCCGGCGTCCAGCATGTCGACCCGATCGAGGAGTTTCCGGTCGACAAATGGGACCTGATCATCGGCCTCAACCTGTCTTCATCGTTCCATACGACACGTTTGCTGATGAAGCAGATGAAGGAACGCAAATGGGGAAGGCTGATCTTCACCGCGTCGGCCCACGCACTGGTCGCTTCCCCCTACAAGGCGGCCTATGTCGCGGCCAAGCACGGCATTGCCGGGCTGACCAAGGTGCTGGCGCTGGAAGGTGCGGAACATGGCGTCACCGCCAATGCGATCTGCCCCGGCTATGTCTGGACGCCACTGGTCGAACACCAGATCCCCGACACGATGAAGGCGCGCAACATGACCCGCGAGGAGGTCATCAACGATGTGATCCTCGACGCGCAGCCGACGAAGAAATTCGTCACCGTCGAACAGGTCGCGGCCATTGCCCTGTTCCTGGCCTCCGACAAGGCGGAGAACGTCAACGGGTCGCTGCAGGTCGTTGACGGCGGCTGGACCGCGCAATGAACGCGCCTGTGTCGAAAGGCGGCAAACCTGGCGGCAGCAAGGCTGGGGGTAAAAGGCCGGGCCCGCGGCGCAAGATCAACCTTGCGCTGCAAGGTGGTGGCGCGCATGGCGCGTTCGCCTGGGGTGTGCTCGACCGCCTGCTGGAGGACGGTCGTTTCGAGATCGAGGGCATTTCCGGCACTTCCGCAGGTGCGATGAATGCCGTCGCTCTGGTCGACGGCTTTCATACAGGCAGGGCGGAGGGCGCGCGTGCGAAGCTGCGCGCGTTCTGGGAGGCGGTCGGCGACGACGGCCGCATGGCGCCGCCGCTCAGGACACCGCTTGATATCTGGCTCGGCAACTGGTCGCTCTCCAATTCGCCGCTGCTGTTCTACCAGAACATGCTGCGCAGCATGTTCTCGCCCTACGAATTCAATCCGTTCGACGTCAATCCGCTGAAGGACATTGTCGAGGAGATGATCGATTTCGACAATGTGCGCGCCTGCGATTCGATCAAGCTGTTCATCGCCGCGACCAATGTGTGGAACGGCAAGGTGCGTATCTTCGAAGACGGTGAACTCGGTGTCGATCCGGTCCTGGCTTCGGCCTGCCTGCCGACCTTGTTTCAGGCCGTCGAGATCGACGGGGTGCCCTATTGGGACGGCGGCTACATGGGCAATCCCGTGTTGTTTCCCTTTATCTACGAGACGGAAACCGACGATGTGGTACTCATCCAGATCAACCCGATCGAGCGCACCGAGACGCCGAGGACATCCCAGGAGATCGCCAACAGGATCGACGAAATCACCTTCAACGCATCCCTGTTGCGCGAATTCCGCGCCATCGATTTCGTGCGCCGGCTGATCGAGGAGGGCAGCCTTGCGGAAGATGAATACCGCGCGCTGCGGATGCACCGCGTAGAAGCGGCCGAGGAATTGCTGGCGCTGTCGGCCTCGACCAAGCAGAACACCGAACCGGGCTTTCTGGATTACCTGTTCGGTCTGGGCAGGAAGAGCGCCGACAAATGGCTTGAGGAGGCTTCCGACAAGGTCGGCCATGAACCCGGCATCGATCTGGAAAAGGAGATCGGCTATACGCTGGACGCAGACGTGCCGGAAAATGTCGGCGGCAAGGCGAAGGTGGAACTCAAGACACGACCTGCGCGCCTGAAGCCGAAAAAGGCCAGGAAGGTGTGAGGATCAGCCGGCCTCGCGCATGGCATTGCCAACATCGTTTTTGGGGCCATAGCGGGTCTCGATATAGTCGAGCACCATCTTCTTGAAATCCTCGGCGATGGTCGGGCCACGCAGGGTGGCGACCTTCTTGCCGTCGACGAAGACGGGTGCGGCCGGGCTTTCACCGGTGCCCGGCAGCGAAATGCCGATATGGGCGTGCTTGGATTCGCCGGGACCGTTGACGATGCAGCCCATCACCGCGACGTTCAGTTCCTCGACGCCGGGATATTTCTCGCGCCAGATCGGCATCTCGTTGCGGATATGCCCCTGTATATCGCGGGCCAGTTCCTGGAAGACGGTTGAGGTGGTGCGGCCGCAGCCCGGACAGGCGGCGACGATGGGCACGAAGGAGCGGAAGCCCATGGTCTGCAGCAATTCCTGCGCGACTTTGACTTCGCGTGTACGGTCGCCGCCGGGTTCCGGCGTCAGCGATATGCGGATCGTGTCGCCGATGCCCTGCTGTAGCAGCAGGGCCATCGATGCGGACGAGGCAACAATGCCCTTGGTGTCCATCCCGGCTTCGGTCAGGCCCAGATGCAGCGCATGGTCGGAACGCTTCGCCAGTTCGACATAGACGGCGACCAGATCCTGGACCTGGCTGACCTTTGCCGAAAGGATGATCCTGTTACGCGGCAGGCCGATCGCTTCGGCCTGTTCGGCCGACCGCAGCGCCGACTGGACGATCGCCTCGCGGGTCACCTCGCGCGCCGACAAGGGGGCGCCAGCCGCGTGGTTGTCGTCCATCAGCCTGGTCAGCAAAGCCTGGTCGAGCGAACCCCAGTTGACGCCGATGCGGACCGGCTTGCCGTGCGCAATCGCAGTCTCGACGATGGCCGCGAACTGGCGGTCCTTCTTTTCCCTGAAGCCGACATTGCCCGGATTGATGCGGTATTTGTCGAGCGCCTCGGCGCAGGCGGGATGGTCGGCCAGCAGTTTGTGGCCGATATAGTGGAAATCGCCGATCAGCGGTACATGGATACCGCGTTTGGCCAATTTCTCGCGAATATGCGGCACGGCAGCGGCCGATTCATCACGGTCGACGGTGATGCGCACCAGTTCGGAACCGGCGCGGGCAAGCTGTGCGACCTGGGTCACGGTCGCATCGATATCGGCGGTGTCGGTATTGGTCATCGACTGGACGACGACCGGCGCATCACCGCCGACGATCACGCCGGCGACATCGACGGCAATTGTGTGCTTGCGCGGCAAAGGCGCGCTCAGATAGCTGGTTTGGGCCATGGCATCGGTTTCCGTTTCACCCGGAGCTTTATGGCGGTTCCTAACCGTGAAACATGCCGCAGATGTGACGTTCCTGCGCTGCAAAGTCAATCTCCAGCCCGACCGGCTGGACAGGTGGTAAAGGCGCCATGACATGCTTGAAATGCATGCGTGCCATGCGATCCGGACCTGCCCATTGAAGATTCCCTGGTGCGCGGATAGATAGATTTGTGCAGATGCGAAATCGCGCCTATGTTGGCGTTGATTTTCCCCAGGAGGAATGTTTCCATGAGCGGATTCGAAGCAGTTGTCATCGCCAGTGCGGCCCGTACCCCGGTTGGTTCCTTTAACGGCGCCTTCGCCAACATTCAGGCGCATGAACTAGGCGCGGTCGCGATCAAGGGCGCGCTGGAGCGCGCCGGCGTCGACGCCAAGGAAGTAGACGAGGTGATCCTCGGCCAGATCCTTTCGGCCGGCCAGGGCCAGAACCCCGCGCGCCAGGCGGCGCGCGCAGCCGGCTGCCCGGACGAGACGACGGCCTGGGGTCTGAATCAGCTTTGCGGTTCGGGCCTGCGTACGGTTGCCGTCGGCATGCAGCAGATCGCGACGGGTGACGCCGACATCATCGTTGCCGGCGGCCAGGAATCGATGTCGATGGCGCCGCATGCCCAGCATCTGCGCGCCGGGGTGAAGATGGGCGATCTGAAGCTGATCGACACGATGATCAAGGACGGCCTGACCGACGCCTTCTACGGCTATCACATGGGCAACACCGCCGAAAACATCGCGCGCAAGTGGCAGTTGACGCGCGAGGAGCAGGACGTTTTCGCCGTCGGCTCGCAGAACAAGGCGGAAGCCGCGCAGAAGGCGGGAAAATTCAAGGACGAGATCGTGCCGGTCACGGTGAAGACCCGCAAGGAGGAGATCGTCGTCTCCGATGACGAATATATCCGCTATGGCGCAACACTCGACGCCATGGCCAAGCTGCGCCCGGCCTTCGACAAGGAAGGCACGGTGACGGCGGCGAACGCTTCAGGCATCAATGACGGGGCGGGCGCGGTTGTGCTGATGCGCGAGGGCGAGGCTTCCAGGCGCGGTATCACGCCGCTGGCGCGCATCGTCTCCTGGGCGACGGCCGGCGTCGATCCGCAGATCATGGGAACGGGACCGATCCCGGCTTCGCGCAAGGCGCTTGAAAAGGCCGGCTGGTCGGTCGATGACATCGATCTGGTGGAGGCGAACGAGGCCTTCGCCGCGCAGGCCTGCGCTGTCAACAAGGAACTCGGCTGGAACCCCGACATCGTCAATGTCAATGGCGGGGCGATCGCCATCGGCCATCCGATCGGCGCTTCGGGCGCGCGCATCCTCAACACGCTGCTGTTCGAGATGAAGCGGCGCGGTTCGAAGAAGGGGCTCGCCACGCTGTGCATCGGCGGTGGCATGGGCGTCGCCATGTGCGTTGAAGCGATGT
>JAJDOK010000024.1 GCA_022340185.1 Salaquimonas sp. | reverse complement strand
TGATGTCGACAAACGTCTTCTGGCGCGCGTCAAGCTCCGTCTTGGCAAGAAGTTCCGCCATCCCCATCACACCGTTCATCGGCGTGCGGATCTCGTGGCTCATGTTCGCCAAAAACTCCGACTTCGCACGGTCCGCGGATTTCGCAGCCAGCGTCGCCCTCTCCGCGCGTTGCGTTTCGGCGCGCAGATGCCGCATGCCATGGTAGACCATGCGCTCCATCGGAATGAAGATAAAGGCAATGCACAGCGCCATCACCATGCAGACACCGAACGCAAACTTGTATGTCAGCGTGCTCAACGAAGCGGAGATTTCCGAAGCCTGGCTGGCAAAGGCCGTCTGTATTGCATTGATGGCAGGCGATGCCTGGCGTTCGTGGACAATCAGCAGATTGTCAACCGCCCAGCCGTAATCCTTGGCCTTCACACCGGACAGGAAATCGGTCTCTTCCAGCATCGCATCCATGCCAGCCAGCAGGAATTGCATCCGCCTGCGCAAGTCGGACACGCCGATTTGTTTTTCGCTGCCTATCCAGTCATCGATCATCGACATCCTTGCCTCGGTGACAAGAAAGTCGTCGAAAAGCGATTCCAGTTGGTGTCGCTGCTTTTCAAGAGAGGCCCTGGCCGTCGAAAGCGTCTTCTGCAGCCTTTCGATGACCTCCGGTTGCGTCGTCTCGCGATCATTGCGCGTGGTGATGACGATGGCGTCCAGTTTGGAACGGATTTCCGAAAGCAGGTAATTGGCTTGCGAAAGCTGCGACGTTGCATCGCTGTAGGGTTTCATGCCTACGACCAGCACGCCGATCATGGTCAGAAAAACGGCGACTGCCGCCAGATAGCTCAGCCGCACACCGGTCATTTTGAACTTCGCCGGCATCATATCCCGCCGGCCGTACTCTGAAACTCCATCGGATCTTCCTAGACCACCCCCGGTGAAGCGATGCCTTCTCCACCCTGAAAGAAATCGCTAACAGTAGATAGTTAATACGGGGCTAATCCGACCGGCATTGCGCGGCCTGCATGAACACTCGCCAGAGTCCTGCGGCGCAACGCTATTTGACGATCGTCAGTTTGTCGGCCGCGCGCGTGATCGCCGTATAGAGCCAGCGCTGGCGGTGCTCGCGAAAGGCATAGCTCTCGTCGAACAGCACCACATTGTTCCACTGCGATCCCTGCGCCTTGTGCACGGTCAGTGCGTAGCCGAAATCGAAATCGTCGTAACGCCGCTTCTGCTGCCAGGGTATCTGATTGTCCGGGTCCTCGAAGACGGCTTTCAGCACCTTCACCTTGGCCGAGATGCGTTCGATGCCCTCGTCCTCGGCACGCACAAGCAGACTGAGCCAGGGTTTCACGCTTCTGGGCGCGCTGGTCACTTGCCACAGCGAACCGTTGAGCAGGCCCTTCGCCGCGTCGTTTCGCAGGCACACCAGCTTGTCGCCGGCGGCTGGATAAAGCCCGTCGAAACCCTTGAGTTCGCGCAGGCGCTGATTATAGCGCCGCCTCGTCCGGTTGGTGCCGACCAGCACCTGGTCGGCGCCGAGCACCAGGTCGGCATCGACATCGCCCCTGGGAATGACCTGTGCCGTCTCGCCATAATCGCCGATCATGATCTCGCGGCCCTCGCGCACGGTCTGGGCCAGATCGATGATCGGATTGTCACGCGCCTGTCGGTGCACTTCTTCCAGCAGGAAATCCGGCTCGTGTTCGGTGAAGAAACCACCGCCGGAAACCGGTGGCAGCTGGCCCGGATCGCCCAGCACCAGTACCGGCGTGCCGAAGGAAAGCAGATCGCGCCCCAGTTCCTCGTCAACCATCGAGCATTCGTCGACAATGACCAGGCTTGCATCCGAAACGGGGCTGCGACGGTTGAGCGCGAAGGTGGGCGACACGCTGGTTTCGCCAGTCTCCTCGTCCTCCACCGTCTCCTCGCCCCGCGGGCGGTAGATCAGCGAATGGATCGTGGTTGCCTTGGCAGCCCCTCGCGATCTCAGGACCTGCGCCGCCTTGCCGGTGAACGCTGCGAACAGCACGTCGCCATCGACGCCTTCCGCGATGTGGCGCGCCAGCGTGGTCTTGCCCGTGCCGGCATAACCGAACAGGCGGAAGACCTGCTTGTCCCCCGCTTTGAGCCAGCGGCTGATTTCGACGAGCGCGCGCTCCTGTTCGGCGGTGTGCAGCATGACCAAGTCTTTGGCACGATTCTGCTGTCATCGAAAACCGCGCTGTCCATATCGCGGCGGCAGGAAGAATCCGACTGCTCAGGCGAGCATCGGCACCAGCGTCGCCAACAGCGCCAATCCCATGAAAATATTGAACCATTTCAATCGCACCGGGTCGGCAAGCCAGCCGCTGAGCGCCTGCCCGAAGCCGGTCCATGAAAAGATCGAAACGAAGCACAGCAATGCGAAGCCGGACGTCACCGCGAGCACCGAGAAGACCGGTTGTTCGGCGTTGCCATAGGCCGCCATGGCGGTCACCGACATCATCCATGCCTTGGGATTGACCCACTGGAAAGACCAGGCCTGTGCGAAGCCGATCGGTTTCGTGCTGCCCTCCACAGCGCCAAGCGTGCGGCTGAGCGCGATACGCCAGGCGAGATAGAGCAGGAATGCACCGCCCAGGATCTTCAACGCAATCCCGAGTTGGGGAACGGCGCCAAGCAGCGCACCCAGGCCAAAACCGACGGCGAGCAGCAGCGTGACGAAGCCTGTCGCTACTCCCAACATGTGCGGCACGGTGCGACGGAAGCCGAAATTCACGCCGGACGCGAGCAACATCAGATTGTTCGGCCCTGGCGTCATCGACGCCACGAAGGCGAAGACGAGCAAATATCCGAAGGTGTCGAGCGACATGGTGTTCCTCACCAGCATCCGATAGGTCAGCAATACTGACGGATTTGGTGCGCCGGACAAGTTAAAACTTGTCAGGGTGGCAATTCCGCATCGCCGGACAGAACTGTAAACCGCATGCCGACAGGCAAGACAACGCTTGCCAGCCATCGCCGTGCGGGCCACCCTCCGGACGAGGTGGAACATCATGAACATCCTCGATCCGGCATTCGAACCTGTCGCCCGCTTCCTGCATGTCGCCGGGGCCACCATGCTGATCGGCGCCGGCGCGGGCATCGCCTTTTTCATGGTAATGGCGCGCCGCACGCGCAATCCCGCTCTGATCGCCCACGTCGCACAAAGCGTGGTCGTCGCCGATTTCCTGTTCACCGCCACCGCCGTGGTGGCGCAACCGATCACAGGCCTTTGGCTTGCCTGGCTCATCGGCTGGCCGCTGACCGAACCCTGGCTTCTTGCCTCGATCCTGCTTTACGTGATGATCGGCCTGTTCTGGCTGCCCGTCGTCTTCATCCAGATGCGACTGCGCGATCTCGCGCGGCAGGCGGCCATGGCGGGCACTCCCCTGCCCGAGCAATTCGACCGGCTCTACCGTATCTGGTTTGTCTGTGGCTGGCCGGCCTTCGCCGGCGTGCTCGTGATTCTGTGGCTGATGACGGCGAGGCCGGGTTTCTAGGCGCCCAGCGCCCAGTTTCTGAACAGGTCGAGGTCGATATTGCCGCCGGAAAGGACAAGACCGACCCGCTTGCCGCGGTTCAGTTCCCTTTCCTTCAGTGCGGCGGCCAGCGCTGCCGCCCCTGCCCCCTCTGCAAGGTTGTGCGTGTCGCTCCAGTAATGGCGGATCGCCGCCGCAACCTCATCGTCATCGACTTGCACGATGCGTTCCGCGCCCGTCATGATGACGGCGAGCGCTTGCGGATCCGGCACACGCGTCGCCATGCCATCGGCATTGGTATTGCTGGAATTGGTGGAAATCGCGTGACCGGCTTGAAACGACAGCGCATAGGACGGTGCTTCGGTCGACTGCACCCCGACGATCCGCGTTTTCAGGCCGAGCAGATCGCGCACGGCGATACAGCCGCAGATGCCCGATCCCTGTCCGATCGGCACATAGAGCACGTCGAGATCATTTTGCTCACCGAAAAGTTCCAGCGCATAGGTGGCGACACCCCTGACGAGATCGTGGTGGAAGGACGGCACCATGTGCAGGCCGCGTTCGCCCGCCAGGCGCATCGCCTCCTCGCGCGCCTCGTCGAAATCCGCGCCATGTTCGACAAGTTCGGCGCCGAAAGCCCGCATCGCGGCGTTCTTTTCGACCGAATTGCCGTGCGGCACGACGATGGTGACTGGAATGGAGAAACGCCTGCCGGCAAAGGCGAGGCTTTGGCCGTGATTGCCGCGCGTCGCCGAGATCACGCCGCCAGGCGATGGCTGTTCGCGTTTCTGCCTGTCGAGATAGGTCAGCCCGCCGCGCACCTTGAAGGCGCCGATCGGCGTATGGTTCTCGTGCTTGACGACAACTTCAGTGCCGAGCCTTTCGGCAAGCAGCGGCCAG
This sequence comes from Salaquimonas sp., assembly GCA_022340185.1. Taxonomy (GTDB): domain Bacteria; phylum Pseudomonadota; class Alphaproteobacteria; order Rhizobiales; family Rhizobiaceae; genus BOKV01. Next base: position 11,340 of record JAJDOK010000024.1, on the reverse strand, counting down.
GAAAAGGCCGGCGTCGTCGGCATTACCTGGTGAACGAGTTCCGCCGCCGCTTCCAGTTCGCTTCTGTTGAACATCGCCACAGCGAAGCCTGCCCCTACATCCCGTCTCTGCCGCGGTTCATGGCCGCGACCCCGGTACGGCAGACCTCGACCAGTCCGAGCGGCTCCATGATCTTGATGAACTGTTCGATTCTGGGAATGCGCCCCGTCATCTCGAAGACGAAATGCTCCGTCGAGGCGTCCGCCACCCTGGCGCCGAAGGCATCAGCCAGCCGCATCGCCTCGACCCGGTTCTCGCCCTTGCCGGCAACCTTGACCAGCACGAGTTCACGCTCGAGCGGCTTCTCGTCTCCCCTCGCCTCGGCATCGAGCGTCAGGTCGACGACACGATGGACCGGCACCATGCGTTCGAGCTGCTTCTTGATCTGCTCGAGCACATGGGCGGTACCCGACGAGACGATGGTGATGCGCGACAGGTGCTTTTCGTGGCTGGTCTCCGAAACCGTCAGGCTTTCGATATTGTAGCCACGCCCCGAGAACAGGCCGATGACACGCGCCAGTACGCCAGGCACGTTGTCGACGACGACCGCCAGCACATGGGTGCTCGGCTTTTCCGTTTCCGGGGTGATGAAATAGGCCGAGCCGGTGGCCGATAGTTTTGCGTTCATGGTTCTCGCTCTTTGAAATGATGTGACGAGACGGGTCGACGCGCCGGATCAATGGCGCCTTTCGGCCCGCCTTTACACCAATTGCCTGCCTTCTTCGTCGATGGCCGTCTCGATATCCTCGTCGCTCACGTCCTCGGCGAGCAGCATTTCGTTATGCGGCTTGCCCGACGGGATCATCGGGAAGCAATTCGCCAGATTGGCTACCCGGCAATCGAAGATCACCGGCTTGTCGGTCTCGATCATCGCATGGATCGCGTCATCGAGTTCGGCGGGCTTCTCCGCCCTCAAGCCCACGCAGCCGAAGGCTTCCGCCAGTTTGACGAAATCGGGCAGCGCTTCGGTGTAGGAATGCGACAGCCGGTTACCATGCAGCAATTGCTGCCACTGGCGCACCATGCCCATGTACTGGTTGTTGAGGATGAAGATCTTGATCGGCGCCTCGTGCTGAATGGCCGAACTCATCTCCTGCATCGTCATCAGCACCGAGGCGTCGCCCGCAATGTCGATGACCAGCGCATCCGGGTGCGCGATCTGCACGCCGAAGGCCGCCGGCAGACCGTAACCCATCGTGCCGAGCCCGCCCGACGTCATCCAGTGGTTTGGCTCGTCGAAACGGTAGAACTGCGCCGCCCACATCTGGTGCTGGCCGACCTCGGTAGTGATGTAGGTCTTCCTGTCCTTGGTCGCCTCGTACAACCGCTCGATCGCATATTGCGGCATGATCGAATCCCTGGCCGGGCGGTATTTCAGGCAGTCCTTCGCCTTCCAGGCATCGATCTGCTTCCACCACTGAGAAATCGCCGCCTTGTCGGGCTTGGCCGAATGTGCCCGCCACAGCCGGATCATGTCTTCCAGCACATGGGCGACATCACCGATGATCGGCACGTGGACGCGAACGTTCTTGTTGATCGAGGACGGATCGATGTCGATATGGATCTTCTTCGACCGCGGCGAAAACGCATCGAGCCGACCGGTAATGCGGTCGTCGAAACGCGCGCCAATGGCTATCATCACGTCGCAATCGTGCATCGCCCAGTTGGCTTCGTACATGCCGTGCATGCCCAGCATTCCGAGCCAGTTCTTGCCGGATGCGGGATAGGCGCCAAGCCCCATCAGCGTGGAAGTAATCGGGAAACCGGTCATGTCGACCAGATCACGCAACAGATGGCATGCCTCGCGGCCGGAATTGATAACGCCTCCGCCGGTATAGAAGATCGGCCGTTTCGCATTCGCCATCAGCTCGACAGCAGCCTGGATCTGTTCCAGATCGCCGGAGACCTGGGGATTGTAGCTCTTGTGGCGGAACTGACCCTTTGGCGAGTAGGCTCCCATCGCAAACTGCACGTCCTTCGGGATGTCGACCAGCACCGGCCCGGGCCGGCCATGCGTCGCGACATAAAATGCTTCGTGCAGAATTTGTGGCAGTTCATCAACCGATCGCACCAGCCAGTTGTGCTTGGTGCACGGCCTCGTGATGCCGACCGTGTCGGCCTCCTGGAAACCGTCGGAGCCGATCAGCGTCGTCGGAACCTGCCCGGTGATGCAGACCATCGGAATGGAATCCATCAGCGCGTCCTGGAGCGGCGTGACCATGTTGGTCGCGCCGGGACCCGAGGTAACCAGCACCACGCCGGGCCGCCCGGTTGAACGCGCATAGCCTTCTGCCGCATGGCCTGCACCCTGTTCGTGGCGCACGAGGACATGGCGCAGCCTTTCCTGCTGGATGAGTTCGTCGTAGATCGGCAGCACCGCCCCGCCCGGATAACCGAAAACCGTGTCCGCGCCATTGTCGACCAGCGCCTCGATGACCATACCCGCGCCTGTCATCTGGTTCTTTCTGCTCATCTTCCCGTCTTCCGTTCCTGCGCCATCCTGCCGGCGGTTTTTCTCTTTCAGCCCCGGTCGATACCCCCCGACCGGATTTCAGACAATAAAAAAGGCTCCTTGCGGAGCCTTGGTCTAGCGTACACGTGGCTTTCGCCGGCGGGTCTATCGTCCCGCCACGCGTGTACGCTCCATCACCACGAGAATGCTCTTCAGCATGTAACATGTCCTCTTCGTGCGGCGCGCACCCTATTCGCGGACACCGGATGCGTCAACCACCAATTCCAGCCTCGCAGCATGCCTTCGCGTCGGGTGCCCTGTTTCTCGTCAGACCATCACGCGGCAATACGATTGCGGCCATTGCGCTTGGCTTCGTATAGCTTCGTGTCGGCATCCTTGAACAACTGCCTTGCATCGATGACGCTGTCGACATTGGTCGCCACGCCAACCGAGATCGTCGGACGCAGGACGGCCGATCCGACATTGATCTTCAGCGAACCGATCATTTCGCGATAGCGTTCGGCGACCGCCACCAATTGCTGCCTTCCGACATAGGGCGTCAGCACCGCGAATTCCTCGCCGCCGATCCGCGCCACCACATCGTTTTCCCGCGTGATCGCCTTCAGGCGCAGCGCTACTTCCTTCAGCACCATGTCGCCGGCGTCATGGCCATACGTATCGTTGACATGCTTGAAGTGGTCCAGATCCAGGATCAGCAGGCCGAGCGAACCGCCGACATCGTTGAATTCCTGAAGATAGCGCTGCATCGCCTGTTCGAAATAGCGCCGGTTGAACAATCCGGTCAGCACGTCGGTCACAGCCTCGATTTCAAGCGTTTGTGCGCGATGGCTTATCGAGGCGCGTTCGGCGTGCACCCGCTTGAGCAACGGAAAGATGATCCCCAGAACACCTGCAAGCGCGAGCGCGAGTGCCGCGAAGGCATACAGCAGCTTGCCGATGATCTGCGCATATTCGCCGCCGATCGGCACACTCACCTCGCGCAGACCGACCAGATCGCCACGTTTGTAGTCGGCAACACCGCGTTGCGTGCAGTCTCTGCAGTCCTTCGCCGCATGCAACGGCACAGCCGCCCGGTAAAAGGACTGCGATCCGTTATGGACGACCTGACCGGTGATCGGCGCTCCTTCCGAGACCTGATGTATGGAGGTTTCGTAGAAAGCATCGGCTGGAGCGCTCAGACGCTTGTAGTCCGGGTGATTTGAATAAATCTGCACATTCACACCCGGCTGCGCCGCATGCAGTTCCTGGCGTTCGCTGTTCAGCCTGCGTGCAAGTTCGGCCTGACCGCCATCGCCCAGCCGCAAATGGCTGAGCAAATCCTCGCTGGAAAGGTCATCGCCCACCGCCAGCAGGGTCTGCGCCATGTTCTGGGCGTAGCGAACGGGTGCGGCATTGATTTCCCTGTAGGCCATGAAAATCATCAGGCATGCGAGCGATATCAAAACCGCGTCTGCTACGACGAACACGTCGATCCTTGTGCCGGTGGATTTCCTCGCCATGCCCGATTCCTGAACAACCCCTGGCGACGGCTATAGGCCGGTGCATCTAAAAACGCCGTGAATTGTCATGGTAAAAAAATGTTAAATATCCGCCGTCCAGCCGGGGTGGCCTTGCCAGCCCGGACCCTTTTGATGGCGGAACCAGGTTGTCTGCCGCTTGGCATATTGGCGGGTCGCTGCCTTGATCCGCATTGCCGCTTCATCGATCCCGATTTCGCCGTGAAGATGGGCCGCCAGTTGCGGCACGCCGATCGCTCGCATGACGGGTACTCGCGATGGCAGGCCACGCGCCAGAAAAGCCTCGACCTCTTCGAGAGCGCCTGCGGCGATCATGTGGTCGACACGCCGCTCGATACGCTCGTGAAGTTCGCTTCGTTCCGGTTCGATCAACCATTTTTCGGTTCGAAGATCGTTTAGCGCACTGCCTTCGCGGTGCTGGCGCTGCCAGTCGAGGATCGACCTGCCGGTCGCCTCAAACACTTCGAGCGCCCTGACCAGCCTCTGCGTGTCGCCCGGCTCCAGCACCGAGGCGGCTTCAGGGTCGCGGGCTTGGAGCGCGCCATGCAGGCTTTCCGGTTTCGCATCCGCCGCTTCCCGCCAGGTTTCGCGGATCGCCGGATCGATCGCCGGCATCGGCGAAAGGCCTTCTTCAAGCGCCTTGAAATAAAGCCCCGTGCCGCCGGCAAAGACCGCGACCTTGTTCCGGGCCCGGATTTCGGCAAGTACCGCGGTCGCGTCCTTCAGCCAGGCGGCAACCGAATAGGATCGTTCCGCAGCAACATGGCCATAGAGCCGGTGCTCGATGCCCGCCATCTCGTTCTCCGTCGGCCGCGCGGTAAGCACCGACAGTCCGTCATAGACCTGCATGGAATCGGCATTGACGACCACGCCGTCGAGCGCCCGCGCGAATTCCAGCGCAAGCGCGCTCTTGCCGCTCGCCGTCGGCCCGGCTATCAGGACCACGTCCGGCCGTTCGGTCATGGCTTCCTTGCCTTGCTGCGCCGAATGGAAACCGCTCCTCTCATGCCGCCTTTTGCCTGATGCCACTCGTTGCCACGCTGATCGCCGATCCGAAATCCCGCGCGCTCGATACCGCCCTGGCGCAGGCTGCCGCGCTGGCGCTCGGCGCGCCAGATCCCGTCTGGCTGGCCGAAGCAATCGCCTGCGACATCGCGCTACCCAGGGGGCTTGAAGCCGCTGAGGCATTGACCGTGCTGTCCGACATGCTTTCCGGCCAGCCGGTCGATCATGCGGTACAGGAGGCCGGCACGAGGCGCAAGAAGGCGCTGATCGCCGACATGGATTCGACCATGATCGGCCAGGAATGCATCGACGAACTGGCCGGAGAAGCCGGCCTGCGCGACAAGGTCTCGGCGATCACCGCGCGCGCCATGAATGGCGAGATCGAATTCGAGCCGGCGCTGCGCGAGCGCGTCGCCCTGCTCAAGGGCCTGCCTGTCAACGTCGTCGACAAGGTCATCGCCGAACGCATCACGCTTGCCGCCGGCGGGCGCGAACTCGTCGCCACCATGCGCGCCAATGGCGCTCACACCATGCTCGTCTCGGGTGGCTTCACGCGCTTTGCCGGCCCCATCGCCGAAAGGCTCGGTTTCGACAGCTTCAGCGCCAATGTCCTGAATGAAACCGCAGGCATCTTCGATGGCACGGTGGCTGAACCGATCCTCGGCCGCCAGGCCAAAATCGACGCCCTCAATCGCGCTGCACGCAATCGCGGCATCGCACCGGCCGATTTCATCGCCGTCGGCGACGGCGCCAACGACCTCGACATGATGGCGCTTGCCGGGACCGGGGTCGCGCTGCACGCCAAATCCGCCGTCGCCGCAAAAGCGCGCATCCGTGTCGATCATGGTGATCTGACAGCATTGCTGTACCTGCAGGGATATCGCCGGTCGGAATTTGCGGCATGAACATTCTGCCCTTCGAGACCGAACGCCTGATCGTGCGCAACTGGCGCGACGACGACCGCGATCTGTTCTTCGCGATCAACAGCGACGAGCGGGTGATGGAATTCTTTCCGTTCCGCCGCAATCGCAGACAGTCCGACGAATTGATGGACCGGCTCAGGGCATCGATAGAGCATGAGGGTTTCGGCTTTTCCGCGCTGGAATTGCGCGACACCGGCGAATGCATCGGTTTTTGCGCGATCGCGCGCGCCACCATGGAAGGCGCCGGCTTTCCCGCCGACATGATCGAGATCGGCTGGCGGCTACATCATCGCTGGTGGGGCAAGGGTTATGCCAGCGAGGCTGCCCGCGCCTGGCTCACAAAAGGATTCGAGGAACTCGGGCTCGACGAAATCGTATCCTTCGCCGTGCACAACAATCATCGCTCCACCGCCGTGATGGAGCGTATCGGCCTGCGCCGCGATCCTTCCCGCGATTTCGACCATCCGGGCATTCCCGATACACACCCGCATCTCAAGCGCCATGTCTTCTACACATTGACGCGCGAGGAATGGCTGGCGATGCAGTCAGGGTAATTGCCTGGCAAGAAGGTTTCACGCCAACTTGCGTCTTCCCCGACACAAGATCGTGTACGATGGGTGAGCAATATCGCAGTGAAAATGGCGGACCGTCACCGGCCCGCCATTGATGCAATACAATCCCCTGAGGATTTGGAACTCAGCTCTCGATACGCAGCACCACGAAGCGGATGTCGCCTGTTTTCGAGGAAACCATCATCAGTACGGACTTGCGGCCGTCCTTCTTCAGTTCCTCGATCCGGTCCGCCACGTCCTGTGGTGTCGACACCGGTTCCTGGCCGACCTCGACCAGGACATCGTCCTTGGCAATGCCCTTGTCGGCGGCATTGCTGCCGGGCTCCACTTCGGTGACGAGCACGCCCTCGACATCGGATGCGATTTCCTCGCTTTCGCGGTCGGCGCCGGTGATCTCCTTCAGCTTCATGCCAAGCACGATATCGGATTTGTCTTCGGGCGCGGCAGGCTGGCCTTCCTGGTCCTGCGCTGTGCTGGCCAGCTGTTTTTCGCCATCCTCAAGCCTTCCGACCGTGGCGCGAAGGTCCTGCTCCTCGCCCTTGCGCAGGACGATGACGTCGACCTCCTTGCCGACCGGCGTGTCGGCGACGATCTTCGGCAGGTCGCGCATTTCCTTGACGTCCTTGTTGTCGAATTTCAGCACCACGTCGCCCGACTTGATACCTGCCTTGTCGGCCGGTCCGTCGTGCACCACATCGCCGACCAGCGCGCCTCGCGCATCCTTCATGCCGAGCGTCTCGGCAATCTCGTCGGTGACGGTCTGGATCTGCACGCCAAGCCAGCCACGCCGCGTTTCGCCATATTGGATAAGCTGATCGATAACACCCCTGGCGAGACTGGTCGGAATGGCGAAACCCAGCCCGATCGAACCGCCTGACGGTGAAATGATCGCCGTGTTGATGCCGATCACCTCGCCATCCATGTTGAACAGCGGCCCGCCCGAATTGCCCTTGTTGATGGACGCATCGGTCTGGATGTAGTTGTCATACGGACCGGAATTGATGTCGCGGCCGATCGCCGAGACGATGCCGAGCGTCACGGTGCGGCCGAAGCCGAACGGATTGCCGATCGCCAGGACCCAGTCCCCGATGCGGGTCTTGTCGGAATCGCCGAGCTTGATCGCCGGCAGCGGATGGTCGGCCTTGACACGCAGCACCGCGATATCCGTCTTGGTGTCGCGGCCGACGACTTCCGCATTCAGCTTCGTGCCGTCATTGAAGCTGGCGACGATCTCGTCGGCGTCACCCACGACATGATTGTTGGTGACGATGATGCCGGAGGAATCGACGACGAAGCCGGACCCCTGAGACTGGACGGTACGCGGCGCGCCGTTTTTCTCGTTGTCGGGAAACAGTTCGTCGAAAAAATCCTGGAACGGGCTGCCCTCGGGGGCCTTGGGCACCGGCAGGCGTGACCGTTTCTGTTCAACTTTCTGCGAGGTCGAGATGTTGACGACCGAGCCAAGGAGCTTGTCGACCAGATCCGCCACGGAAGTGGGCCCCTGGGCATGGGCCGGCGAGAGCGCCAGCATCGGCTGCACCAGGATCAGGGAGATTGCGATCGCCACGGCGGCAAGCGCGCTTGCTGCACGTTTAGGGGCGAGTGCGGTTGTCATTAAAGATATCCTTTGCATCGGGACGCGCTAGCCTGTCCCCTTGACCAACCATATCACGGCAACGCCGATCATCATGACGATTATGCCAAAATTGCGGAGCGTCGACTCCGGTATTTTCGGCACCTCCATCGCGACGCGCTTAACCCCTCCCGGGAAGACTGCATAGAGCAATCCCTCCAGAAAGAGAAAAAGTCCGAAGCCGATCGCCAGTTCCTGCATATGCGGGCCGGATCATGCCGCCCGCATCATTGCGGAGCCTGCTGTTGACCGGTCGAGCTCTTCGCCGCTCCGCCGGACGAATCGTTGAAGAAGCGGAAGAACTCCGAATTGGGCGACAACACCATTGTCGTGCCGGACTTCTCCAGCGCCTGCTTGTAGGCAGCCATCGAACGGTAGAACTCGAAGAAATCCTCGTCGCGGTTGAAGGCGTCGGCGAAGGTGCGGTTGCGTTCCGCATCGCCCTCGCCGCGCAGGATCTCGCTTTCGCGCTGGGCGTCGGCGCGGATTTCGACGACCTGGCGGTCGGCACGCGCTCTCAGGCGTTGCGCCTGTTCGCGTCCGCGGGCGCGGATGAGTTCGGCTTCCGCCAGGCGCTCCGCCTTCATGCGCTCATAGGTCTGGTCGGAGACCTCCTTGGTCAGGTCCGTACGGCGTATGCGCACATCCTCGATCTCGAGGCCGAGCGAAGTGGCGTCGGGACGAAGCTGGTCGCGCACCTCGCGCATCATCGAAACGCGCTCGTCCGACAGCGCCGCCTCGAAGCCGCGCAGGCCGTAGACCCGACGCAGGGCCGAATCGAGACGGGTGCGCAGCCGCTGTTCGGCCGATGTCAGGTCGCCTGATACCGCGCTGCGGAACCGGCGAGGATCGGAGATGCGATAGATGACGAAGGCATCGACCTCGTAGAACTTGCCGCCCGATACCTGGACGCGGATGTCCTCCAGGTCGAAGGTCAATTCCCGGTCCTCGATGATCTGCACATTATCCGCCTCCATGAAGGGGAACGGCAGCTTGAAATAGAGGCCGGGTTCTTTCTTGACGCTGACGATCTCGCCGAACCTCAGCACGATCGCCTGCTCGCGCTCATTGACCACGAACATGGAGTTGTAGGCGAAGAATGCGATGATCGCGAGGATCAGAACGACAATGGGAAGACGTGACATTACTGCTTTCCTCCCTGGGTCGAGCGTGTCTGGTCCTGGCGACGGGAGTCGACTTCCGGCAGCGGCAGGTAGGGAACCACGCCCTGTCCGTCCTTTTGTTCGATGATCACCTTGGAAGAATCCTTCAGTACACCCTCCATGGTCTCCAGGAAGAGGCGCTTGCGGGTGACGTCCGGCGCCTTCTTGTATTCGTCGTAGATCGAGATGAAGCGCTGCGCCTCGCCCTGTGCTTCCTTGACCACGCGATCCTTGTAGGCGGCCGCCGCCTCGCGGATCTGCGCCGCCTCGCCTCGCGCCGCGCCCAGTTTCTGGTTGGCGTACTGGTTGGCTTCCTCGATGAAACGATCCTCGTCCTGCTCGGCGCGCTGCACCTCGTCGAAGGCGTCGGCGACCGGCCGCGGTGGCGCGGCGTCCTCGATCGAGACGGTGTTGATCGCGATGCCGGCGCCATATTCGTCCATCGCGCCCTGCACGATGTCCTTCACGTCGGTGGCGATGCCCTGGCGGTCGTCACGGAACACGTCCTGTGCCGGACGGCGGCCGACAACCTCGCGCATGGCGCTTTCCGACATCTGGCGCAGCACGTCATCGGGATTGGCGACATTGAAAAGATAGGCCGTCGGATCGACGACCGAATAGAGCACGGCGAAGGTCACATCGACGATGTTCTGGTCGCCTGACAGCATCAGTCCCGCCTGCGGGCTGGTCCGCGACGAGCTGCCGATGGTGATCTGGCGTTCGTCGATCTTGGCGATCTCGACCGTTTCGATCGGCCACCAGTGGAAATGCAGGCCCGGCATCGACAACTCTTCCTTCGGTTTGCCGAAGCGCAATTCGACACCGCGTTCGTCGGGCTGGACGGTATAGACGGCCTTGAACAGCCACAGGCCGACCACTGCGACCACAACAAGTCCCCAGATAAGCGGCGACCCGCCGCCGCCGCCCCCGCCGCCGGGCAGGATGCGCCGCAGGCTGTCCTGTCCCCTGCGGATGATTTCTTCGAGATCCGGCGGCGTTCCCCCGCCGCGTTGTCCTCCCGGGCCCTGGCCCCAGGGGCCACCCGAATTGTTGTTCCAGCCTCCGCCGGATTGATTGCTCCAGGGCATTTACCGTCCTTCTCGGGGGTGGCCGCAACGCGAAACGCAAAGGCACACCCGGTTCCGTCGTCGCGTTTGCGTGTTTATAGGCATGGTGGTGTCCGCTTTCAACGTCGCTACGCCAACGACAGGTCGAATAAGCTTGCTGAATTCATGTCCATTTCGTCGCGCCGGGACAAAATCCGCTCCTCACCTGCGCCGCTCATAGGTGACGAACAACATGTCGGCGCTGTCGTTTTCACCCGCGGCCACGGTTTCGCGCATCACCGGTTCCCAATGAACTTCCTCTATGGCCGGGAAAAGGGTGTCGCCTTCCGGCTTCGCAAGAACATAGGTGACATAGAGCCTGTCTGCGATAGTCAAGGCTTCGGCGTAGATCTGCCCGCCGCCAATCACGCAGATTTCCGCCGCAACGCCGGGTGCGATTTCGCAGGTTCGCGCAAGTGCAATCGCGCCACCGAGCGAGTCGCTTGTCAGAACGCCATCGGCGGAGAAATCAGGCGTCCGGCTGATCACGATATTGCTGCGCCCGGCAAGCGGCTTGCCGATCGATTCCCACGTCTTGCGGCCCATGATCACGGGCTTGCCCATGGTGATCGCGCGAAAGTGCCGCATGTCGGAGGGCAGCCGCCAGGGCAGGCCGCCATCGATGCCGATGATGCCGTTTTCCGCAATTGCCACAACCAGCGCGATATCCAATGTCCAGTTTTTCCTATTCAAGGCGCCGCAGACCGGTTCACATGGCATCGCCATGTGGCAATTGCAACGCGCGGTATCGTTGCGACTTTCCACCCACCACGCGCAGAGGCTAGAGTTAAAAAGGCTGAATGGACAATGCCCCTGCCGGGGCAAGGGAATATGGGGTAACCATGTACAAGATGTTATTGCGCGGCGAAATCGCTGCGGTGATCGCCATGTGCGCAATTGTTTCCGGCT
>JAJDOK010000117.1 GCA_022340185.1 Salaquimonas sp. | reverse complement strand
CGCCGGTCGTGATCGAACGCGTCTGCGACGAGCCGACGAGGACGACGGTCAGCATGTCGACATCGTCGACCTGAAGGTCCCTCAGCGCCACGACACGCACGCTTTCGCCTTCGCGGCCGAGATTGGCCGCCAGCACCACCGGCGTTTCCGCCGGGCGATGCGCCAGCAGCACGTCGCGGGCATGGGCAAGCTGTGTGCGCCGCCGCTTCGACACCGGATTGTAGAAGGCGATGACGAAATCGCCCTCCGCCGCCGCCTTCACCCGGCGCTGGATGTCCGGCCATGGCGTCAGCAGGTCCGACAGCGAGATGGTGCAGAAATCATGGCCGAGCGGCGCGCCCGCACGTGCTGCCGCCGCCTGCAGCGCCGAGATGCCCGGTGCAATTCCGATCTCGATGCGCTTCGCGGCGTCGGAAAGACCGCCCTTCTCGATCAGCTCGAACACCAGCGTCGCCATGGCGTAGATGCCGGCATCGCCCGAACACACCAGCGCCACCGACTTGCCCTCGCCCGCCAGTTCCAGCGCATGGCGCACCCGATCTTCCTCGCCGCCGAGCGGGAAATCGTGCCGTGTCTTGCCGGCGGAGATGTCGGCGATCAGGTCGAGATAAAGCGAATAGCCGACCAGATCGCTCGATGCGCCGACCATCGCGGTCACCTCCGGCGAACGCCAGCCGGGGCTGCCGGGACCGATGCCGACGACATGCAGCACGCCGCGCGCCCTGCCCGGCAGATTGGTGATTGGTTCCGGTGCCCGCCCGAGCGCCGCCGTTACCCGTTGCGATTTCTGTTTTGCGACGGCGAGTTCGCCCTTCTGTCCGACTGCCGCCAGCGCCGCACCTTCGGCGACACCATGGCAACCGACTTCGGCGAACACGATGTCCGACGGATTGGCGAGGCGCGGCGTCTCTGCTTCCAGCATCGCCGCATCGAAGAACCGCGCCGGCACGCCGAAATGCGCCGCCACGGCATGGATCGCGGCCTCGTCGGCCTTGACGTCGATGGAAGCGACGCAGGCGAGCGACAGGGGCGACCAGCGGCCCGCCGCCAGCACATGTTCGGCCAGTTCGATGGCTTCCGCCGGGTCGGCGCCGCGCTCGCAGCCCATGCCAAGCACCAGCGTCGCCGGGTGATAGACCAGTTCGTTGCCGCCGGGCCGGTCGGCGCGTTCGCTCGCCCGCAGCATCACTTCGCCCTTGGCGCCAAAATTCAGCCGGCTCTCGCGCAGCCAGTCGGCCTCGCCGTCGAGAGCGATCAGCGCACCGGCGTTCAGCATCGCCATCGCCTGTTTGGTGTCGCCGGGATTGGCGAGTTTCCAGCCGGCCGGTGGTTCGTCCAGCGCCACGCCGAATTTCACCTCGCCCGCCGTCGTCACCGCCGCATGGCCGCCGAGCGCGTCGGCAATCCGCCGCGCCAGATCATTGCCGCCACGATGCCCGCCAAGCAGCGGCACGACACTGGCGCCATCGGCGGAGACGGCGATCACCGGCGGCTCGGACTGCTTGTCGGTGAGCAGCGGCGCCAGCAGACGGATCAGCGCCCCCGAAGCCATGATGGCGACGATGGGCCGGCCTTCACCGAACCGCGTGCGCAAATGCGCGCCGGCATCGGAAAAGGCAAAATCGCCACCGGTTGCGCGCTTGCCATAGGTCTCGACCGTGCCACCAATCGCTTTCTGGATGCGTTTCGCCAGTTCGACCTCGCCCGGAGCGAGCACGATGATGGCCAAACCTTTCAGATCAGGCGCATTCATGCCGCATCTCCCTGGGTCAGCGGTCGTTGCGCGATCCAATCTTCCGCCCCCTTGTAGATCAGGATCATCGAGAAATAGGGTGCGGCCACATCCTCAAGATCGATAAGCGGCAGCACGCGCTGGTTCGCCAGGCCGATACGCTCCAGATAGCCGGCGGCCGGCAGCAGACCGGCCTTTTCGATCAGCGCGCGCACGCGCTTGAGATGTCGCCCGACCTTCATGATCGCAATGGCGTCGCTGCCGCTGATGGCAGCCAGCAGCGCCTCGTCATCGAGCGGCGCGGGCAGCACGGTCAGCCGGTCGTTGCGCGCCGCGATGGGCCGGCCGAGCGCCGCGGCCGAGGCCATCAGCGAGGATACTCCCGGAACGATCTCGACAGGATGCGAATCCGCCAGCCGCTCGAACAGATACATGAACGAGCCGTAGAAGAACGGATCGCCCTCGCACAGCACGCAGACATCGCGTCCTGCATCGAGATGGCCGCCGATCTCTGTCGCCGCTCGGTCGTAGATTTCCCGGGCCGGGAAACGCTCGGTACGCATCGGGATGAAAATGGGAATTTCTTCCTGATCCGGACTGATATGCGCCGCGACGATGGAACGTGCAAAGCTTTCGCCTCCCTTTCCCTGGCCAAAGTCAGGCGCTGGGTAGGCGATGACCGGCGACGCCGTCAGGATTCGGTGCGCCTTGAGCGTCAGCAGTTCCGGGTCGCCCGGCCCGACGCCGATGCCGTATAGCTTGCCGCTCATGACGCGGCCCCCTTCGCGAAACACCATTGCGTCACCGGCATGGCCGGCTTCCAGCCGGTGCGGTTTCCTACCGGTTCGGCATGGGCGATTCCGATCCGTGTCAACTCGCCGCCATGCTTCGCGCGAGCCTCGACCAGTACCGCCTCGCCTTCCAGCGTCACCGCGTTGGCGACCATTCGGCCGAAAGGTTTCAGCGCCTTCAGGCAGGCCGCAATCGTCGCATGCGACAGCCCGCCGCCGATAAACACGGCATCGGGCATGGGCAGGCCGGCGAGCGCAGCAGGCGTCTCACCCTCGACCAGTTGCAGCTTCGGCGTACCGAGCGCCAGCGCATTCTTCTTGGCGAGATCGCGGCGGTCGGCGCGTGGTTCGATACCGATGGCGCGCGCTTCAGGCGCACCGCGCATCCATTCGACGGCGACCGAACCGCAGCCGCAGCCGATATCCCACAGCAACTGTTCACGCAGCGGCACAAGGCGTGCCAGCGTCAGCGCGCGGACCGCCTGCTTGGTCATGTTGCCGTCATGGATGAACACCTCGTCCGGCAGGCCGGTGCGCGGCAAGATCCGCGCGCCTTCGCCCGCTACGCAGTCGACAGCCAGCAGATGGAAATCCGGTACTTCCGCGTTCCAGTCTTTCGCCACACCCTCGAAACGCTGCTCGTCCGGCCCGCCGAGCGCGGCCAGAACGGTAAGCCGCGACCCGCCATAACCGCGCTCGGTCAGCAGTTTCGCGATCTGTCCCGGGGAGGTCCGGTCCTTGGTCAACACCAGCAGCCGTGCGCCCGGGTAGAAGAACGGCAGAATCTGCTCCGCGGCGCGGCCATGCACGGTCAGCGTCTCGACATCGGCCAAGGACCAGCCGAGCCGGCACGACGCCCACTGGAAGGCCGACAATTGCGGATGGAAGCGGATTTCGTCCGCCGGAATGCCCTTTGTGATCTTGGCGCCGACCGAAAACCACAGCGGATCGCCGGTCACGAGCACGACGAGCTTCTTGCCCCTGTAGCCTGTGATCCTGTCGATCATCGCGTCGAAGGGCGACGGCCAGGCGACCCGCTCGGCGGTGACATTGGGCGCCAGATTGTGGTGCCGGTCGCCGCCGATGATCACCTCGGCATTCTCGACCAGCGCACGCGCCTCAGCCGACAGGCCAGCCATGCCGTCCTCGCCGATGCCGACGATGTAGAGCCATTGTTCTTTCCTCGAAATTTCGGCCATCAGGCGCGCTCCAGCTTTTCGCAGAGCCCGTTTACGGCCGCCGCCGCCAGCGCGCTGCCGCCACGCCGGCCGGCAATCGCGATGAACGGCACACCGCGCGGATTTGATGCCAGTTCAGCCTTCGACTCCGCCGCGCCGACAAAGCCGACCGGCATGCCGACGATCAGCGCCGGCTTCGGGCAGCCCTCGTCCAGTCTTTCGAGCAGGCGGTATAGCGCTGTCGGCGCGTTGCCGATGGCGACCACCGCGCCGGCCAGCCGTTCGTCCCACAAATCGACCGCCGCCGCGCTGCGCGTCGTGCCTTTCGCCTTGCCGGTCTCTCTGGCGCACGGATCGTTCAGCGTGCAGATAAGTTCGTTCGCCGCCGGCAGGCGCGACGGCGTAATGCCGGCGCGTACCATTTCGACATCGGTGAAGACCGGCATGCCGGCCTTGAGCGCGTTCCTGCCCGCTTCCGCCGCATCTTCCGAAAATATCAGATCGTCGAGGAGGTCAGTCATGCCGCAGGCATGGACAAGCCTCAGCGCCACCGCCCGCATGGCCAACGAGAATCGCCCGAGATCGGTCTCGCGCTCGATTGTCGCGAAGGATCGGCG
Source organism: Salaquimonas sp. (assembly GCA_022340185.1). GTDB lineage: Bacteria > Pseudomonadota > Alphaproteobacteria > Rhizobiales > Rhizobiaceae > BOKV01. Next base: position 8,240 of record JAJDOK010000117.1, on the reverse strand, counting down.
GTAGATCTCTTGCGGGTCGCGAACATAGCCATCGATTGAGTCTGGCACGGCGCTCATCGTTTCGCCGCCTTCGCTGCCGCCGATTCCATCGACTTTGGTCCCAGTGGATGGTCGGCATGCGGATAGGGCGCGTGATGGTGGCCATGATCGTGATGATCGTGCCCATGGTGATGATGCGAATGCTCGTAATCATGGTCGTGGTCATGCGAATGGTCATGGCTGTGAACCGGCGTCCACTCGATGCCGTGCTGCCGGCAGAAAGTTTCGTCGCGGCACGAGCCGTCGCAATCGCCCTCGCAGGGACAGTTCTCCGGCCGGCCGCCGACGCCTTCGACATGGTGGTGATGGCTTTCCTGCGCCGCGCCGACTTCCTTTTCGAAACCCAGCACCTGTTCGCGGTATTTGCACATCTGGCAGTTCATCACCGCATTGCCCTCGACAATCTCGGAGAGCCGCTCGTCAAGCACGTCGAGCACCAGCGGATGGTCGTTGAGATAATCGGCCTTGATGAATTCGATGTCGGGATGGCGTGCCGCCACCGCATCGACACCGGAATAGATGCGTTTGACCAGCACGCCGGTGAACAGGAAATAGGGGAAGACGACAATGCGCCGGTAGCCGAGCCTGGCGGCGTGTTCCAGCCCCGGTTCGACCAGCGGAAAGGTGACGCCGGAATAGCATGTCTCGGCCCAGCCGAAGCCCATGCCCTCCCACAGCATGCGGGTGATCTTGGCGACATTGGAATTGGCGTCGGGATCCGACGCGCCGCGACCGACCACGACCAGCAGCGTTTCATGCCGCGGGATGTCATTGCCCGCCTTCTCAAGCGCCATCTCTACGCGCTCGCCCGCCGCCCGCAGCATCTTCAGGTCGATGCCGAGTTCGCGGCCGTAGTCGACTGCCACATCGCGATGTTTTGCCGCCCAGGCGTTCAGCACGGAAGGGATGTCGTTCTTGGCGTGGCCGGCGGCGAACAGCATGCCCGGCACCGCAAGGATGCGCTTGACGCCCTTCTCGCGCAGCTTGTCGAGGCCGGAATGGATCACCGGATTGCAGAATTCAAGATAGCCGTATTCGACCGGAACGTCTGGATGGCGCGCCCGCATCGCCTTGGCCAGCTTGGCGAATTCGTCGGCCGCGTGCTGGTTGCGGCTGCCATGGCCGCAGATCATGATCCCGGCGTCGGGTGCGAATTGCATGTTGAATGTTCCGTTCGAATCGCGCCGTTCAGGCGGCTTCTTCCTGGCCTTCGCCAGCATCCTGGCCAGCATCCTGGGCCGTATCTTCTTCCTTGGCTTCCTCAGCCTTCCGTTTCTTCGGCAGCAGCGCCAGTGCGGCAGCGGCGGCAGCCAGCGCGCCATAGCCCAGCCAGTGGCTGTGGCCGGCCATTTCGCCGATATGGCCGAGATGCGCCTGCGCTGCCTGCGGCGCGAGCAGCACAACAAGCCCAGGGACAATGGTTGGAAGCATGGTTCTTGGCAGGTCGGTCATGGTCTTCTCCCGGCGCGGTTGTCGTTCAGGCGCCGGGCAAAAAAGCCCGCTTTCGACCGATTGCGAAACTGGCCCGCGGACAAAGCGGGCGTAGACCGCATGCACGGCCCGTCAGCGTCGGACAGCTTCGGACTTGGCTCCCTGATTGGGTCAGCCGCACCGAAATCGGTTTCAGCCCCTTGTCCGCCAGCCTTGATGGCCTCAATGGCGGAAACGGGGCGCCATCGTCACAAGGCCGACACTAGCTTTGGCATGTAGTTGGGTCAAACGTTTTGGCGGCGTTCCACACGCCAAATGCGGTAATGTTTTTGCTGGCCGGGTTGACCGGGCCACCATCGTGTGGAGACATGAAACCCATGGATTCGGGGTGTCCATCATGACGGTAACGATATCACTCGTATCCTCCGAAGAGGACATTGAGGCTGTACGCCAGCTCTGCCGGGATTTTGTCGCCTGGCAACTGGACGAATTTCCCGAACTCAGGCAGGAAATCCTGACCTATTTCGAACCGTCCAGATGGGAGGAGACCCTCGCCGCACTGCCGAGGTTGCATGCCCGGCCGCAGGGCGCGATCCTTCTCGCCCGCGAGGCCGGTACACCGCTTGGCTGCGTCATGTATAGCGGACTGGAGGACGGATCGGCCGAAGCCAAGCGCCTCTTCGTTTCCACGCAGGCTCGCGGCAAGGGTGTCGGCGGTGCGCTCGTCAAGGCCATGCTCGAACACGCCCGCGCCGATGGATATTCGGTGATGGTGCTGGACACCGCCAGATTTCTCACGGCCGCGCAGCGGCTCTACCATCTTGCCGGCTTCGTGGATGTGCAGCCGCCCGCCGGCGTTCCGGCTCCCCTTCGCGATGTTGCCATCTTCATGCGCAAGGAATTGCAGGGAAGCTATTCCCCTTGAACCGCCGTGATCTCGGCCGGGGTCAGTCCGAGAATGGAGGCAGTGCGCCGGATCAGTTCCGCCTCGTCGGCATGCAGTTCATTGTCGGATTTCGCCACCGACAGCATGTGGATCAGCAGTGAGCGCTTGCGCGCCACCGAAAGCTCCGAGAAGATCGCCGCCGCATTGACCGCACGGGTTTCGTAGCCGAATTCCTTCAGGAAGTGCATCACTTCCGGGACGTCGTCACGCGGTATGGCGAAGGCCGTCTCGCAGATGCGCGAGAAATTCTCGAATTCCTCAGGCCGCAATTCGCCGTCGGCGAAGATCATCCTGACCAGCAGGATCAGTTCCGATGTCAGTTCGATATCGTCGGCAACCCGGCGCACCGATTTGTTGCCTTCGACAAACCGTCTGATCGACTGAAGGATATTTGGCGCCATGGCTCAAAACGCAATTTCCTGCCCGCCACCCGACAATGCGGCAAAGATGGGCCGAAGGCAATGTCACGCATGAACGCATGATTTGAAATGTTTGGCCCCGAACAATAACCTGCCTCGGGCCTGAACCAGAATATGGCTGCTCCGACATGACCGAGCCGGTTTCCTTCAATCTTGTTCGCCGACGCCCATCGCCGCCGCTCGACGCTTTTGTTCTGGATATCTGCGGTTATCGCGAAACCTCGCTCGGATTGCATCGCCAGGTCGAAACGGCCAATCTGGTCATTCCGCTGATCATCAGTTTCGGCACGCCGTTCCGCATCGCGCTTGGACGCCGGCCGGAAGCCGGCGACCGTCAGCCAAGTTTTACAGCAGGTCTGTTTCCGGGGCCGGTACACATCGAATCCGATGGCGGAGCGGAATGCCTGCAGATGGATTTCACGCCGCTCGGTGCCTATCGCCTGTTCGGCGGCGCGGTTCCCGGCCTCGCCGCACGCATGGTCGATATCGAGGACGTGCTCGGCCATGACGGACGGCGGCTGCGCGAACGGCTCGGCGAAACCAAATCCTGGGAGCGGCGCATGGATCTTGTCGAGAAATTCGTGACGAAACGCACCCTCCATGAGCCCTCGCCCGAGATCGCATACGCCTGGCGTGAACTTACGCGATCCGGCGGAACGGGCAGGATTGCCTGTCTGGCAACCGAAATCGGCTGGAGCCGTAAGCATTTCGCCCGCCGTTTCACCGCCGAGATCGGCCTCGCGCCCAAGACGGTCGCAAGAATGATCCGTTTCCACAACGCCTGCCGTATCGCCTGCAATGGCCGAACGGGTTGGGCGCAAATCGCCGCCGAAGCCGGCTATGCCGACCAGGCGCATCTGGTGCGCGAATTCGGAGAACTCGCCGGCGAACCGCCTGCTGCATGGGCCGGGCGGGTGGCCAAACTGCCTCGCGACGTCGTAGCCCGTATGAGCTATCTCCAGGACGGGTAACAAATCTTCAAGACGCCGCCGCCCCCTGCGTTCACGTTCGCGCCATCGAAGACAGACGGAAGTAAATCATGACCAGTGAAATGAAATACGAAGCGCCACGCATCTACCCGACCCTACGCTGCCGCGATGCCGAGGCAATGATCGCCTGGCTGAAGGACGTTCTGGGTTTTTCCGAACATGTCGTCTATCGCGGCGATGGCGTCGTCCAGCATGCGGAACTCGCCTATGGCTCCTCCATGATCATGCTCGGTCAGGACCGTGACGACGCCTACGCCAAACGGGTAGGCGATCTCGATGCGCGTCGCACCGACGCGATCTATGTCGCCGTCGATGATCCGGACGCGCTCTGCGAGAAGGTCAAGGCTTCCGACGCGAAAATCCAGATGGAACCCTATGACACCGACTATGGCAGCCGCGATTTTTCCTGCCGCGACCCGGAAGGCAATCTGTGGCATTTTGGAACCTTCTGGCCGAAGGTCGGTGAAAAGCCGCTGGAGGGCTGAGGCATCGTCAGGAAACGGCGCGCTTCCACCATTGCGAAGGCTTGACGCGCTTGCCGCGATTGCGGTCGAGCCATAGCGCGAATCTGCGAAAGCGCGACAGCGCCAGCTTCAGCCATAGGCGATGGCGCAACCGGCGGAAATCGCGGTTGAACGGACACACCCGCATGCAGATAGCGCAGTCGGACGCCTGCGCGGCCCAGAAGGAAAAGCATTTCTCCGCGTCCGACGTCCACTTGCGCACGCCCTTGATCGCGGAGCGGTTCGCCCCGCCCACTTCCGGCGGACCATAGGGCAGCGCATTGACAGGGCACGCATCGGCGCATTTGGTGCAGATGTCGCAGAACGCGCGCACGCCCAATGGCTTCGCCATGTCGTGCGTCAGGGGCAGATTGGTAAAGATCTTCGAGAACCTGAGGCGCGGCCCGAACTGCGGCGTGATCACGAGCTGGTTGCGGGCATATTCGCCGAGCCCCGCCTTCAATGCATAGGGGATGACGAGGCCGGTATCATTCATCGACGACACCGCCTCGTAGCCCAGATTGCGGATATAGGCGGCGACCTGCATGACGATTGCCGCCTCGTGGCTGTATTCGCGACCTGTCGCGGCACCCGCCAGCGCGGAAGGATAGGTCGCGACCAGTTCCTCATCCATTTCGTGGCCGAGTACGATCACTGAATTCAGCCCCTCTGGAAGTCCGAGCGGTGCTTCGCTCATGTCGCGCACGTCGACGGAACTGGCATAGAGCCAGCGTTCGTCGATCTCGGTGATGCCGCACAAATCCGCGCCGAAGAATTTCGCGACGCGCTTGATTTCGCCTGCCATCGCCGCCGGATCGTCGATCTCGAGTTTCTCTTGCGCGACCGGCGTGTCGTAGCTGATCGTTGCCTGGAAACCCTCGCGCCTTCCTTCCGCAACGTGGCGGTTGGTCACCATGTCGGAAACCAGCCATGACGCATTGCGAAGCGCGAAATCCCTTGTGCCGAAACCGTCGCCGCGCCTGGGTGCGGCCTCGATGCGGTAGGAAGCGAAGAAGGCGTCGCTCTTCTTGTTCCTGACGGTATCGTCCCACATGGCGCGGGTGAAGATGTCGTCGCGCTGCACGAAGCGCTCGAAGGCTTGCGTCACCTCGATGCCGGCCTCGTCGTCGCCCGGCCTTGTTGTTGAGATGCGGTTATGCGGATAATTCATGCAATCAGGCTATCGCGGGATTGCCTCATTGTCATGCCCTTCGCCAGGGCGTGCGGGGAGATGGCACCCCTGAAAGGCTAGTTCGTCTTGCCGCGAAACTTCTTGCCCCAGCCGCCAAGCAATCCGGCGCTTTTCTGCGCGGCAGGTTCATTGGGCGCTTCGATTTCGGAGCGCATCTTGTCGCGCATGGAACGCAGCAACTCGGCGCGCTTGCGGGCGGCCTCCTCATCGTGCTGAACCGGTTCCTCCGTTTGCTTCGGTTCCCCGTTCCCCTCGTCCTGGAACGGCCTGTAGACGGGACCGCTTTCCAGTGGCATCGACGGTGCCGTTTCGAACGATACCTCCAATTTTTCCACTAGTGGTGCTTCGCCCGGCAGCACCACATCACCGATGCCATAGGCGTCACTGCGCTCCAGCGTCAGTTCCAGCCTGCCATTCGGGTCAAGTTCTTCGGCTGGCAAATGCCTGACGCGGATGATTTCCCTGTCGCTTTCACCGAAACTCTCGCCGTCGGCGATCACCTCGCCACTGCGGCGCGCCATCTCCAGGAACTGGACAACCCGCGCGTAGAGATAGCCCGGAGGCACCGGTGCCTCGTTGAAGACGACTTCCTTGCCGATGAGATGGGCCGCGCCATAGGTGCGCAGGCCGATTACCTGCGTACCGTTCACCTCCTTGCGGCTGGAGAAATAGGAAGGATGGACAAAGAGCTGCATCGGAAAGGCATCCATCGACACCTTGTCGAAATAGTCGGACGTCATGATCTGATCCGACTGGCACCAGTGGATGGCCTGCGGCTTGTTCGCCCGCACCATCTGCCGTGTCAGCACCTGGCAGATGGTGAGCATGGATTCGAATTTGCCCTGGCTCAGCAGATCGGGCATTTCCAGCTTCTTTTCCAGTTCTTCTGTTCCCGGAACCGGTACGCCGCTGCCCACCGTGATGAAAATGCGGCATTTGTGATGGCGCACGACCACGGCTGCGTTCGGAAAGATCATGCTGGTATGCGCCGAGGTCAGTGCCGGGGCGAATCCGTCCAGTGCCAGCGGCTCGTGCGTCTGCGAAATCTGGACGTAGATTCCCCTGCCCATCATCATGCAATACGAACCGTCCGCCTCGGCCTGCTTCATCTCGAACTGGATCTTGGCGTTTTCCAGCACGAAATTGAGTGAATCCAGGATTTTCCTGGGATCGACGGTATCGAAATCCCTGTAAAGCAGGACCGCTTCGATCTTTTTCGGTTTCCCGTTCGCCATGGTAGCCCTCATTCCAGAGACTGAAGCCACTAGCAGAAAAGTTAAAAAAAAATCTTAAATTGGGACTGTTTTTCTGTTGCAAGCGCCCGGTCGGGTGTTAGCGGGATAACGGTTCCGGTTTGGCACGAAACCTTCTAACATTTAACCTGCTTTCCCAAAGCTGCTGATGCATCGAAGAAAAGGGCAAAATGACTGAATGGTCCACGGCGGTTCCGGCCGTCAGCGCGGCGTTTCTGGCTTCAAGTGTCGAAGTTGTTGAAGCATTTACCATAATTCTGGTCGTTGCGGTCCTGCGCGGCTGGAGACCGGCGCTGCTGGGAACCGCCGCGGCACTGGCGCTGCTTGCTGCGATTGTCGTGATTCTCGGTCCGCTGCTTGGTTACGTACCGCTATCGCTATTGCAGCTCGTCATTGGCGTGATGCTGTTGTTGTTCGGGATCGGCTGGTTGCGAAAAGCGTCGCTGCGGGCGGCGGGAGTGATCCCGCTGCATGACGAAAATGCGATCTTCGCGAAGGAATCGGCTCAGCTGAGCGAGGAGGCCAAACGGAACAAGACCTCACTTGACTGGATCGCCGGCATTGCCGCCTTCAAGGCGGTTCTGCTCGAAGGGCTTGAGGTCGTGTTCATCGTGATAGCGGTAGGCGCCGGCAGGGGTCTGTTATGGCCGGCAAGCCTCGGAGCGGCGGCAGCGTGTGCGCTCGTCCTTGTCGCCGGGGGTATTGCCCATCGTCCGCTTTCAAGAGTGCCGGAAAACACGCTCAAATTCGCCGTTGCAGTGATGCTGTCGGCTTTCGGCGTGTTCTGGACCGGCGAGGGCCTGGGCATCGACTGGCCCGGCCACGACCTTGCACTGCCGGTTTTCGCCGCGCTTTTCCTCGCGGTGGGGTTGCTTGCTGCGACACTGGTGCGGCGGCGCACGGAAGGAACCGCGACATGACGATCCTCAAGGATGTGCTTGGCGAACTGTTCGCAATGTTCGTCGCCGATGTGCGGATCACGACCGCCATCCTCGCCATCATCGCGGTCACGGCCATTTTGATGGATCTGGCCGGCGTGTCGGCGCTCGTCGCCGGCGGGTTCCTGCTGGCCGGATGCCTCTTGACCGTGATCGTCGGCGTCCTCGGCGCGGCACGGTAGCCGGAACCGGGTCGGCCAAAGCGATTAGAATTCGACACCTACCTGCGCCTTCACGCCGGAGCGGAAGGGGTGCTTGATCATCGTCATGTCGGTGACGAGATCGGCGAACTCGATCAGCTCGTCCTTGGCGTTCCTGCCGGTGATGATGACATGCTTCATCTCGGGCTTGGTCTTCAGCACCTCGATCACCTCCTCGACGGGCAGGTAGTCGTAGCGCAGCACGATGTTGAGTTCGTCGAGCAGCACCATCTGCAAATCGGGATCGGCGATCATTGCCTTGGCCTTCTCCCAAGCCGCCCGCGCCGCCGCGATGTCGCGCGCCCGGTCCTGCGTCTCCCAGGTGAAGCC
>JAJDOK010000099.1 GCA_022340185.1 Salaquimonas sp. | reverse complement strand
TCTTCCTCGCAATAGGGGCAGCGGATCAGCAGCATGGCGCTTTTAGATTCTCACTTTCGTGGCGGCGGTCGCCGGGTCGCCGGAATTGGGCGCGCCCTGCGGCTCGATCAGCAGGACCTTGGCCTCGCCATGCGCGATGGGACGGTGCATCACGCCCCTGGGGACGACGTAGAGTTCGCCCGGCCGCAGGTCGACATTGCCGTCCTCGGTCTCGATGGTGATGTGCCCGTCGAGGACAAGGAAGAAATCGTCCGTCTCCGGGTGGTTGTGCATCGGAAATTCGCCGTCGAACTTCACCACCATGATGTCGTTGTCGTTGTAGGTGGTGACGATCTTCGGCGACCAGTGCTCGGTGAAGAGTGCCAGCTTCTCGGCGAGGTTGACGGCTTCGGGCATGGCAATCCCTTCCTTTAGTGCGCCACCGCCGCCGCCGCCGCTTCGTCGATCAGGCGGCCGGTGCGGAAGCGTTCCAGCGTGAAGCCGGCATTGATGGTGTGCGGCTCGTCGCGGGCGATGGTGTGGGCGAAGACGTGGCCCGAACCCGGCGTCGCCTTGAAGCCGCCGGTGCCCCAGCCGCAATTGACGTAGAGGTTCTTGACCGGGGTTTTCGCCAGGATGGGCGAGCGGTCGGGCGTGACGTCGACGATGCCGCCCCAGGAACGTAGCATCTTCATGCGCGTGAACATGGGGAACATCTCGCAGATGGCGTCGAGCGTATGGTTGAGAATATGCAGCCCGCCCTGCTGTGAATAGGAGGTGTACTGGTCGGTGCCGGCGCCGATCACCAGTTCGCCCTTGTCGGATTGCGAGATATAGGCGTGCACCGTGTTCGACATGACGACGCAGGGAAAGCACGGCTTGACCGGTTCGGAGACCAGCGCCTGCAGCGGATAGCTCTCGAGCGGCATTCTCAAGCCTGCCATCTGCATCAGCACGGAGGAATGGCCAGCGGCGACGACACCAACCTTTTTCGCATTGATCGTGCCGCGTGTCGTCTCGACGCCGGTGACCACGCCATCGGGCGAACGGTTGATGCCGGTGACCTCGCAATTCTGGATGATGTGAACGCCCATCGCCGACGCTGCGCGGGCATAGCCCCAGGCGACGGCATCATGTCGCGCCGTGCCGCCGCGCCGCTGCAGGGCAGCGCCCATCACCGGATAGCGCGCGGTCTTGGAGATATTGAGCGGCGGACAGAATTCCTTGGCCTCGGCGGGCGTCAGCCATTCATTGTCGACGCCGTTGAGGCGGTTGGCGTGGATGTGGCGCTTGAACACCTGGATGTCGTGGACGTTGTGGGCGAGCATCATGACGCCGCGCGGCGAGTACATGACGTTGTAGTTGAGGTCCTGGCTCAGGCCCTCCCACAGTTTCACCGCATGGTCGTAGATGCCGGCGGATTCGTCGTAGAGATAGTTGGATCGGATGATGGTAGTGTTGCGCCCGGTATTGCCGCCGCCGAGCCAGCCCTTGTCGAGTACGGCGACATTGGTGATGCCGTGTTCCTTGGCCAGGTAATAGGCTGTCGCAAGGCCGTGACCGCCCCCGCCGACGATGACGACGTCGTAATTGGAACGCGGCTCGGGGCTTTCCCATTGCCGTTCCCAGCCCTTGTGGCCGCGTATCGCCTCGCGGGCGATGGCGAAGGCGGAGAATTTACGCATCGAAAAAGCGCTCCAATTGTTCGAAATGCCGGTCATGCAAGCCACATGACCCGATTTTCGCATGCATCACTAAATGAGCATAGGGGTTGGCCGTTGCGTGAATGCGACGCGCCCTGGCGCTAGTGACGAAGGGAACGCAGCGAGATGAATTCCCAGATCGCCACGGCGGCCAGAATGACGGCGATTTCGCCGGCGACGGCAAGAGGCGGTACGAAGTAAGCCGTTCCGCCGAGAACCGCAAACGCCGCCAGTCCGAGCAGGTGCGACAACGGCCAGCGACCGAAGGTCAGGAATTTGAAGAAACCGTTACCGGCGAGATAGAGCGCGGCGCCACCGATCAGGGTCAGGATGACGGGTATACCGGCATGGAGGCCGAGCGGATGGGCGAGCACCAGTTCGACGCCGACGGCGACGACGATGATGCCGGCGATGATGGCGATATGGACATAGGTGTAGGCGAAGCGGGCGATCCGGCCGGGATCGTCGCTCTCGGCAATGCGCTCGCGCGAAACCTCCGCACCGATGTTGAAGTAGATCCACCACATCGCCACCGTGGCGACGAAACAGGAGATGAAGGCCAGCGTGTGGGACAGGCTCCAGCCGAGTTCGGTAAAGGTCGCGCCGGCGATCAGGATGGATTCGCCGAGCGAGATGATGACGAACAGGCCGCAGCGCTCAGCCATGTGGCCACCGTCGACATCCCAGTCGCGCGTGGTCGATGCGCCAAGGCCGGGCAGGCGATAGCCGACTGCCGGGGCGGTCAGTTCGATCACCATCGCGGCGATCCACCACAAAAACCGCGCCGTGGGATCGTCGGCGAGGCCGCCGGCGATCCAGAACACTCCGGCGGTGGCGAGCCAGGTGGTGATGCGCTGGAAATTGCGGAAATTACCGGGACTGTGATGGCGCAGCGCCATCAGCATGAACAGGCAGCGGCCGACCTGCATCACCACATAGGCGGTGGCGAAGACCAGCCCGCGCTCGCCGAAAGCCTCGGGGATAGAGGTCGACAGGAACAGGCCGGCGAGCATCATGATGAACAGCATGAGGCGGACGGGCCGGCGGTGCGGGTCGAGCCAATTGGTGGCCCAGGTCGTGTAGACCCACACCCACCAGATCGCGAGAACCAGAAAAGCGGCCTGGGCCAAGCCCAGCGCGTTCAGATGATGCAGGAGATAGTGGGAAATCTGCGTGACGGCGAAGACGAAGACGAGGTCGAAGAAAAGTTCGGAGAAGTCGACGCGCGCCTCCTCGCCCTCGACGCGTTCGCGCAGATAATTGTTCCTGAATCCCAAACCCGCCATGGTCCGCTCCCGATTCAAACGGAAGGAACCATGATCGGGGCAGGATGGCGTTTCAAGAGTGCGGAGCAGAATTGCTCAATTTGGCCCGAGAAACGCTGCGCCAACTTGACAAATGACCGGAGCTTACCCTATTTACGCCTTCGAATTTGGCCCGGGATGATCCGGGTGCGCGCCGCCAGCGGCGCGTTTTGTTTTGAAGGACCGCGCCCAGCCGCGCTTTCCGCAGAAATCGTCCGGTAGTGACCATGAAGATCAAGAATTCGCTCAAGTCGCTGAAGCTGCGCCATCGCGCCAACCGTCTGGTGCGCCGCCGCGGCCGCGTCTACGTCATCAACAAGACCAATCCCCGCTTCAAGGCAAGACAGGGTTAGTTGGTCTTCGCTCATGCTCCGCATGAGCGAGCGTTCACGGGCTGGCGCTTCACTGGCGTGAAGCTTGCCCTGCCACGCAGGGTGGTGTTTTCCAATTTGTTCCCAGTTTCGTTCTGACCTTCGTCTGATCGCGCGTTCGCGCTGGTTTTAGTTTTCCCGGTCGCTTCGGTCCTCGCCTCTTGGTGGTGATCTCTCGAAATTTTGTCTTTGACGCTTCGTGCGGGAGGACTAGATTTCCTTCATGCGCATTTCAGCATTCGTCATTGCGGTGATGATCCCGCTTGCCGGCGGCCTGCCGGCGGGCGCGCAGGAGGCCGGCGCCGAATCCGGCGTCAATCCCAATGCGGACGTCACCGCGCCGCAGCAAGCGATTACGCTTGACGAACTCTTTACCGAACTGCGTCACCAGACCCGCGTGGCTGCGGCCAACCGGGTCGCCCGCCAGATCTGGCGCAAATGGACCGATTCGGGCTCCGACACGATCAACCTGCTGATGCTTTGGTCGGGCAAGGCGATGGAGGAGAAGAACTATGCCGTCGCCGAAGACCTGCTGAACCAGGTGGTGACGCTTGCGCCCGATTTTGCCGAAGGCTGGAACCGGCGTGCGACGCTTTATTTCGCCCAGTCCAATTACGGCCGCTCGATCGCCGATATCGAGCGCACATTGCAGCTCGAGCCGCGCCATTTCGGTGCGCTGGCCGGGCTCGGCATGATCCTCGACCGTACCGGCAAGGACAGGAAGGCGCTGGAGACCTGGTACAGGGTGCTGGAAATCTATCCGGCCAACCGCCGCGCCCAGGAGGCCGTCGTCAAACTAGAAGAGAAACTGGCGGGGGAAGCCAGTTGAGGATGAATTGGTTTTGCGTTTCATTCAGTCATGTCATCCGCCGTACTCATCTCCTCCCTGCTGATCATCGCAATTCTTGCGCTCGGCGCTTCGACGCGGGTGCTGACACACAGCGTCGAAAGGCGGTTTCCGCCGACTGGTGAGTTTGCCGATATCGGTGGCGTGCAATTGCATTCCATCGATGTTTCCGTAGCTCCGCAGGCCGATCTGCTGCCCATGGTCTTCATCCACGGGGCGGCTGGCAACGCGCATGATCTCTATGGCGCCTTCGGCGAAAGACTGGCGGGGCGGTGCCGCATGGTGTTCGTCGACCGGCCGGGTGCGGGCTATTCAACCCGCTCGGGCCGGGCGGACACCTCGCCGCAAGTGCAAGCCCGGGCCATTGCCGGTCTGATCGAACGCCTCGGCATCGACCCCGCCGTGATCGTCGGCCATTCCTTCGGTGGTGCGGTCGCCGCCGCACTTGCCGTCCATCATCCCGAAAGCGTGGCGGGAATCGTGCTCATCGCCCCGGCGAGCCATCCATGGCCGGGCCATGCGCTGACCTGGTACTACGATCTCGCCAACTTGCCGGGGTTCGGCCGTGCCTTCGCCCATCTTATCGCCGTGCCTTTCGGCAATCTGCTCTACAGGCGCGCGGTCAAGAGCGTATTCGAACCCGACCGGCCGCCGCATGATTACGCCAGACGCTCGGCAACACGGCTGGTGCTGCGTCCAACCAGTTTTCACGCCAATGCCGCCGATGTCGGTGCGCTGAAGGCGCATCTGAAGCTATTGTCGCCGCGCTATCGCGAAATCGGCGCGCCGGTGACGATCATCACCGGCGACAGCGACAATGTGGTTTCACCGCACCTGCATGCGAAGGGGCTGGAGCGCGATATCGAGGGCGCACGCCTCGTCTGGCTCGAAGGGCGGGGCCACATGCCGACCTATACGGCGACGGAGGAGATCGTCACCGAAATCGAGGCGCTCAACGCCAGGATTGGCGACAACCGTTCAGACAAAAGGAAATCCGCCTGACTTATTTTGGCGCAATTCGCGGCAAGGAAAACCGGCATCCACTTTTCCTGGAATTGCTTAGATTCCGGAACGCCCGTCGCTGGCGACATAGGCGATGCGCAGCATGTTGGTCGAGCCGGGGGTCCTAAGCGGTACGCCGGCGGTGATGATGACGCGGTCGCCCGGCTGGGCGAAACCCTCGTGGACCGCGATGCGGCAGGCGCGGTCGACCATGTCCTCGAGATCGCGCGCATCCTCGGTGATGACGCAGTGCAGGCCCCAGACCAGGGCAAGGCGCCGCGCGGTGCGGGCGACCGGCGACAGGGTCACGATCGGACGCGACGGGCGCTCGCGCGCGGCGCGCAGGCCGGTAGCGCCCGATGCGGTGTAACAGATGATCGCCGCGAGATTGAGCGTTTCGGCGATCTGGCGGGCGGCGGCAGCAATGGCATCGGCGCCGGTCGGCTCGGGTTCGGTGCGCTGGGCGGTCAGAATGCCCTGGTAGAGGTGGTCGCGTTCGACCTGCTCGCTGATGGCATTCATCATGGTGACGGTTTCGACCGGATATTTGCCGGCCGCCGATTCGGCCGACAGCATGATCGCATCGACGCCTTCATAGACTGCGGCGGCGACGTCGGAGACCTCGGCACGGGTCGGCACGGGCGCGTTGATCATCGATTCCAGCATCTGGGTGGCAACGACGACCGGCTTGCCCGCCCTGCGGCAGGCGCGGGTGATCTGCTTCTGTATGCCGGGGACGGCTTCAAGTGGCATCTCGACACCGAGGTCGCCGCGCGCGACCATGATGGCATCGGACAGTTCGATGATTTCGTTCAGTCGCTCGACGGCCTGCGGCTTCTCGATCTTGGCCATGATGCCGACCCGGCCGCGCGCGATCTTGCGCACCTCGGCAAGATCGTCGGGACGCTGGACGAAGGAGAGTGCCACCCAGTCGACATCCTCGGCAATTGCCGCGTCGATGTCCTCGCGGTCCTTTTCCGTCATGGCGGTGGTGACGAGTTCGGTGTCGGGCAGGCTGACACCCTTGCGGTCGGACATCTGGCTGCCGGCAACGACTTCGGCGACCACTTTCTTGGGCGAGCATTCGATCGCCTTCAACTGCACGCGGCCATCGTCGATCAGGATGCGGTGGCCGGGATGCAGCGCCTCGAGGATTTCGTGATGCGGCAGATGCACGCGCTTGGCGTCGCCGGGTGTGGGATCGTCGTCGAAGACGAAGCGCTGGCCGATTTTCACGGAAATCTTGCCGTCGGAGAAGGTGCCGAGCCTGTGCTTGGGACCCTGGAGATCGGCAAGGATGCCGATCGGCCTGCCGGTTTCGGCCTCAATTTCACGAATGATTGCGACCAGCGATTTCAGCGTCGGATGGTCGGCATGGCTCATATTGATGCGAAACAGATCAGCGCCGGCTCTGGCCAGCTCCGAAATGATCTCCATGGTGTTGGAGGAAGGTCCCAGCGTGGCGAGGATCTTGACGCGGCGGTTTCGGCGCATGGTCCGAATTCCCCTTTTTGTTCAGTGCGTATCACAGCATGTCAGTATGGCAGCAATGATACGCACCAATTTTCAGTTTGTCCGCAATTCCGGAAGGCAATTGCGGTCCCGCCATGCATCGAATTTTATTTTTGCGAGCCGCCAGTCTGGCCCGATTCGGTGAGACGCACCATCCAGCTTTGCTTGTTTCCGGTGTCGATTTCGAAGAAGCCGGTCTTTTGAAAGCCGCGGGCAAAACATTCCTGCACGCCCTCGATGCGGAATTCGCGGTCGGAGGTACACATGAAGACATCGCCGCGCCACTGGCCGCCGCGGTCAGCATCCTCGGCATACAGATAGTAGTAACGCGAATTGAGATCGCCCTCGATCAGCGAGGAACAAGTCTCGCCCGGCACCTGCCACCAGCCCTCGGTCATCCATTTGCCGTTCTGGCGGTAGCCAAGCGCGACGCCGACAAGACTCTTGGTGTCGTTGCACAGCCGGAAATCGGCACGTGCCGGTTCGGCGTGCATGCAGACGAGCAGGCTGGTCATGCCGGCAAGTGTCAGTGCGGCAAGGCGCAGCGCCCGACGCGGCATGGTCGAATCCCTGCCTGCATCGTTCAGTCCTGATGGAAGCAAATGAGCCGATTCAGGTGTCGCGAACATTCTGAGTCCTTGTGACGCAAGGCATTTTTGCTGTCAATGTCGGATCACTGGCGCGGTCTCGCCAACCAGATTCCGCCCAGGATCAGCGCGGCGCCGGCAAGCTGGAGCGGACCCATTGCCTCGGAGAAGAACAACCAGCCGAAGACAGCCGCGGCAACTGCCTCGATGAAGATGACCAGTGAGGAGAAGACAGCCGAAAGCGTGCCGAGCGCCACGGTGAGCAGGCCCTGTCCGCCGGCCTGGGAGACGAAGCCGAGCGAGGCGAGTGCGAACAGGCCTTCGCGCGAAGCCGGCAGGAGCGCGTTGCCCGACATCGCCGCCACGGCGAACAGCACGATTGCGGTGACGAAGGTCGAGGCAAGCATGAGTTCGCCGCTTTTCAAGGAGCGCCGGGCAACACGGATCGCCAGGAAATACAGGCCAAAGAACAGCGAGGTGGCGAGGCCGTAGAAATCGCCGATCAGGCGGGAGGGATCGACTGAATAGCTCGAGCCGACAAGCATGCCGGCACCGGTGAGGCAGACGACAAGACCGGCAACGCAGCGGCGCGACACCGTCTCGCCGATGAAGATGCCCGACAGGATCAGCACCCAGACAGGCGCCAGGCACGCCATGAAGGTGGCGTTCGCCACCGTGGTGTGAAGAATCGCCAGGTGCCAGAAGGAAAGATCGCCGGCAAAGAACAGGCCTGACAGCAGGACAGCGGGCGTCAGGCTGATTTTCAGGCTGCGCCGGCCGGCGAACAGCCGCTCGACCGCTGCCCAGACCAGCAAAACCGGCAGCGCCAGCGTGACACGCCAGAAGGCGCTGGCGAACGGGCCGACATCGGCATGGCGCACGAAGACCGGCGAGGCGCCCATGGCAACCGCGCCGGCAACGAGGGCGGCGAAAGCGAGCGACGCGGTGAGCGGACGGTGCGTCGCGGCGTTGGCTGTCCGGGCTTGCATGCGGCGCATCGTCCCGTTGCGGTGACAAAAACGGAACGCGACCATTGATCGCTTTTTGAGGTTGTGACAAGAGCCTGCGCTGGTTTGAGAAAAATGCAGGGACGAGTGAACCGGACCATGACGTCGAACGGATACGATCCGGTTGAGTGCATCGAGGGCGATTATTCGAAGGGCTTGCTGCTGATCTGCGATCACGCTAGCAATGGCCTGCCGCAACGCTATGGTAATCTGGGCCTGCCGGATTCGGAGTTTTCGCGCCATATCGCCTACGATATCGGTGCGCGCGCGGTGACGCTCGGACTGGCGGAAAAGCTCGATGCGCCGGCAGTGCTGTCGACCTTTTCACGCCTGCTGATTGATCCCAATCGCGGCGAGGACGATCCCACGCTGGTAATGCGGCTGTCGGACGGTACCGTCATCCCCGGCAATCACCCGATCAGCACGCAGGAAATCGAGCATCGGCTTGCGTCCTTCTATCGTCCCTATCACGAGACGGTCGACGGCATGATCGACAGATTCTTCGATGCGGGGATCACGCCGGCGATTCTGTCGGTGCACAGCTTCACGGGAAGCTGGCGGGGCGTGGCGCGTCCCTGGCATGCAACGCTGTTGTGGGATAACGACCCGCGCTTCACCAGGCCGCTGCTTGACGAATTCGCCAAGGTGGACGGGTTGATCTACACTGACAACGAGCCCTATGACGGTGCGCTCAGGAACGACAGCATCTTCCGCCATGGTGCCATGCGCGGGCTGGCGCACACGCTGATCGAAATCCGCCAGGATCTTGTCGGCGACAAGAACAGCGTCAGGCAATGGGTGGAACTGCTCGCGCCGATGCTCGAAAAGATCAACGCTCTTGCCGAAATGCATGAGGTGCGCCATTTCGATTCGAGAACCGGACCGCTGCATCTGAGCCACGACTGAATGTAGCGGCACTTGAAGGGAGTTTGCGGCATGGCCGGCGAGGAAACGGACAAGGAAACCAGAACCGAACTGGAGGCGGCTGCCTTCCGCCGGCTGGTCGGGCATCTGCGCGAGCGTACCGACGTGCAGAATATCGACATGATGAACCTGGCCGGGTTCTGCCGAAACTGCCTGGCCAACTGGTACATGGACGCCGCCTCCGACCGGGGCATTGCGCTCGACAAGGCGCAAGCGCGCGAAATCGTCTACGGCATGCCTTACGAGGAATGGCGTGCGAAACACCAGACGGAAGCTTCGGCCGACAAAAAGGCGGCGTTCGAGCAGAACAAGCCGGCACACTGACGGGTTTCTGCGGCTCCGCTATCAGGGCTGGAGGATGCCGAGCACCTTGATCAGAAATTCGCTATGCCGGCGTGTTCCGGATTTCGCATACATGGACTGCATGCGGTTACGCACGGTGTTGCGTGACAGGCCGAGTTCGGCGGCGGCCATCGTTTGATCCGCGCCCGACACCAGCACGTCGGCAAGTCTCTGTTCGGCGAGCGTGAAACCGTAAAGCCGACCGAGCACCTCGCCGATATTGCATGTATCAACCAGCGGTTGCCTCACATAGACCAGCGCGGCAACCTGATGGGCGCCGACGAACCCCAGCGGGTCGACCGGCAGGATCTGGGCGATCAATGGAGGTCCGCCAGCTTTGGTCTCGATCAAGGTTTCCGCTGCCTGGCCGGCCAGGCCCTGGCGCAATGCATTGGCGAAGGCCTGCCTCGAACGGCGGTCCACAGTGCCAAGAAGACGATCGTTGATTTCGATGACATCGCCGATCTCGGCCATGTTGCGGGCGGAGGCATTTATGCCTGTCACCTCGCCGGAAACCGACAATGCGAAAATCGACCATGGCAGGTGATCGGGAAGCCAGGCCTGCAGACCGAGGTCCGCTTCGTCCGGCGCCATGCGCTTGCGCAACCGCCAGGCATTTCCGATTGCCGGAGCAAGACGCCTGAACGTGTCTATTTTCTCGGTTTCCGGGTGTCCGTGTTTCCTGGAAAATTCGACGGAGTAGAACAGCGACACGTCGCCGTCATCGTAGATACGGGACCCGAGAAAGTGGCGATAGTCCGAGACTCCCCTGAGCCAGTCATAGAATTCATGACGGTCGATGGCGCGTTCGGAGATGAAGCGACCTTCATAGGCTACATGACCGGGCACATGGCGCATCGAAAAGCGCATGCGCGGATTGATGGCGTTAATGTGCTCGTCGTAGCCGTCGTCACCGCCGATAAGCAGGTTGGGGGTCGCGAAGTCGATAATGCGGCCGGTTTCGCGATTCAATTCGAACACGATGCCGCCGCCGGCGCCGAAATAATTCGCGGTCGAATCGATCAGTGTCTCGAAGGAGATTTCGCCGGCGGATGCTGAAATCAGGTCTTGGTACACCGTTTCCAGGGATTTCATGTGTCGTTCTCCCGCCCATCGCGCAGCCTACACGCTGCCTCGCCATCACCCTGAATGGCCAGATTGTAGCCCCATCGGCTTCTCGCGACAAATTCGACAGCAAATATAGGCGATTACCAGGCCAATCGCTGCAAGAGCGCAGGGTACATTTGTACCCGGCAAATACTTGCGATCAGTGCTGCCTGTCCGAGCGTTAATCATCGCGCGAATCCATTGTGATTTCTGCCATTTCTCCGGTTTAACGGGTACATTCGTACCGTGGATCGGCATTGCCAATCTTAACGCTCCATTTACCTTCAGTCCTTGTGACGGCCAGGGCTGGAGTTTGGCGAACACCACACGCATGTGTTGTGTGATTCACTCTCAAATTCGGTGCCAGCGATCTGGCGTATCGGTTTAATGCTTTGATAAAAAAGAGGCTTTGAAAACTGTGAAACAGATTGCGTACAAGTTCCTCATTGTTTTTGCGATTGCAGCGGCAATTTCCGGGCTGCAGCCGGCAAGACCAACCGCAGCATCGACTGCCGGGATTGAATCCCTGGTGGGGGGCTCCGTAGGGCTAGGTACTTCCTCGCCAGGGTATGTTCAGGGATGGGGTTTCAGGGCTGAGCAGGATTTCTTGATTACGGCGCTGGGTCTTGCAGACATCAGCAACAGCTTTGGATCTGGTGGAGCCGACGGATTCCTGGGCTCTCATACGGTCACGCTCTGGAATTCATCGGGAACCGCATTGGCCAGTGCTACCATTCAATCCGGGACTTCTTCACCCCTTGGGCCGGGGACGTTGAGTCCTTCCAATTACAGCGGAGGTTTCCGTTATGAAACATTGGTGAACTCAGTAGCCATAACTGCTGGCGACAGTTACGTAATTTCGACCTACTTTCCGACATACAATGCCGACCCAAGAGCATACCCGGGGACGGCTACCTATAATTCACTCATTACACCCTTAGGGCTTGAGAGCCTTGCAAGCGCATCACATATTTTTCCGACTGATCACTCCGGCTACTGGGCGTCTCAGGCGGGCCCCAATTTTCTAATAACTTCAGTGGTACCACTCCCGGCAGCCCTGCCGCTGTTCGGTGCCAGTCTCGGCATGTTGGGCTTGCTCGCCCGATTGAGACGCCGCCGGGAAATCGCCTGAGGTCGGCGAGACTTCAGGTCCGAATAAGTCTGTGGGCACGATTGCGCCGGGTGTGGCAGGTGCATTCGTGTGCATGCTCACGCACTTTCCGGTGGAAAAACGACGGGTTTGACGCACTGCCGGCATTGCCTTGGCGGGCGCAAAACGCGATGTGTCGTCCTGAATAGTGTTCGCCATTCACAGAATAGCGAACATGACTTCGCCCTCGTTTTTTCGCAAATCCAAACGGAAAACCGTTAATCACCTTTCCCGGATTTGCTCCAGCAACGGAGAAGATGATGTCCGACACAATGGTCGCCCGCGAACAATTGCGCTCCATCGTCGAGCGCATCGAGCGCCTCGAAGAGGAGAAGAGGGCGATCTCCGATGACATCAAGGAAGTCTATGGCGAGGCCAAGGCCAATGGTTTCGACACCAAGGTGCTGCGCCAGGTTGTGCGGATGCGCAAGCAGGATCTGACCGAACGCCAGGAGCAGGACGCCATTCGCGACCTCTATCTGCATGCGCTGGGCATGCTGCCCGGCGAGCCCGAAGGCTGAGCAGGGTCAGTCTTCGTAACGGGTGAAAATCGGTATTGCCGTTGCACCGGCGTTGAAATGGCGGGTCGGCTGGACGAAGGCGGTTTGCACGAAGCCTGCCGACAGGACTTCACGCGGCGAGGTGCGCATCATGCCCATGCCGTAGGCCGGGGCGCGGATATAGGCGACGCGCTCGATCGGCTGGAAGCCGGCAAGAACGGTCGAGCCGGTCGATACCCAGTCTGCGCTGTTTCGATGTACCATCCGGGAAGGCGCCTGGTGGCCGCTCGGGCGCGCCGGTTGCGGCTTGCTATCGGTGCTGCGCGGGACAGTATCGTCAGCGCTTGTCGAGCGGATATTGCCGACGTCAATCCCTGATCCGAAGCTGGTGGCACCCTGTCGCAGGCGGTTGTCGGCCTCGATCAGAGAGCGGATAGCCTCGTCCGCCGAACTTGGCCGGGTTTCAGTCGCGGCAAGCGCCAGTTCGAGCGTGCGCGGCGCGGCGGCGCGGCGCGGGTCGGGTTCGGGCGTGATGCTGGCAACCGTCATCGGAGAGGTTACGGGTATGGGTGTTTCGCCATCCGCCGGGCGTTTGGCATTGAGCGCTGCAAGGATCGCCTCACGCGCAGCGGTCTGGTCGACAGGCTGCGGGAAGTTTTCAGACTGCGAAGAGCCAATTTCGGCGACAGGCCGCGGAGCGGACTGGGCGGAGCGGCGCATGTGTTCGATGTCGTCGGCTGTCAGTGCGGCGATGACGGAACCGCCGGACGGCATTGCCGGCGTCGAGCGCAGTTTCTCGGCGATCAGGGCGGTGGGTATCCTGCCAGGGGGTGAATGTTGCGGCCGCGGTTCGGGCACGGGAACATAGGCAAGTTCAGACAATTGCTGTTCGACAGGGTTTGCTTGCGAATCCTCGGCAATCTGGACCGGTGTTCCCGATTCGAGCTGTTCGCGCGAGGGTTGCCCCTGGGGCGCGTCGGTCAGAACGGCGGGGCGCAATTCGCTGCCATCGCCCTTGGTCACGCTTGCCCGCACCGTGCGTGGCGCAGGCGCGGAATTGGCTTCCTCGTCCTCCTCCTGTTCCTGTTTGGCGCTGGCGAAAAGACGGCCGAAGAAGCCGCCTTTCTTCTTTTCCGTTTCGGCACTGGCCAACGCGGTTTCACCCGTGTCCTTGCGCGCCTTGTAGGCGGCAAGCGCGGCCTCGTAACCCGGCAGGGGTTTGCCATCGGAGGGGATGTGCAGGGTGCCGCCATGCGGAAACACCTTCACAAGCTGCTGGCGTGTCATGCGCGGCCAGTGGCGCACATTGCCGGTATCGAGATGAACGAAAGGCGAACCGGAGGTCGGATAAAAGCCGACACCTCCGACACCGGCCTTGAGGCCGATTTCGCGCAGCTTGGACAGCTTCACATCGGGCAGGAAGAAATCCATCGCCTTGCCGAGCATGTGCTGGCTGTATTTGGCGACACCGTGCCCGCGCTTGCGCAGCATGGCGTTGGTGGCAGGAGCGCGGTAACCGGAAACGACGTGGATATAATCCTTGGAACCGGACTGCTTGTAGACTTCCCAGATGAGATCCATCAGATGCGGATCCATCTTGGTCGGCTCGTTGCGCCGCCAATCACGAAGGAAACGGTTGATCTTGGCCATGCCGCCGGGAATGTATTTGCCATCCTTCTTGTAGGTGATGATCGCCTTCTCGCCGGTATGAAGATAATAGAGCTTGAGCGAGCGCGTTTCGGCGCCGGCTTGCGCGGGCACCGCCAACAGGGCAGCCAGCAAGGCCAGAACCATCACTGGCCAGGCACGCCCAAGCCTATCGTCGCAGAGCCACTTCAGAGAATCCCGCAAACCGACTTCGCCCGACAATTCGCCCCGGCCCATTGAAGGCCATTATGGTTAACAAACCCTGACGTCACGTCAGGGCTACAAGTATGAAAGTTCTTTACGAACCAACAGTTTCGCCGCAGATGCAGCCATACAAATGAGGTGATTGCGTGGCAGGGGGATCAACGACCGGCAAGCCTTAACAAAGGTGGCGCGCGGTGGCGAGCGGCATGGTAGATCATGCTTAAAAAAAGCGGAGAAATCTGGAGTAGAACAAAGCCGGGTCAGCAAGCTGAACCGGATTGGCGACAAAGTCAGTCGCGCTCGCCGATATTGTCGATCATGGCGGGATCGAGATCGTATTCGCGCAGCTTGCGGTACAGTGTGGAACGGCCGATGCCGAGACGGCGGGCGACCTCACTCATGCGACCGTGATAAAAACCGATGGCAAAACGGATGGCCTCGGCCTCGATTTCGTTGACCGGACGCACCTGGCCTTCTTCCGAGACGAGTTCGAGCAGGCCGACGGCGGTGGCGTGGCCGGGTTCGACTGCTGCGCTTTCGTCTTCGTTGTAGCTTTCGACAGGCTGCAGGGGCGGGGCGGCGATTTCCGGCGACGAAGGCTGTAAGGGCAAGGACTGCGCTATCTCGAAGCCGTCGATCTGGGCGGCGATCTGGGGGAATTCCTCCAGCGTCAGCGTATCGCCTTCCGCCAGCACGACGGCGCGGAAGACGGCATTTTCGAGCTGGCGAATATTGCCCGGCCAGTCGAAGGCGCACAAGGCAGCTTCAGCCTGCTTAGTGATCGCACGCAGTTGCGGACGATTCTCCTCGGCCGCGAAGCGGGCCATGAAATGGCGCAGCAACAGCGGAATATCCTCGCGTCGCTCGCGCAGCGGCGGCACGGTGATCGGCAGCACGTTGAGCCGATAATAGAGGTCCTCGCGGAAGTGGCCGGCCTCGACCTCGGCACCGAGATCGCGATTGGTCGCCGAAATCAGGCGGATATCGACCCGGACGGGACGGCGCGCGCCGATGGGGTCGATCTCGCCCTCCTGGATGGCGCGCAACAGTTTCACCTGGATATCGGTCGGCAGTTCGCCGATCTCGTCGAGGAAAAGCGTGCCGCCATCGGCTTCGACGAACTTGCCGATATGCTTGTCGGCGGCGCCGGTGAAAGCGCCTTTTTCGTGCCCGAACAGGATGCTCTCGACAAGGTTTTCGGGCAGCGCACCGCAATTGACGGTAATGAATGGCCTGGCGCGGCGCGACGACGAGCCCTGGATGGCGCGGGCGATCAATTCCTTGCCGACGCCGGATTCGCCCTCGATCAGGACCGGAATCTGCGAGGCGGCAGCCTTCTCGCCCATTTTCAGCACGCGGCGCATCGCCGGACTTGCGGCAATGATATCGGAAAAGGTCAGGCTGCCCTCGGCCGATTTGCGGATACGTTTCAGTTCGCCTTCGAGCGCACCAACCTTGAGCGCATTGGACAGGGAGACCTTCAGCCGTTCTGGGGAGACCGGCTTGACGACGAAATCGAAAGCACCGGCACGCATGGCGCCCACCACCGTTTCAATTCCGCCTTGCGCGGTTTGAACGATGACGGGGATCGAAAGGCCACGTTCGCGCAGCGCTGCCAGCACCGCGATGCCGTCGAGTTCGGGCATGACAAGATCGAGGAAAATGGCCGAGACCTTTGGGGCGCGCTGTTTCTGCGATCCCCCGGGCACGACGAGGTCGAGCGCCTCACGCCCGGTCGAAGCGACGAGAGCATCATAACCCATCCGGGTCACCTGACCTTGCAGCAATCGCCGCTGTACCGGGTCGTCGTCAACAATCAGGATCGTGTCTGGCATGCCTGTTTTCCGCGCCCCTGTTCATTCGGTCCACAGGCCTCAAGTGCGCTTGAAGACCACTTTTCGGTTTCTTTTTGACGGATGACCATGATTGTGTCCCGTTTCTGGACTGTTCTAGGCCATTCGCCTAAACATCGCTTTAAACGTCAGGCTGAACCAGTTCTGGATGAATTCGTTAAAATCGAATCGAATTGCCGGAAATGCTTGTTTTGCCGGGCAGAATGCGACACCTCGCATGCGCCGCAATCGGGCAGTGGCCCCAAGGGAGTTTCATGAACAAGGCTGACGCGAAATCGACTGGTGCTGCCGGCAATGATTTGCCGGAATGGAATCTGGACGACCTTTATCCGGGCATGGAATCGGCTGCTTTTCGCGAGGATCTGGCCTGGTGTGCGGAAGCTTCGCAAGCCTTTGAAGTGCGCTACAAGGGCGGACTCGAAGCGCTGGCGAAGGACGATCCCGACGGGCTCGGTGCGGCGATTGCCGATTATGAGGCAATAGAGGAGCGCATGGGGCGGATCATGTCCTATGCAGGCCTGCTGCATGCCGGCGACACGTCCGATTCAGTGCGCGCCAAATTCTACGGCGACGCACAGGAAAAGATCACGGCGGCAAGTTCGCATCTGCTGTTCTTCGCGCTGGAACTGAACCGGCTCGACGACAAGGTGCTCGACAAGGCGATGGCGGCTTTCGCCGCCCTCGGCCACTACAGGCCATGGCTCGCCGATCTGCGCATGGAAAAACCCTACCAGCTCGACGACAGGCTGGAGCAGCTTTTCCATGAGAAGTCGGTGACCGGCAGGGCCGCGTGGAACAGGCTGTTCGACGAGACGCTTACCGGCCTCAGCTTCACTGTTGACGGCAAGCAGATGTCGATCGAACAGGCGCTCGACCTCATGCAGGATCGCGAGCGGGAAAGGCGCGAGGCAGCAGGCCGCGAAATCGGCCGCGTGCTCGACGCCAATGGCCGCGTGTTCACGCTGATCACCAATACGCTCGCCAAGGACAAGCAGATTTCCGACGACTGGCGCGGCTTTAACGATCCTGCCGATTCGAGGCATCTAGCCAACCGGGTCGAGCCTGAAGTGGTCGAGGCGCTGGTTGATGCCGTGCACGCGGCATTCCCGCGCATCTCGCACCGCTATTACCGCATGAAGGCCGGCTGGCTCGGTCTCGACAAGATGGAATACTGGGACCGCAATGCGCCCCTGCCGCACATGCCGGAAAAGCTGTTTTCGTGGGAGGAGGCCCGTTCGACGGTGCTCGACGCCTATGACAGCTTTTCGCCGGAAATGTCGCAGATTGCCGGGCGGTTTTTCGACAGGAACTGGATCGACGCGCCGGTCAGGCCGGGCAAGGCGCCGGGCGCGTTTTCACATCCGACCGTACCGAGCGTACACCCCTACGTGATGCTCAACTATCTCGGCCGGCCGCGTGACGTGATGACGCTGGCGCACGAACTGGGTCACGGCGTCCATCAGGTGCTGGCGGCCGATCAGGGCGCGCTGATGGCGCAGACGCCACTGACGCTGGCGGAAACGGCAAGCGTCTTCGGCGAAATGCTGACCTTCCGCCGGATGCTGGACCAGAGCGGTGACACGCAGCAGCGCCGGGCGCTTCTGATCCAGAAGGTCGAGGACATGATCAATACGGTGATCCGCCAGATTGCCTTTTTTCTGTTCGAGCGCAGGGTGCATGGCGAGCGACGCAATGGCGAACTGACCAAGGACCAGCTCGGCGCGTACTGGCTGGAGGTGCAGGGCGAAAGCCTGGGCGACGCCTTCACCTTCGACGACAGCTACCGCGCCTACTGGATGTACATCCCTCATTTCATCCACTCGCCCTTCTATGTCTATGCCTATGCGTTCGGCGATTGCCTTGTTAATTCCCTATATGCGGTCTACCAGAGCGCCGAGAGCGGCTTTCAGGAGCGCTATTTCGAGATGCTCAAGGCGGGCGGAACGAAGCACCATCGCGAGCTTCTGGCGCCTTTCGGACTGGATGCATCCGATCCCGCCTTCTGGAGCAAGGGGCTGGCGGTGATCGAGGGGCTGATCGAGGAGATCGAGCGCATCGAGGAAACCGGCAAGGCATGAATTGACGAGGGGAGAAGGAATCCATGCGTATCGAGAACGGGAGCGCCCGGAGGTACATTGCGGCATGCGGATTGCTGGCCGGGTTGATGGCGACGGTCACCGGCTGTCAGACGGCCAAGGTCGATCCGCTGGCCGGCGGCGGTGGGCTTGCCGGTCGATGGTCGCCCGATACGGGGGGGTACGCAGCCATTTTCGACAATGGCGTATTCAAGACGACGGCCAATGATACCGGCAACATCATCTCGCAGGGCAACTACATCGTGCTGTCGGCCCAACAGGTTCAACTCAGCTGGACGAGCAACATCACCGGCCAGCAGAACAGCGCGCAATGCGCGCGACCCAGCCTTAACGTGCTGAACTGCAAGGATGCTGGCGGCAAACCGTTTACGCTTAGAAGAATCTGAGAGACTTCATGCCCGACGCGGGGCGGTGGCTTGCACTGAATCGGGCAGTATCGTTCTGACGCGATGTGGATTTGCCGCGACACATGGGTGCAATCGCGCGTGAGCGGTTGCCGGGCGCTTCTGCTTTGTGTATCTCCACTTTCTGAAAAATCCTATCGGTTGGGAGACGGGCATGGCTAAAGCCGCGAAGAACGAACAAGATGTGCCGGCAATGGACTATATCGAGCACGAGCGCACCTATGAGAACTTCCTGTGGCTGACCAAATGGGGCGTCATCGCTGTCGCCGACATCCTGATCGCACTTGCCGCCTCGACGGTGGGCGGCATGGGTCTGGTCGGTTTCTTTCTGGTTCTGATCGTTCTGGGCGTTATCGCCTATTTCCTTTTCTAGGATCGGCGACACACGAGGCGCGCCGGTCGCGCCCGCGATGTTGAACATGATATGGCGGATACGATCCTGCCATTGTCTCTGAGGCCTGTCGCTGGGCGACGGGTGCAGATGTCCCATATCGGAGGTAGGGGATGAAACTTTTCGTGCCGCGCGAAAGCGACCCCATCGAAACGCGCGTCGCCGCTTCGCCCGAAACGGTGAAGAAGCTCGCCGGCCTCGGCTTCGAGGTGACGGTGGAGGCTGGCGCAGGTGCGGCCTCGCGTATCCCCGACAGTGCCTATGAAGCAGCCGGCGCGAATATCGGCGCTGCAAAGGACGCCGGTGACGCCGATGTCGTGCTCAGGGTCCGCCGGCCGTCGACCGAGGAAGCGAAAGCCTGCAGGAAGGATGCGCTCGTCCTCGCCATGATGGACCCCTACGGCCATGAGGACGCGGTCGAGGCGTTGGCCAAGGCCGGGCTTTGCGCCTTCGCCATGGAATTCATGCCGCGCATCACGCGCGCTCAGGTCATGGACGTTCTGTCGAGCCAGGCGAATCTCGCCGGTTACCAGGCGGTGATCGAGGCGGCGTCGGTCTATGATCGGGCCTTGCCGATGATGATGACGGCGGCTGGCACGGTTCCTGCGGCGAAGGTCTTCGTCATGGGCGCGGGCGTCGCAGGTCTGCAGGCGATCGCAACCGCGCGCCGGCTTGGCGCCATTGTCACCGCTACCGATGTGCGCGCGGCGGCGGGCGAACAGGTCGAATCGCTGGGCGCGAAATTCAT
Source organism: Salaquimonas sp. (assembly GCA_022340185.1). Lineage (GTDB taxonomy): Bacteria > Pseudomonadota > Alphaproteobacteria > Rhizobiales > Rhizobiaceae > BOKV01. Next base: position 14,828 of record JAJDOK010000099.1, on the reverse strand, counting down.
CATGACCGATGCGCTGAAGGATGCCTCGGGCAGCGGCGGCTATGCCCGCGAATTGACGCCGGAGGAACAGAAGGCGCAGGCCGAACTCGTCGCCGGCCATATCGCCAAGCAGGATATCGTCATTACCACGGCGCTGATCCCGGGTCGGCCTGCGCCGCGTCTGGTGTCGAAGGAAATGATCACCTCGATGGCGCCCGGTTCGGTGATCGTCGATCTGGCGGTCGAACGCGGCGGCAATGTGGAAGGCGCGGTGGCGGACGAGATCGCGCGCGTCGGCGACGTCGCCATTGTCGGCCATCTCAACATGGCGGGCCGGATCGCGGCGACCGCATCGCTGCTTTACGCACGCAATCTCCTCTCCTTCCTGGAGACGATGGTCGACAAGGAAGCGAAGACACTCGCAGTCAACTGGGACGACGAGCTGGTCAAGGCGACGTTGCTGACGCGCGGCGGTGCGGTCGTCCATCCGGCCTTCGCCGGCGAAGCGCCGGCTGCAGTGGAAGAAAAGCCGACCGAAGAGGAAAAGCCGGAAAGCGAGGCCGACGCCGGGCAGGCGGCTCAATCGGTAGACGAGGCGGTAGACGAGGCGGATATCGCGAAGAATGAAGGAGAGGCGCAATGAGCGACGCAGTGGGAACCGCGGTGCGCGGCGCCGAGGTCTACGCCGAGAAGGCCAGGGCATTCGCGGAAAAGGCGCAGTCGGCCGCACAAACCGCCGAAACCTGGGCGAAGGAAGCGGCGCGCGCCGCCGAGACCGATGCGGGCAGCGCCGCAGGTGCACTGGTGCACGGCGCAAGCGGCGGGGCGGTTGATCCCTTCGTCTTCCAGTTCGCGATCTTCGTGCTGGCGATTTTCGTCGGCTATTACGTGGTGTGGTCGGTGACGCCGGCGCTGCATACGCCGCTGATGAGCGTCACCAACGCCATCTCCTCGGTGATTGTGGTTGGCGCGCTGCTCGCCGTCGGCATGTCGGCGGCCGGCTTCGGCGCAACCGTCTTCGGCTTCCTGGCGCTGACGCTCGCTTCGGTCAACATCTTCGGCGGCTTCCTCGTCACCCAGCGCATGCTGGCTATGTACAAGAAAAAGCAGCGATAGGGTTCGGGGAACGGCATGCACGACATCACCGCACTGCTTTATCTGGCTTCCGGCGTCCTGTTCATCCTGGCGCTGCGCGGCCTGTCGAATCCGGAGACCGCGCGCCGGGGCAATCTCTACGGCATGACCGGCATGGCGATCGCGATCCTGACGACGCTGTTCCTGGCAAGCCCGAGCTTCGGGCGCTGGATACTGATCGCGGCGGGGCTCGCCATCGGCGGCGGCTTCGGCGCCTATGTTGCCCGGCGCATCCCGATGACGGCGATGCCGCAACTCGTCGCCGCATTCCACAGCCTTGTCGGCCTTGCGGCGGTCATGGTCGCGGCGGCCGCGCTCAACGCGCCGTCCTCCTTCGGCATTGGCGAAATCGGTGCCATCCACGGCCAGAGCCTGGTCGAAATGTCACTCGGTGTTGCCATCGGCGCGATCACCTTTTCCGGCTCGATCATCGCTTTCCTGAAGCTCGACGGGCGCATGAGCGGCAAACCGATCATGCTGCCGGCGCGCCATCTCATCAACATCGTGCTGGCGGCGGCGCTCGTCATCCTCGTCGTGATGTTCGTCAAGACCGAAAGCCAGTTCCTGTTCTGGATTATCACGATGCTGTCCTTCCTGCTCGGCATCCTGATCATCGTGCCGATCGGCGGCGCTGACATGCCGGTGGTTGTGTCCATGCTCAATTCCTATTCGGGCTGGGCGGCGGCGGGCATCGGCTTCACGCTGTCCAACATGGCGTTGATCATCACCGGTGCGCTGGTCGGCTCGTCGGGCGCGATCCTGTCCTACATCATGTGCAAGGGCATGAACCGCTCCTTCATCTCGGTCATTCTCGGCGGTTTTGGCGGCGAGACGGCGGCGGCCGGCGGAGTCGACGACAGCGACAAGACCGTGAAGCAGGGCTCGGCCGATGACGCCGCCTTCCTGATGAAGAACGCTTCGAAGGTGATCATCGTGCCGGGTTACGGCATGGCGGTGGCGCAAGCGCAGCATGCGCTCAGGGAAATGGCCGACAAACTCAAGGCGGAAGGTGTCGAGGTCAAATACGCCATCCATCCGGTGGCAGGGCGCATGCCCGGGCACATGAACGTGCTGCTGGCTGAAGCCAATGTCCCCTATGACGAGGTCTTCGAACTGGAGGACATCAATTCGGAGTTCGCCCAGGCCGATGTCGCCTTCGTCATCGGCGCCAATGACGTGACCAATCCGGCCGCGCGCGACGATCCGTCCTCGCCGATCTACGGCATGCCGATCCTCGATGTCGACAAGGCCAAGACCTGCCTGTTCGTCAAGCGCTCGCTGGCGTCCGGCTATGCCGGCATCGACAACACGCTGTTCTACAAGCCCAATACGATGATGCTGTTCGGCGACGCCAAGAAGATGGTGGAATCGATCGTCAAGGCGATAGACTGAGGAAAGACACTGTCGACAGGCGGAATACTGCAGCTCCGGCCGTAATCGCAGCCAATGTTTTTTCTGCGTGTTTTCGCGTACGGCCGGACGCGGCTGTGCAGCCTGGCGGGATAAGGCTCCAACGCCGCCATCCTCGGCCCTGTGCCGAGGATCTGACGAATCCCTGAATTTCCGTGATTCACTGGATGCCCGGGACAAGCCCGAGCATGACGGGGGAAATCGTTGGGGCTACGGTGCTACCCCCGTGTCCGGTTCATGCCGTCGCGGGCGAGAGTGAAGCTCGGATCGAGGTTGTAGGCGCGGGCATAGGACTTGAAGGCGCGCTTGTTGTCGCCCTTCTTTTCATAGACCAGCGCCTGGTTGGCCCAGGCCTCGGCGGATTTGTCGTCAACCCTGAGTGCGTGGTTGATGTCCTCCAGCGCATTGTCGAGATTGCCCAGCGCAAGATAGGAAACGCCCCGGCTGTTGTAGGGCGCGGCGGCGTCGGGCTGCAGCGAGATGGCCGTCGAAAAATCCTCGATCGCCTGATTGTGCTTGCCCTGCTTCTGGTAGATCAGGCCGCGCGAATGATAGGCACGCGGATTGGTCGTGCCGATGCGGATGGCGCGCTCGAAATCGCGGAAGGCCTGCTCATCCTTGCCGGCGAGGCGATAGACATTGCCGCGTCCGATATAGGCTTCGTCATATTGCGAATTGATCTTCAGCGCGGCGGTGTAGTCGTTGATCGCGTTCACGGGATCGCCCATGGCGCGATAGACGAGGGCGCGGTTGGCATAGGCCTTGTAGAATTTGGGATTGAGCTGAATGGCCTTGGTGAAGTCGGCCAGCGCCTCGCGGTTGCGGCCGGCCGTGCCGTAGGCGGTGCCGCGCACATTGTATGCCTCGGCGGAGCCGGGATTCTTCTCGACGACGGCGGTGAGCGAGGAGATGTTGGAGTTGGAACCCTGTGCAGGGTCGATCTTGACGGAATCGGTGACGGTCGTCGGCTGGCAAGCCGATACGCCAACAGCCAGGATCGCAATGGCGAGAATGTTCCGGGATTTGAAATCAGTCGCCAAGAAAGTGCCCGCTCTTTCATTCGGCGCGATTGCTGCCGCATCATCCGGCGCGCCCGCAACGGCGCGTCCGGTATTACAAGCCATGATCGCGTGAATCGCCGACTATGACGGTCCCGGTCGGGCTAACCGGGAATAGGGGCCAAAAAACGGCCCCGTCGCAGTTCGCCGAATTAGCGGCTGCGGCCCTTGCTGGGAAGCAGGCCTTCGCGCTGGGCGCGCTTGCGTGCCAGTTTGCGGGCGCGGCGAATGGCTTCAGCCTTTTCGCGGGCGCGCTTTTCCGAGGGCTTTTCGTAAAAGTTCCGCAGCTTCATCTCGCGGAAGACGCCTTCGCGCTGAAGCTTCTTTTTCAGCGCACGCAGCGCCTGGTCAACATTGTTGTCGCGTACGAGTACCTGCACGTGTCGTTCCTTGTTCCTTTGAGCCGGGCCTTGTCCCGTTTCTTCCGGTCTCCCACGCACCAAAATCAGCGCGACGGGGAAACGGCGAGGTGATCATGCCCGTTGCCGCATCATGTTCATCCGGTCGCTGGAATGCGGCAGGAAGGGACACGATTTGAGGAAAAACAAACCTTTCTCGCGACGGGCCACATCGCCAGATGGCGCGCTCCATAGCAAAACACGTCCTGTTTGTCCACAGGCGCGGCCGGGCCGAAACGCAAGAATAGCGCCGTTTCGTGCGGTTTTTTCAGCCCGCCTGCCGTCCCGGCGGGGCAAGCCATGTGACATGACCCATCTTGCGGCCGGGCCGCGTCTCGGCCTTGCCGTAGAGATGGACGAGGCAGTTGCCGTCCTCGAGAAGGGTCGGGACCCTGTCGACATCGTCGCCGATCAGGTTCTCCATCACGCAGTCGCTATGGCGAGCGGGATCACCGAGCGGCAGACCGGCAATGGCGCGAATGTGCTGCTCGAACTGCGAGATCAGGCAGGCGGCTTCCGTCCAGTGGCCGGAATTGTGGACGCGCGGCGCGATCTCGTTGACCAGCACCTCATCGTCACGGGTCACGAAACATTCGACGCCCATCACGCCACAATAGTCGAGCCCGTCCATGATCATGCGGGCGATCCGCTTCGCCTCCTCGGCGATGTCGGCGGAGACCGGCGCGGGCACGATCGAGGTGCGCAGAATGCCGTCGCGATGGATGTTGTGTGCCGGATCGAAAGCCCGAAAACTGCCGTTCCGTCCGCGTGCGGCGACCACGGAAATCTCCAGTTCGAAATCGACGAAGCCTTCCAAAATGCAGGGCGCGCCTGCCATTTCGGCCCATGCCGCCACCGCGTCGTCACCGGCTTTCAACCGAAGCTGGCCCTTGCCGTCATAGCCGAGGCGGCGGGTCTTCAGGATTGCGCCATTGGCGGTCATCGGATCGGCGAGCGCGGCGCGCAAGGAAGCCTCGTCGTCGACTTGGCCGAAAGGCGCTGTAGCAATGCCGAGACCGCGGACAAAACTTTTTTCCATCAGCCTGTCCTGTGCGACAGCAAGCGCTTTCGTACCCGGACATACCGGCACGGCCACGGCGATGCGTTCGGTGGTTTCGGCCGGCACGTTTTCGAATTCATAGGTGACGACGTCGCAAGCGTTGGCGAAGTCGTCGAGGGCTTCGTTATCGTCCCAGGGGGTGGCGATATGCCGGTTGGCCACCTGCGCGGCCGGGCAATTCCTGCCGGGGTCATAGATCATGGTATGAAAACCCAGCCGCGCAGCGGCGACAGCCAGCATGCGGCCAAGCTGGCCGCCGCCAAGAACGCCGATCGTTGCGCCGGGTTGGAGCACGCCGGAAAACTCGTTTGTCACCGGGTCAGCCCGCCATATCGGGGCGGAGTGCCACCGAATCGGTGTTTGCCTTGCGCCAGGCATCGAGCCTTACAGCAATCTCTTCATCGCCGAGCGCCAGCACGGCGGCGGCCAGCAATGCGGCGTTTTTGGCGCCCGCCTCGCCGATGGCGAGCGTACCGACAGGAATGCCGGCCGGCATCTGCACGATCGACAGCAGACTGTCCTGGCCGGAAAGCGCCTTCGACTGCACCGGCACGCCGAAGACCGGCAGCGGCGTCAGGGCAGCGACCATGCCGGGCAGGTGTGCTGCACCGCCGGCGCCGGCGATGATGACCTTGAAGCCCTCGTCTTTCGCACCACTGGCAAAGGCATAGAGCCGCTCGGGCGTGCGGTGGGCCGAGACGATGCGTGCGTCATGGGCGATGCCCAGCGCATCGAGCATCTCGGCGGCGTGCTTCATGGTCGCCCAGTCGGACTGGCTGCCCATGATGATGGCGATTTCGGCTTTGCTCATCGGTCATATCCGGATCGGCGGAAAAGAAAGCGCGTTCCATACCGACTGGGAAGCGCCATCGCAAGGAAAGCCTCAGGCGATGATGTCGGGAATGATGCGGGCATGCAGTTTGGTGATCTCGTCTTTCAACGCCAGTTTCTTCTTCTTGAAGCGCTGGATGCGCAGTGCGTCAACGCCCTGATTGACCATGGCATCAATGGCGTGGTCGTAATCCTCGTGTTCGAGTTCCAGCCGCGCGAGCTTTACCCGCAGTTCCGCCTGTTCCTGATCATCCGACATGCGCCGCGCTTTATCACTGGCGGACGGTTTGTTCCCCGACACCGGTTCGGTCCGCGCAAACCGGCCTTTCCCCTGTTTTCCAGGGTGCGGTGACGTTAAGACGAGGAGGACGCCGAGACAAGTCGTCTTGCGTTTCGCTCTTGCCCGCGCGAATCATCGGATCATGCATTGAAAGGGCTGTTTCGGGCCTCGCCATTCACATCTTTTTTTACATTCGTTCACAACTCTGGCGCCAAAATGGCCAGCATTTGCCAATAGTTAGCCAAATAGCGCGATTCGCAGCCGGCACCGTTCGACACACCCGCCATTCTGTGGTCCAATTACAGGGCAATCCTTCCCGATTGAACGTCAAGCAAAGGAGGCAAACATGGCAGTCGATTCCCATATCGAGCAGCTCGAGCAGCGCCATCGCGAGTTGGAGGCACAGTTGGACGAAGTCCTGTCGCACCCCAGCTCCGACGATGTGGAAATCGCCCAACTCAAACGCCTCAAACTGCAGATCAAGGACCGCATATCGGAATTGAAGCGCAGCGATACGTTGCACTAATTAACTTTCGCCCGGTCTTCGACCGGTCGAGCGTTCACGCGCTGTCGCATTCGAATGCTCGAATGCTTGCGCTGCCACGCAGGGGGGAGGTTCCATGCTCCCTCTCGTTGCGCGTTACGCCAACACTATTATCCCGTCGTAGAGCAGCTTGATGCCGATGACGAGCATCGCCGCGTAGGTGATGTTGTAGAAGATCGCCTGCGAGACGCGGTGCACCGCCCAGACCCCGAACAGAACGCCGATGATGGCGACCGGCATCAGCAGCGCCGAAATATGCAGGTTTTCGGAGCTGAACTGGCCGAGCGCCAGATAGGGCACCAGCTTGACCGCATTGACGATGGCGAAAAACACGACGCTGGTGCCGGCGAAGATCAGCTTGTCCAGTTTCAGCGGCAGGGCGTAGGCGTTGAAGGGCGGGCCGCCGGCATGGGCCACGAAGGAGGTGTAGCCGGCGATGGTGCTCCAGAAGTTGGCGCGGACCAGGCTTTCGCGGGCCGCCGCGCGGTTCAACCGGTCAGCAACGAACTGGTTTACCGCGAAAATGACCGCGATCAGGCCGACCATGATGCGAAAGACATTTTCGTCAACATAGAGCGCCGTTGCCCAGCCAATGCCGATACCGACAAGCGCCCCCGGGATCATCTGCCAGATCACATGCCAGTTGACTCGGCCGCGATAGGAAATCAGCGCAACGATATCCATCAGGACGAGGATGGGCAGCATGATCGCCGCCGCACGGATCGGGGAGGTGGTAATTGCCAGCAAGGGTGTCGCTAGCATGCCCATGCCGCCACCGAAACCGCCCTTCGACAGGCCGGTCAGCAAGACGGCAGGAATGGCGACAGCGATAAACAGGATATCAGGGGACATGTGGACGGTTGAAATTCTTTCGGATGGATGGCCCTAACGCAGCGGCGGAAAAAAAGCGAGCCTCTCTTGAAGCGCGCTGCTTGACAGCCCTTTGCCTTGCCGCCATCGGTGCGATGCTGAAGGTGGCGGGCGCAAAAAAGGAAACGAACGGGAATGAGCCAGGACATGCCTGAGGACGAACCGGAGCGCTGCCGGCTCGTTCTGGTGACGCCGCCGATGGAAGACGCCACCACGCATTTGAAGGCCGCCCTTTCGGGCGGTGACGTGGCGAGCGTCATCCTGGCGCGTGGCGACATGGACCCTGCAAGCTATCTTGCCCATTGCCAGGCCCTTGTGCCCTTGGCCCAGGAGGCAGGTGCGGCGGCGCTCGTCGTCGACGATACGCAGGTCATGGGGCGAGCAGGTGCGGACGGCGTTTTTCTCAACCGTCCCGACAGGGAGTTGAAGGATGTCGTCGCCCGGTTTTCGCCACACAAAATCGTAGGCTGTGGGGATGCGCGCGACCGGCACCGCGCGCTCGAACTCGGCGAGTGCAATCCCGATTTCGTGTTCTTCGGTAGACTTGACGGCGATATCCGGCCGCAGCCGCATCCAAAGAACCTGGCCCTGGCGGAGTGGTGGTCGGGCATGATCGAAATTCCCTGTGTCGTGATGGGCGGCAGTGCGGTCGAAAGCGTGGTGGAATGCGTGGCGAGCGGCGCAGAATTCGTGGCGCTCGGACTTGCCGTCTACGCCTGCACCGATGGGCCACAGGCAGCCGTGCGCGAAGCCAATCGGCTGATCGACGAGAACAGCCTGCTTTCGACAGGCCAATGAGACAGGCCATGCCATGAAAGATCGGTGGCGCCCGGCCAGCATGAATCTTGCTCTGAACCTTGCCCTGCACACTGCCGTGGCGGTTTTCCTGGCTGTTGTGGCTCATGCTGCAGCAAAGGAGAAACCGGTTGAGGAGAACAGGCCGACACTTCCGGCACCTGCTCCCAAACCGGCCAGGCTCAGCCTGTCGGAAATCGCCGCCTTCGATCCGCGCGCCGATTACGCCTATGGCGCCTTTCAGCGCGGCTATTACCTGACCGCATTCGAACTGGCATTGAAGCGCGCCGATGCCGGCGACAGTGCGGCGCAAACGCTGATTGCGGAAATCTACGACAAGGGCCTGGGCATTCCGCGCGACGGCAAGGAGGCGGCGGCCTGGTACGGTATCGCGGCCAAGGACGGCAACGCGCAGGCGCAGTTCGCTTATGCGATGAAGCTTCTGACGGGGCGCGATGTCGCAAAGGACGTCAAACAGGGACGCCTTTACATGGAAAAGGCGGCGGATGCCGGACTGGCGGCTGCGCAGTTCAATCTCGGTCAATTGATGCTTTCCGAAAAGCCGGGTGCCGCCGGCTTTCAGGAGGCGCTGCCGCATTTCCGTGCCGCTGCCGAGGCAGGTGTGCCCGACGCCGACTACGCGCTGGCGCAAGCCTATGGCGACGGTCTCGGTGTCGAAAAAGATGATGTGCAGGCGCGGTTGTGGATGGCGAAGGCGGCACGGGGAGGGCTGCGCGTGGCGCAGGTCGAACTCGGTATCTGGCTTGCCAACGGGCGGGGCGGCGCAAAGGACGAGAAGGCTGCCTTCAGCTGGATGTCGCTTGCCGCGCAAAGCGGCAATGCCATTGCCCAGAACCGGCTTGCCAAAATGCTGGCGCTCGGCATCGGCACGGCGCCCGACAACGTCGAGGCGGCGAAATGGCATATGCTGGCGCGGCGCCAGGGGCTGGATGACCAATGGCTCAATACCTTCGTTGCGAAGCTTGACGACGCGGATCGCGAAAAGGCGCTGGAAGCGGTCAAGCGCTGGCCGTCGGGCTGAGCAGGGCTTGTTTCGAAATCGGAAGTGTGGTCAAGAGACGCGCCGGTGCGTTCCGGCTGGCCGCGAGGTCATGTCCGACGGACGGCGGCACCGAATTCAATCATCGGACAGTTTCGGCACGAAGAGCGACGGCCCATGAAGATCAATGGCAATGAAATCAAGCCCGGCAATGTAATCGAGCATCAGGGCAGTATCTGGGTGGCGGTAAAGACCCAGCACGTCAAGCCCGGCAAGGGCGGGGCCTTCGCGCAGGTCGAACTGAAGAATCTGATCAATGGCTCCAAACTCAACGAACGCTTCCGTTCCGCCGACTCGGTGGAGCGGGTGCGGCTTGAGCAGAAGGATTTCCAGTTTCTCTACGAAGAGGGTGACGCACTCGTGTTCATGGATCTGGAGACCTATGAGCAATTGCAGTTGCAGAAGGATTTCGTCGGTGAACGCGCCGCCTTCCTGCAGGACGGCATGACGGTGACCGTCGAATTGCACGAGGACAAGCCGATCGGCATCGCGCTGCCCGACCAGGTGACGCTCGAGGTCGCCGAGGCCGATCCCGTGGTCAAGGGGCAGACGGCTGCATCCTCCTACAAGCCGGCGGTCATGGAAAACGGCGTGCGTGTCATGGTGCCGCCCTTTATCGAGGCGGGCGAGCGCATCGTCGTCGACACCAACGAAGTCACCTATCTGCGCCGAGCCGACTGACGGACAGCTTAATTCATGGCGCGCTCGGCACTGCTCAACGTGATGGTCGCTGCCGCCATGAAGGCGGGACGCGGCCTGTCGCGCGATTTCGGCGAGGTGCAGAACCTGCAGGTCTCGATGAAGGGGCCGGGCGATTTCGTCTCCTCGGCCGACCGGCGCGCCGAGGATGTCATCCGTACCGAATTGCAGCGTGCGCGTCCCGATTACGGTCTGTTGATGGAGGAAAGCGGCACGATCGAGGGGCGGGACAAGCAGCATCGCTGGATCGTCGATCCGCTCGACGGCACGACCAATTTCCTGCACGGCATTCCGATCTTCGCCATTTCGATCGCGCTCGAACGCGAGGGCCAGATCGTGGCCGGCGTCATCTACAATCCGGCGATGGACGAGCTTTACACGGCCGAACGCGGGCAGGGCGCCTTTCTCAACGACCGGCGCCTACGGGTCGCGGGCAGGCGTGAACTGTCCCAGTGCGTCATCGGCACCGGCATTCCGCATCTTGGCAGGGGCAATCACGGCAAGTTCCTGGAAGAAATGCGTCTGGTGATGCGGGAAGTCTCCGGCATCAGGCGCATGGGGGCAGCCGCGCTCGATCTCGCCTATATCGCAGCCGGCCGGCTCGACGGCTTCTGGGAACAGAATCTCTCCGCCTGGGATATCGCCGCGGGCATTCTCATGGTCCGCGAGGCGGGCGGCTATGTTTCCGATCTGACCGGTGGTGCCACAATGCTCGAAAGCGGTCAGATCTGTGCCGGCAACGAGACGGTGCATCGCACGCTCATCGACCTGCTCGCCAAGGCTGGTTGAGAGCGTCAACGCCGCCGGCTGGCGGCATGATCTCATCGCATGGTACAAGAATAGCGGTTCCAATCGCGTCGTGGCGCGTATAATTTCGTCAAATCGGTATTGTCTTATCGGTTTCGCCTTTTGCGGCGGACGGGATCAGGTTCCGTCGCGGGCGAACCCATGAGGAGGTTTTTTTTGGCCAAGTCATACGACGCGCACAGATTGTCCAGCCCGCGGGTCTTTCTACTGTCGATGGTCATTTTCCTGATCATAGTCGGCTTCGTCGGAGCCATCCTCTACCGTCAGATCCACGCGGCCTTCGTGACCAATCCGGGACTGAACGGGCTGATTCTTTTCGTGCTCGCCGTCGGTATCCTGCTGGCGCTGATCCAGGTGATCCGCCTGATGCCGGAAGTCGCTTGGGTCAATTCCTTCCGCGAAGGCAACGCCGATCTCGACACGGGGCGCGAACCGGTGCTGCTGGCGCCGATGAAGGCGCTGCTCGGCCAGTCCGGGCGCGAGATGTCGCTGACGACCGGGTCGATGCGTTCCATCCTCGATTCGATCGGCACGAGGCTCGATGAATCGCGCGAACTGTCGCGCTATCTCATCGGCCTGCTGGTCTTCCTCGGCCTGCTTGGCACCTTCTGGGGATTGCTGCAGACCATCGGTTCGATCGGCGACACGATCCAGTCGCTCGACCCGCGCTCGGGCGACGCCAATGACGTGCTCGACGCGCTGAAGGCAGGGTTGCGCTCGCCGCTCGACGGCATGGGCACGGCTTTCTCGTCCTCGCTGTTCGGCCTTTCCGGTTCGCTGGTGCTCGGTTTCCTCGATTTGCAGGCGGGGCGCGCGCAGAACCGCTTCTACACCGAACTGGAAAACTGGCTGTCCTCGGTCACCACTATGGGCGTGGAGATCGCGGCGGCCAGCGGTGCGGTCGGCGGTACGGCGGAAGAGATTCGCGCCCATCTGGAACAGCTCACGACCAGCCTGCAGCAGGGTGGCGGCGGCGGTGGCAGCCAACGAGCGACTGCGGCGATGGCGACACTGGCCGAGGGCGTGCAGGGTCTCGTGCAGCATTTGCGCAACGACCAGCAGATCATGCGCGAGCAGCTTGCCCGCCAGGAAGAGCAGCAGAAGCAGATGGCGGACCTGCTCAAGCGGGTCAATCATTTCTTCGACCGCGCGTCGAAGGGATAAGCGTCAATGGCGCTCGGCAGAACGAGGCGGATGCGCGATCGGGTCGACTACTGGCCCGGCTTCGTCGATGCCTTGTCGACGCTGCTGCTCGCCATCATGTTCCTGCTGTCGGTCTTCGTGCTGGCGCAGTTCCTCTTGAGCCAGGAGATCACCGGCAAGGATGCCGTGCTGAACCGGCTCAACGACCAGATCAACGAACTGACCAATCTGCTGGCGCTGGAGCGCACCAACCGCCAGGACATCGAGGACAGCCTAGCGTCCATGCAGGCTTCGCTGAACGAATCGGAAAAGGAGCGCTCGCGGCTGGAAGACCTGCTCAATTCCGGCAGCGGTGCGAACGCCGAGCAGCAAGCCAAGATCGGCGTGCTGTCGGGCCAACTCGACTCCCAGAAGCAGATTTCGCAACGCGCCCTGTCACAGGTGGAACTGCTCAACCAGCAGATTTCGGCATTGCGCCGGCAGATCGCCGCGCTGGAAGACGTGCTGGAAGCTTCGGAAAGCCGCGACCGCGAAAGCCAGACCAAGATCGCCGATCTGGGAAGAAGGCTCAATGTGGCGCTGGCGCAGCGCGTGCAGGAACTCAACCGATACCGTTCGGACTTCTTCGGACGATTGCGTGAAATCCTGTCCGACCGGCCAGATATCCGCATCGTCGGCGACCGCTTCGTCTTCCAGTCGGAAGTGCTGTTTTCGTCCGGTTCGGCGGAGCTCAACGACAGCGGCAAGGAGGAAATGCACAAGGTTGCCGAAGCGCTGCTGCAATTGGCGAAGGAAATTCCCGACGAAATCCAGTGGGTGCTGCGCGTTGACGGCCATACCGACGACGTGCCGCTGTCCGGCACCGGACAGTTCAAGGACAATTGGGAGTTGAGCCAGGCCAGGGCGCTGGCGGTGGTGAAATATTTCATCTCCCAGGGCGTGCCGCCCTCGCGGCTGGTGGCGGCCGGCTTCGGCGAGTTCCAGCCGATCGAACAGGGCGAAACCGAGGAAGCGCGCGCCAAGAACCGCCGCATCGAACTGAAGCTGACGGAGCGCTAAACGGGCGGCTGTAGACTTGATGTCTGGCAGCAATGGAGGGCAAGCATGGCCGAAATGGCCGATGTCATTATTGTCGGTGGCGGACTGGCTGGACTGGTCGCGGTCTGCGAGCTCGCCGACCGCGGCAAGAAGACCATCCTGCTTGACCAGGAAGGCGAGAACTCGCTGGGCGGCCAGGCATTCTGGTCGCTGGGCGGACTGTTCATGGTCGACACACCCGAACAGCGGCGGTTCAAGATCCGCGACAGCCGCGAACTGGCACTGCAGGACTGGTTCGGATCGGCGGGATTCGACCGCGACGAGGATCACTGGCCGCGCAAGTGGGCTGAGGCCTATGTCGATTTTGCCGCCGGCGAAATGCGGCCGTGGCTCCATGGAATAGGCCTGCGCTGGTTCCCCGTTGTCGGCTGGGCCGAGCGCGGCGGCTGGCTTGCGACCGGGCACGGCAATTCCGTGCCGCGCTTCCACATCACCTGGGGCACGGGGCCGGGCATCATCGAACCCTTCGTCAAGCGGGTTCAGGAAGCGGCCAAGCAGGGCCTGATCGAATTGAAGTTCCGCCATCGCGTCTCGAAGCTGGTCACCACCAATGGTGCGGTAACCGGCGTCGCCGGCGAGCTGCTGGCGCCTTCCACCGTGGAGCGCGGGCAGCAGAGTTCGCGCGATGTCGTCGGTGATTTCGAACTGGCGGCGAATGCGGTGATCGTAACTTCGGGCGGCATCGGCGGCGATCTCGACCTGGTACGCAGGAAATGGCCGGCCGAACGGCTCGGCCCGGCGCCGAAGTTCATGGTGGCCGGCGTGCCGCATCATGTCGACGGGCGCATGCTGGAGATTTCGCGGGTCGCCGGCGCCTCGCTGATCAACGAGGACCGGATGTGGCACTATACGGAGGGGGTGCGGAACTGGGACCCGATCTGGCCGGAACACGGCATCCGCATCCTGCCCGGGCCGTCATCGCTGTGGTTCGACGCGCGGGGAAATCGCCTGCCGGCACCCTGTCTGCCGGGCTTCGATACGCTGGCGACGCTGAAGCACATCCTTGCGACCGGTTACGACTGGTCGTGGTTCGTACTGACCCAGAAGATCATCAAGAAGGAATTCGCGCTGTCGGGGTCGGAGCAGAACCCGGATTTCACCTCGAAGAGCTGGCTCAAGGTGCTCAAAAGCCGGCGCGGGGCCGGTGCGCCGCCGCCGGTGGAGGCGTTCAAGCAAAAGGGTGCCGATTTCGTCGTCGCGACCGATTTCGGCGAACTGGTCGCGGGCATGAACGCACTGACCGAGGACAGGCTTCTCGACACCGATCATCTGCGTGCACAGATCGAGGCACGCGACCGCGAGATCGACCATCCGTTCTCCAAGGACGCGCAGGTGATCGCGCTCAACGGCGCGCGCAACTATCTGGGCGACAAGCTGATCCGCACCGCCAAACCGCACAAGATTCTCGATCCGGCCAACGGGCCGCTGATCGCGGTCAAGCTCAACATCCTGACGCGCAAGACGCTGGGCGGCATCGAGACCAATCTTGATTCGCAAGTGCTCAGGGCCGGTGGCGAGCCGGTGCCGGGTCTTTATGCTGCAGGCGAAGTGGCCGGCTTCGGCGGCGGCGGCTATCACGGCTACAACGCGCTGGAGGGCACCTTCCTCGGCGGCTGCATCTTTTAGGGCCGCGATGCCGGCCGCCACGCCGCGCGCCGGCTG